>DATLFS010000102.1:0-10611 GCA_035540935.1 Actinomycetota bacterium
GGCCTGAACGGCGCGCCGTGGAACCCGTCTACCGGCCCGTTATCGCCTTCGCCCTCGGCGTCCTGAAGACGATGGACTGGAGAGTGACGGTGTCCGGGGCCGAGCACGTGCCGCGCGAGGGCGGCGCGGTCATCGCCACCAACCACGTCGGGTATCTCGATTTCGTCTTCGTCGGCTACGGCGCGCGCTCCCAGAAGCGCCTCGTCCGGTTCCTCGCGAAGAAGGAGGCGTTCGACCACCGGATATCGGGCCCCTTGATGCGAGGGATGAAGCACATCCCCGTCGACCGCTTCGGCCAGGCCGGCCGAGCGCTGACCCTGTCGATCGAGGCGCTCAGGCGCGGCGAGATCATCGGCATGTTCCCCGAAGGCACGATCAGCAGGTCTTTCGTTCCTCGTGAGGGCAAGACCGGAGCCGCTCGGATGGCGCTCGAAGCTGGCGTGCCGTTGATCCCGGGAGCGGTGTGGGGAACGCAGCGCATCCTGACGAAGGGGCGGCCTAAGAACTTCCGCCGGCACATCCCGATCAGCGTCGCGTTCGCGCCGCCCGTCCCGCACGACCCCGACGACGACCCCGCCCTCGTGACCAAGAAGCTCATGACGACCATCGAGGACCTGACGGCGCGACTCCAGGAGACGTATCCGGAGCGCCCGCGGGACGAGGCCGATTCGTGGTGGTTGCCCGCGCATCTCGGCGGCGGCGCGCCCTCGATCGCCGAGGCCGACGCTCTCGCGGAACGAGAGCGTGCCGAGCGTGCGGCTCGCCGCGCGCGCGAGCAAGATCGGTGAGCGTCGACGTCGTCGTGGACGGCGACCGAGCAGACGTGGTGCTGAACCGTCCCGACAAACTGAATGCCCTCGACTTCCCGATGTTCGACGCTCTGGCAGGCGCGTGCGAGGAGGTGCATGCCGCCGGCGTGAAGGTGGTCGTGGTTCGCGGCGCGGGCCGGTCCTTCTGCAGCGGGATAGACCTCGGCGCGCTGGGAGAAGGAGCGGGCGATCCGAAGGCGACGATCGCGCGGGCCCAGGCGGGTTTCCGCGCGCTCGCCGGGCTCCCGATGCCGACCGTAGCGGCGGTGCATGGTTACGCGCTCGGCGCGGGGCTGCAGATAGCGCTGGCGTGTGATGTCCGCATCGTCACCGCCGACGCCACGCTCGGGCTGCTCGAGGTCGGTTACGGCATCGTGCCGGACCTCGGCGGAACGCAGCGCTTGCCGCCGCTCGTCGGCCCGGGCGTGGCGAAGCAGATGATCTGGCTGGCCGAGAAGATCGACGGCTCCGAGGCGGGGCGCCGAGGCCTTGCCGAGATCGTCGTAGAACCCGCGGGGCTCGACGAGGCCGTGGGCGACCTCGCTCTGCGATTGGCGGAGATCGACCCTCCGGCGGCCGCGGCTGCGAAGCGGCTCGTGAACCTGGCCGGGACCGTCCCGCTCGAGGACGGGATGGACGCCGAAGCGGCCGAACAGGCGCAGCTGCTGGGGCGCCTGCGCCTGTGATCGGCGCGCCGGAGGACCGCCCGCGGCGCCGTCGAACCCTGAGTTATGGGCCCTCCCGTTACTTTTCCGCGCGCCCGGCGTGGGACCGCAAACGCATGAAGCCGCGATCGCTCGGGACCCGGCCGCTCGTCGGCATACTCACCCTCCTCCTCCTGGTCGGGTCTCTCTGGCTCGCTCCGGTGAAGGCGCAGGTGGCGGTGTGGTGTCGCGCCACGGGTAACGAGGCGTGGGTGACCCTCGAAGGGCCCTCTTTCGAAGAAGGACCGTCGGAGATCCGCGATCTCGCCGTCCCGCGCCTCCGCTCCAACCGGATCTTCGCGACGAACGGCTCGGAGATCCTCCGCGTCACCGACGGCGGGTGTCAGTGGGGGGCGTCGCACCGCCCGGGGGAGGCGGTCCGCTCGCTCGCGGCGACCGCTGCCGCGGAGAGGATCTGGGCGCTCCTCGAGACATCGGGCCCGAGCGGCCCTGCGGCGCGCGTCGAGGTGAGCGAGGACGAGGGCTCGTCCTGGCGGGAAGCCTCGGCGGGACTGCCTCCCGCCGGCGCGCCGGAAGCCCTCGCCATCGTGGAAGCGCTGCCGGACTTCGCCTACCTCCTGATCGACGTGGGCGGCGGCACGGCCGACCTGCTCTACGCCACTCAAGACGGCGGACGCAGCTGGGTGCTGCGGTCCGACCTCACCAAAGTGGTTCCGAACGCCGGCATCACGAACCTCACCGCCGACCCGATCGACCCGAGCTCGCTGTGGGCTTATGGGCCGGGCGGCCTGTATCACTCCACCGACGGCGGAAGGTCGTTCACGCCGGTGGAAGAGTTCACCGGGCGGCGCGTCGGGCCGGTCGACGTGGTGCACACGCCCGATGCACCGGCGGTCGTCACCGCCTTCCGTCCCGAGACGGCCGACCTCGCCCGTTCGGAGGACGGCGGCGAGCAGTGGTATCAGGTGAGCGCCCCCGGACCGGTGAGCTCGGTGGCACACGGCCGGAGTGCTTCCGACCTGATCGTCTCCTCGGTCGGACGGGTGTGGGGTTACCACGCGGCGTCTTTCTCGTGGATCGACCTCCGCGCTCCCGAGCGCGAGGTGACGGGTCTCGAGGGTGGCGTGAGGGACGTCGGCCCGATCTACTACGGCCACGCGGGGAGGCGGATAGTCGTCTACATCGGCCCCACGGGCGAGCGGCTATCGGTCGGCGGGGGCGAGATCGACTTCCTCGACCTGCCCGGCTTCGGCTTCCCGCGCGGCACCGTCACCAGGCCGCCGTCGCTCGAAGCCGAGGCGCGCCGTGTCCAACTGGCGCCGGGCGAGTCGAGGCGGGTCCGCTACCGGCTCGACCTGCCGAAGCGCCCGGTCCCGCTCGACCTCTTCTTCCTCGTCGACACGACCCACAGCATGGAGAAGCTGATCAACGACCTGAAGGTCACGCTCCGGGACATCGCCGCCGACCTGGCGGCCCGTAACCTGGACGCGCGCTTCGGTCTCGCCGAATCCCGCACGTTCCCGGACCAGGCCGTGCCGGCGCCCGACGAGCGCAACTTCGTCTACCGCCTCCAGGTCCAACTCACGCACGATCCGGATCGGTTGATCGCCGCCCTCGAGGTCCTGACCGCCGACGCCGGCGGCCGTTACGAGGGCAACCTCGCCTCGCTGCACCAGGCGGTGACCGGCAGCGGTCTCGATCTCGATCCTCCCGGGCCGGTGAACGACGTCCCGCCGGGGCAGCAGGCGGACTTCCGGCGGAACGCGCTGCGGGTGATCGTGCATGCGACCAACTCGCGGTCGTTCGACCACCCGCAGGGCGGGCCGATCCTCGGCCTCGGTGCGCAGTCGCCGCCGAAGGCGCCGGGCTGGGACGAGACGATCGACGCCCTGAACGACGGCCTGGGCGTCGAGCACGTCGGCATCGCCGTCGGCAACCTCGACGGCACCGCGGAGGCACTCCAGCGCGTCTCCGCCGGCACCGGCTCGCGCGCCTACGGCGCGCCGGTCGACTGCGACGGAGACGGTCTGCCCGACCTGTCGGCCGGGGAGCCGTTGGTCTGTCCCCTGGCGCCGTCGCGGGTTGGCGACGGCAGCACCTTGGCGCCGGCGATCGTCAACCTGGTCGATGCGATCCAGACCAAGGACTCGGTGGGCATCCGCCCCACGCGGGGCCGCAGCGTGATCGATGAGATATCGCCGGAGATCCACCGCGATGTCGTGTTGCAGTCGGCCAACGTCCTCGAGTTCGACGTTCGCTACCGGTGCGGTCAAGGTGTCCGCGGCCGGCGCGTCCCGGTCACGCTGGAGGCGCACGGCGCCGGCCTGACCGGCGTCGAGGCGAACACCGTCGTGGTGTGCTCGACCACCCGCGAGGACGTCGTGCCGCCGATCCCGCCGATCACCACGCCGATCGCCCTTCTCGTGATCCCGCCGGCGGCGCCGCCGCCCCCGGCCTACACGGGTCAAGCGCAGGCCCAGGCGCAGTCGCAGGCGCAGGCCCAGGCGCAAGGGGCGTTGGCGCAGCAGGAGGAAGAGCAGCCGCAGCTCGCGTTCGCGGCACAGGCGACCGAGGAGCTCGCCACGGAGGAGGAGCTCTCGATGAGCGCGTACCGAGAGCGCCGCCGAACGGAGCTTCCTCCCGCGATGCTCTATTCGGCCGCGGCCGCGACCGGCCTCGCGTTCACCTTCCTCACACGCCGGCGAACGCGTGTGCAGGAGGCGCGCGCGACGTGGCGAACCTGACCGCGTACGAACCCCAAGAGGAGGCTCAGATGAGAAAGCGGCTGTTCGGGATCATCGCGGCGCTCTCGCTGCTCGTGCTTCCCGGCATGAACGGGGCGAACGCCGGTCCGACGCCGGGCGGTATCGCCAGCGACAACGTCGAGTACGTGCGTTTCGTCCCCTTCGAGGTCGGCACCGCCACCGGCGTGACGATCAAGGACAAGTACATGTACCTGACGTCGTGGAAGAACATCACGATCTACGACATCTCGGACCCCACCAACCCGCAGATGGTCGGGACGCCGTTCCCTCTCGGCTTCAAATTCGAGAACGAGAACGTCAACATCACGCCGGACGGCAAGTACCTCCTGTTCTCGGAGGAGCTGCCGCAGAACTTCCTGCACGTCTACGACGTCGAAGACAAGTCGAACATCCAGGAGGTTGCATCGGTAGCCGGTGTCGGTGACCACACGTCGACCTGCATCTTGAAGTGCAAGTGGGTTTACGGGTCGGACGGGTCGATCACCGACCTGCGCGATCCGACCAACCCGAAGGTGATCGCCGCGGCCGGCCAGGAGGGCAACTGGCACCAGCTCATCGGCCTGCAGGGTGGCGGCCACGACGTCGAGGAGTACAAGAACGGGTTCATCGTCGTCTCGCCGATCTCGGCTCCATTGATGGCGCTCGACGTTCGCAACCCGCTCAAGCCGAAGGTCCTGGGCGTGGGCGAGCATCCGAACCCGGCGGGCTTCCTCTTCCACTCCGGGCGCTGGCCCCGCGGAGGCAAGGACAAGTTCCTGCTGATGCAGGGTGAGAGGAACGCGCAACCCCGCTGCAACGAGAACAACGGACCGTTCATGACGTGGGACGCGAGCAAGGTCCGCAAGACCAAGACCTTCAAGCTGATCGATACCTTCCGGGTGAGCAACGGAACCGTCGCCGACGGAAGCCCGCCGGTGAATGGTCTCGGGTGCTCGGCTCACTGGTTCGAAGAGCACGCGAGCTTCAAGAACGGTGGCCTCGTTGCCGTGGGCTACTACGAGCACGGCACGCGCTTCCTGCGGGTCGACAAGAAGGGCAAGATCTCCGAGGAGGGCTACTTCCTCCCCTACGGTGGGTCCACCTCCGCGGCTTACTGGGCCAACAAGGAGATCGTGTACGCCGTCGACTACACCAGAGGACTCGACATCTTGCGCTGGAGGGGCTGACCGGGTCGGCAACGTCGATCCACCACGAAGGGGCCGCGGACGGCGGCCCCTTCGTCGCGTTCGGCTCCCACATTCGGTCACACTGGATCGATGGCTCGTTTCGCCGGTGGCTTCCAGGCCTCGCTGTTCGATTCCGGACGCGTCTCGTTCGACGCCTCCTTCGGCGCGCTGGAGCGCTTGCACCTCGACGAGAGGTCGTGGGTCGACCATCAGCTGGGCTGGGTGGAGGGTTCGGATCGCCTGTTCGGCGAAGTCCTCGAGAGCCGGGAGTGGGCACAGCGACGGCGCCACATGTACGACAAGAAGGTGGTCGAGCCGCGGCTGGTGTCTCCGTGGTTCCTCGATTCGGGAGAGCCGCTCTTACCTCCGATCCTCGAAGACATGAGGCTTGCTCTCTCCGACAGATACGACGTCGCGTTCGACTCCGTCGGTTTCAACCTCTACCGCGACGGCCGCGACGGTGTCGCGTGGCACGGCGACCGTATCGAGAAGAGGATCGAGGAGCCGGTGGTCGCGCTCGTTTCCCTCGGCGAGCCGCGGAAATTCCTCCTGCGACCGGCGGGTGGGGGATCGTCCCGCGCCTTCCTACTAGGCCGCGGGGATCTCCTGGTCACGGGGGGACGTACACAGCGCGATTGGGAGCACTCCGTCCCGAAGGTGAGCCGGGCCGGACCACGGATCAGCTTGGCGTTCCGCCATGGGATGAGTCGCGCGGCCTACGCAGCGAAGGAAACGGTGCCGCCGCAACGATGAGCTCGCAGGAGGGGCCGTCGCCGGTGGAGAACCGTCCTGCATGACCAAGACTCCGCTCGTCACCGCGATGTTCCTCGTCGTCGCCCTTGGGTTGCCTGCCGCGCCCACCAGCGCCGGCCCCACGGTCGGGGGGTTCGCCTCCGACGGCGTCGAGTACGTCGGCCACGTCCCGCTGAACAACGACACCGCCGGCGCTCGTCTGCTGGACGGCTACCTCTACCTCACGACGTCTACGGCACTCCACATCTACGACGTCTCCGAGCCCGAAGCGCCTCGGCGGGTCGGCGTGCACCCTCTTCCGCAGCAGCCCTATTTCGCGGAGGAGGACGTCGACACCAACGGCAAGATCCTCCTCATATCGAGCCTCGGGACGCTGTTCGTGTTCGATGTGGAGGACAAGGAGAACCCGCAGATCCTGGCGCAACTCGCGGGTACGGACGAGCACACGTTCTCGTGCGTTCTGTACTGCACCTATGCGTACGGCTCTGAGGGGGCCATCGTCGATCTTCGCAAGCCGGACTCCCCGAGGGTCGTCGGAGACTGGACGGAGGGCAAACCCGCAACCAACTCCCACGACGTGACCGAGGTCGCACGCGGGATGGTCGTCACTTCGTCTCAGCCTCTAATGCTGCTGGACGCACGGCGGAACCCGCGCAAGCCGAAGCTCCTCGCGATGGGCGGGAACGACGACGGCCGCTTCATGCACGGGAATCTCTGGCCGCGCAAGATGAAGGACAGGTTCCTCCTGGTGGGTGGCGAATCCGGCGGGCCGTCGTGTGACAATCCGTCGGCCGCGTTCATGACGTGGGACGCCTCGAAGTGGAAGAGGACCCGAACGTTCACGATGATCGACGAGTATCGGGTCGAGCGGGGGCTCCCGACGGACGGGGATCAGGTTGCCGACCTCTACTGCGCGCACTGGTTCTCGACCCATCCCGCCTACAAGGACGGCGGTTTGGTCGCGATGGCGTGGTACGAGCACGGGACGCGCTTCCTGCAGATCGACAAGACCGGGAAGATCTCCGAAGCGGGATGGTTCATCCCCTACGCGGGATCGACGTCCGCCGCCTATTGGGTGACGGACGAGATCGTGTACGCGGTCGATTACAACCGCGGTCTCGACATCCTTCGCTTCACGAGCGGCTGATCGCCGCTCGCGCGTCGTTCTCGAGGACGCGCAGGAAGATGTCGGCCCCCGTTCCCTGCTCGGGCACGTTGGATCGGGCGGTGGCGAGGGTCCCGACGAATTCGTCGATCGGAACGGGCGCGCCGAGTTCGTCGATGAGCTCGAGGGCGCGGGCGGCGTACCTCAGGATCTGAACCGTCTCGATCCCCGATAGATCGTTGAAGAACCAGGCGCACGACGTGAACATCGCGAGCGCGTTCCGCTGCATGTCGAGGAGGATCTTGCCGCGGGCGACCTCGTCCGGATCGAGCGATCGCCCCGCCTCCCGGCGAACGAACTCTTCGTCCTCGATCCGGCTCAGAACCACCTGTATGTAGCGATCGCGCGCGCCCCACGGATCGCGGAAGATCATGTGCCCCAGCCGCGCATAAGCGTCGTCCGCCCCCGCCTTCGCGATCTCGAGAGCAGTTCGGAGCGGCAATCTCCACGACTGATTCCATCCGGGCTCGCCCCCTGTCGAGCACCCGCAGTCGCGCTTCCAGCGCCCGACGCCGTGGAAGCAGGACCAGGAGCTTCCCTCGCCCTCGACCAGGCGGACCTCGCCCGCCGGCGGATTGGCAGCGAGCTCGGCGGCGTAGTTCGTCACTTCGATGCCGCGGGCGGGAGCCTCCGTGAATAGCGCATATGCGAGCCCGAGGTCGGAGAACTTCTGATGATGTCCGTACGTCTCGCCGTCGGTGGCTGCATTCACGATGCCGTAGCCGCGCGACCGGTCGGCGAAGAGGTCCACGAAGCGCGACGCCGACGACGGCGCGCGCTCGAAGGCGATGGCGCGGCTGATCTCGGCGTCGTAGAAGAAGATCGCAAGACTTCGGCCGGAGCCGTCGGGGTGCGCGAAGCGGTATGCGACCCGCGTGTCGAGCGGCTCGTCCCGCACGTCGTTCCACGGCCCGCCGTCGAGCCTCCACAGGGCCGCCTGATAGGGCGCGAGAACGGTGAAGGTGATGCCCTCGTCGATCAGCTCTGCGAGGACGTCTTCGTTGGCGGCAGTCTCGGCGAGCCACATGCCCTCGGGCTCGCGACCGAACCGGTGTCGGAAATCGGCTACACCCCAGCGGATCTCGGTACGGACATCGCGCCGACGGGCGAGCGGGAGGATCGAGTGGTGGTATGCCTGCGCGAGCGCGTTGCCACGCCCGACTCGCGCGATGCTCGCCGCATCCGCCTCCAGGATGCGCGCGTATTCGTCCGGGCCAGCGGCCTCCATCCAGCCCAGGAGCGTCGGCCCGATGTTGAAGGAGATGCGCTCGAAGTTGTTGACCTCACGGCCGTCGATCTGGACGCGGGTGTTCGGGCGGTAGCACTCGTCGTGGACGCGCTCGTTCCAGTCGTGGAACGGCGCGGCCGAGGGTTGCTCGTCAACCTCGCCCGTCCACGGGTTCTCCCGCGGCGGCTGATAGAAGTGGCCGTGCACCACGATCCTCGACACGGCGGCAAGGGTACCGAGCGCGACGCCGGTGCCGGTGCGACTACGATCGCGCGATGAGACGCCTCCTGGCGGCGACGATCGCCGCCGGTCTGTCGCTGCTCCCCGCTCCGGCCACCGGCGACGCGGCCCCCCGGATCGCCCTCGAGGTCGTGGTATCGGGCGTGGGCGCGCCCGTCGGCGTGGTGGACGCCGGGCGCGGGCGCCTGCTGATCGTGGGGCAAGACGGTCTGATCCACACCCTTCGGCGAGGTCGTCTCGCCGCGCGACCCTTCCTCGACCTGACCGAGAAAACCGAGGCATCGGGAGAGCAGGGCCTCCTTGGGCTGGCGCTGCACCCGCGCTTCGCTCGCAACGGCCGCCTGTTCGTGAACTACACCGACCTCAACGGCGACACCGTGGTGGCGGAGTACCGCGCCCGGCGAGGACGCGCGATCGCGGCGAGTGAGCGGGTGCTGCTCACCATCGACCAGCCTTTCGCGAACCACAACGGCGGCCACATGGACTTCGGGCCCGACGGCTACCTCTACATCGCTACCGGCGACGGCGGCCTCGCCGGCGATCCCATGCTGGCTGGCCGCAGGCTCGACACGCTCCTCGCGAAACTGCTGCGCATCGACGTCGACTCCGGTGATCCCTATGGGATCCCCGCAGACAACCCCTTCACCGGCGTGCCCGGCGCCCGCGGTGAGATCTGGGCGACGGGGCTCAGGAATCCCTGGCGCTTCTCCTTCGACGACGGGTCATTGTGGATCGCGGACGTCGGGCAGTTCGAGGTCGAGGAGGTGAACCGGGTGTCCGCCGACGACGCCGGCGTGGACTACGGCTGGAACCTCATGGAGGGTGACCGCTGCTTCCCCGCGACGGTCCAGTGCCCGGCGCCTCCCGGGATCGAGGCGCCCTACGCGGTCTACGGGCACGACCTCGGATGCGCCGTCACCGGCGGCTACGTCTACCGCGGCCGGGAGGTCCCGGCCCTACGGGGCACTTACGTCTTCGCCGACTACTGCTCGGGGCTCGTCTTCGGCGTCCCGGCGCACGGACCGAGTCCGGCGGAACCGGTGGTGCTGCTCGAGTCGGGTCTTGCGATCTCGTCCTTCGGGCTCGACCGCAAGGGCCGGCTGTACGTCACCGATCTCGCCGGGGGAGCGGTCTATCGCGTCGTCGCGCCCTGATCACGTCCTGACGTGGAGCCACACGACGGCAAGCGGGGGAAGCGTCACGACGGCAGAGTGGTCGAGGCCGTTCCACGGAACCGCTTCGCTGCGGACCTGCCCGAGGTTCCCCTCGTCACTGCCTCCGTACGAGTCCGCATCCGTGTTCAGCACCTCGTGGTACGTCCCCGGCGCGGGCAGCCCGATCCGGTACCCGTCGCGGATCTCGGGGGAGAAGTTGCAGAGGCAGACCAGGAACTCACTCCGGCGCGCGTCGGTCCGGTAGAACGAGAGCACGTTCGCGTCGGCGTCCGACGCGTCGATCCATCTGAAACCTTCGGGTGAGAAGTCGACCTCCCACAGCGCAGGGATCCCGCGGTAGGTCTTGTTGAGATCGGCGACGAGCCGCTGCAGACCCTGATGCTCGTCGTAGTCCAGCAGGTGCCAGTCGAGGCTCTGGTCGTGGTTCCACTCGCGGCTCTGCGCGAACTCGCAGCCCATGAACAGCAGCTTCTTCCCGGGGTGCGCCCACATGTAGGCGTAGAGCGACCTGAGGTTGGCGAGTGCCTGCCACCGATCGCCCGGCATCTTGCCGATCATCGAGCCCTTACCGTGCACGACCTCGTCGTGGCTGAAGGGAAGCACGAAATTCTCGGTGAACGCGTACCAGAGGCTGAACGTGAGTTG
>DATLFS010000103.1:0-32935 GCA_035540935.1 Actinomycetota bacterium
GTTCCGCCCCGTCCCCGCCGCCTACTTCGCCTTGCCGGTGGTGAGGAAGCCGTCTGCCCGGGTCGCGACGGTGCTCGGTGGCGGCTATCTCGCCTCGGGGCCGGGCGATCGCAAGCGGCTGCCGACGCCGGTCCTCCCAGAGGGCCTGCGTCTCGACAAGCAGGAGGGCGCGGGCGAGGTGCAGACGCCGCTGCTGGGCGAGGGCGCGGCCGATCTCAACGTCGGCGAGCGCGTCTACTTCCGCCACGCGAAAGCGGGGGAGATGTGCGAGCGCTTCGACGTGCTCCACCTCATCGAGGGCGACCGGGTGGTCGAGGAGGGCCCGACCTACCGCGGCGAGGAGCGGTGCTTCCTGTAGAGGGGTGGCGGAACTGGACCGGCGACGAGAGGTGCCGCCCGGCGCGCCTAACCGAACCGGCATCGGTCGACGATGTCGTGGCGGAGGTGCGGCGGGCGCGCGGCGCGGGGCAGACCGTGCGCGTCGCCGGGTCGGGACATTCTTTCAACGATGCGGTTCTGACCGACGGCGTCCTGCTGTCGCTGAAGCGGATGAACCGCGTCCTTTCGATGGACGACGACGACGTGCGGGTCGAGGCGGGCATCCCGCTCCACGTGCTGAACGCGGCGCTCGACGACGCCGGGCTCGCGCTCCCCAACCTGGGCGACATCGACCGTCAGACGATCGCCGGCGCGATCGCGACCGGCACGCACGGCACCGGCGCCCGCCTGTTCAACATCTCGGCCGCGGTGCGGGAGGTCGAGATGGTCACCGGCACAGGCGAGGTGGTGCGGGTCGACGAAAGCTCGGATGCAGACGGTTGGCGCGCTGCGCGGGTGAACCTGGGCGCGCTCGGTGTCGTGACGACTGTGTCGCTTCGCTGCGTCCCGGCCTTCAATCTTCACGGCGTCGACCGGTCGCTCCCATTGGACGACGTGCTCGCAGGCCTCGACGACCTGGCGGACGGCAACGACCACTTCGAGTTCTACGTCTTCCCGTACGCGCGCCTCGCCTACACGCGCACCAACAACCGCACCGACGATCCGCCGCGGCCGCGCTCGCGCCTGCGCAGCCGCGTCGACGACATCGCCGGGAATGAGCTGATGTCGATGCTGGCGCGCACGGCGCGCCGCTTCCCCGAGATCATCCCGGCGGCCAACCGGCTGGCGGCGCGTCTCTGGGGCGGGAGCAACCGCATCGACCGCTCGCACCGCGTCTTCTGCTCGACGCGCCGGCTGCGCTTCACCGAGACGGAGTACGCGGTGCCGCGGGAGCGCGCCGCGGAGGCGGTCGAGCGCGTGCTGCAGACGATCAAGGCGCGCCGGTTCGACGTGCCGCTCCCGATCGAGGTGCGCTTCGCCGCCGGCGACGACGCCTTCCTCAGCCCCGCGCACGACCGCGCGACGTGCCACATCTCGGTGCATCAGTTCGAAGGGATGGAGTGGAGGCGGCCGTTCGCCGCGGTCGAGGAGGTGCTGTACGAGCTGGGGGGTCGGCCGCATTGGGGGAAGCGGCACTCGCAGACGCACGACACGCTCGCGCCCCTGTACCCGGAGTGGAGCGCGTTCCAGGCGGCGCGCCGGCGCTTCGACGCCGACGGCGTCTTCGCCAA
Organism: Actinomycetota bacterium; assembly: GCA_035540935.1. Lineage (GTDB taxonomy): Bacteria > Actinomycetota > CADDZG01 > CADDZG01 > WHSQ01 > DATLFS01. The sequence continues at coordinate 1,611 of DATLFS010000103.1, forward strand.
CGACTACGTCCTCCGCACGCTCGGCGCGCCGTGACGTCCGGCTACGGGATCGTGAAGCCGATCGTCTGCGGCCGGTCGAGAACCCCTTGCGTTTCACCCTCCACCGCGAGCGGCTCGCCCTCCGCGTTAACGACCTCGATCGAATAGGCGTCGGAGTGCGCGAGCACCTGCGGATAGAGCGTCCACTCGACCTCCCCCTCCTGCGGCCCGACCGCGTACGTGCACACGATCCGCCGCGACGTCCGGCCGGGGATCTGGATGAGGTCCCACAGCACCGGGGACCGATCGTCCCTTCCCACGAGGAAAGGCTGCCGTGCGCCGTCGACCTCGACGCGCGCATCGGTCGCGTCCTCCGGCAAGAGGAGGAACAACGACATGGCGTTGACGGCCGGGTCGTCGCCGACCACACCCGGACCCACGAGCAAGGCGCGGTTCAGAGCGGGATCGGCACGGTTGCGCAGCGTCACCTCGAGGCGGACGCGCAGAGAGCCGTCGTCGTTCACGACGATGCGGGTTCGCTGCGTTCTCCTCAAGAAGTAGTCGACCTTGTTGGCGGTCGCGTTGTTGTGGAACACCGCTTGCGTGTTCCCCGGCGGATAGCGCCCGTCGGCGCGTAGGTCGGTTAACTCTCCTTGCTCCGGCGCGCGGGCGGAGAACACCTTCAGGTTCCCTCTTGCAGCGGACACGCCGAGGGCGTCGATGAAGCGACGGGCGTCGACGCCACTGCCGACTCGGGACCAGAACTCCTGGATGATCGCGGCGAGGTAGGCGTTCTGCGCTTCGGGACGGTTCTCGAAGTCCTCGTATATCTGGCGGAGCAGGACCCTGCGCGCGTTCTGGGGACCGATCGGAGGTCCGAGTCCGACGTCTAGCGTCCCCGTAGCGCGCGTGAACTCTCCGAGGGCGATGGGGTCCATCGCGATCACACCGTCGAGGCGCTCGCCGGTCGAGCGCTCGTACATCTGGAGAACGACCCGTGCGACCTGCGGGAAGTTGATGGAGGTGTTGACCTGACGCCATTCTCGCAACGCGCCCACCGGTCCGTAGAGGTCGCGGTACCAATCGGGGGCTTCGAGCCGACCGAAAGGACGTCTCGTCGACAGCTCGTGGATCGGGCCGAGGCGGCCGAGATCCAGACGGCCCTCGTCGGCGGCGAGGATGCCGTAGAAGCCCAGCAGACCTCCCGTCGCGCGCGCCTCGCTCGGAGCCTGGAACATCAGGAAGTAACGCCGCTGGTCGGAACCGCCGGCCATGCCCGGAAGGAGGTCGAACGCCGACTCTGCCCGCGAGGCGGTGCTCTCGGCGGCGCGCAGCAGGCGGAGCGCCTCTTCCCGAGCCGCCCGCAGGGGTGGGAGGAACGGAACCCTAGAGTCGTCTGCCGCCGCGACGGCTTCACGCAGGAGGCTTGCCGCCTGCGTTATCGACGGCGCCGCGCTTTCGAGCGCCTGTAGGCGGACGCGACCACGCCGGTAGACGGCATTCGCCAGGCCTCGCTCGTCCGCGCCGAGGCGATCGGCCGCGTCGACCACCTCGATGCCCGCGGAGGAAGCCGAGTGGGCGGCGCGCGCGAGATCGCGCAAGACGGCGATGTCTCCGCCGACCTTCGGCACGAGACGCGCGACCACAGCCGCGGGATGCTGCAACAGGCTCTCGGTTCGCGCCGCGGCCTCGGCGGCGGCGCGGAAGTCGGCCCCCGCGCGGCTCAACTCGATGTCCTCTAGGCGGTCGCGGCCCGAGCGCATGTTGGTCACAGTGGCGCGCGCGGAGGTGGGTAGCTCGCGTATCAGGTACACGGCGTCGACGACGAGCGCGACGAGGGCGACGGCGATCGTCGCCAGGATGATGCGGCGCGCCGTGCGCTTCCTGCGCGGAGACGTCACGCGGTCCTGAGCCGCTTCACTCTCGTTCGGCGCGATTCAAACGAGCCTCGGGGCGCGAACCGGTCGAAAGTGGTTAGACCTTGCGGGAGCTTGTCTGCCTCACCTGACGCGGATCGTGGAGGATGCGGTGGCGCGACAATCATGGCGGTGGCCGTAAGGCGTACTGACGCGCCGCGCGATCCGTACGTAGTACCGGCCCCTCGGCTTGGCCTTACCGATCGACCACGTGCCGTTGGAGCCCGTCGTTGTCCGGCCCGCGACGCGATCGCCCCTGTTCCTTCGCGCTTTGACGAGCACGACGCTGCGCCCGCCGCGGCAAGCGGCTCGGGCGGAGTTGACGGCGCCGGAGAACGCGCCGCCGGAGTAAGAGATCGAGCTGGAGCTCCAGGCCGTGTATTCGTGCGCGGACGAGCTCGAGAAAGGAATGACTCCGCCGGCTATCGCCGCTCCAAGAGCCAAGATGAAGAGTCGTCGCCGCACGTTGTCCTCCGAATTTAGGGCTTTGCGACCTTATATCAGACATCTTTCGCGAATCCTAGGGGGATGCCAAAGAGTGCAGTAACCCCTGTTATCGGGACATCACGCCCAAAAAGATCAACCGAAATCTTTCGGAACCCCCTCGACGCGCCAATCGCTAAAGCTTTTGACTAGTCCGACCGAACTAGTCGCTACACCCAAAAGAAGTCACGAAGCGGAGTTCAGGTTGGCGCCCGAAGCATCCTCTGCAGCGACGATAGATCCGCCCCGCAGCCTCGCCGATGTCCTCGGCGGGGCCGAACTGCTGTCGGGCCACATGCGGGCAGAGCCGGCGGAACGTTCGCGCCGCTCCGCCAGGGGCGTTCAGGGATGGGTCACCGGAGGGCTGGCGGTGACCGACGTGCTGTGTCTCGGGCTCTCGCTCTTCATCGCTTCTCGCTTCATAGGCGATGCCGCATCTCTCGCGTTCGGGAGCTGGTGGGCGGTCCTCTCAGCGCCTCTCATCTGGCTGGCCGTCTTCCGGGGGCTGCGCCTGTACGAGACGGAGCATCTCTCCAGCTGGGATGAGCTTCGCCGTACGATCAGCGCTACCACCTTCGGCGCCTTCGGGATCGTCATGTTGAGCCTGTGGTCGACCTCCACGTTCTCCAGGACCTGGTTCGGGTTGACGTGGGGCCTGGCGCTTCTGCTCGAGCTGCTGACCAGGCGAAGCTGGAGGCGGCTGGTCTCCCGTCTGCGCGTGAGTGGCGTCGCCTCTCTGCGCACGCTGATCGTCGGAGCGAACGGCGAGGCGGAGGACATCGGCGCGCAGCTGGAGCCTCCCCACCTGGGTTTCAAGCCGCTCGGGTACATGGCGGTGGATAGCACCCCGGTCACCGCCAACCACATCCCCGTCCTGGGCCGCCTCGAGGACGTTCGAAGCGTGATCCGTCAACACGAGGTCGACTGTCTCTTCGTGGCGTCGACCGCGGTCAATGCGACGGAGATGCTGAAGGTCGCCGAAGCGGCGCGCCGTGAGGGTGTGATGGTCAAGGTCTCGGCGAACGTCCCGGAGATGCTCACGTCTAGGTTGACCGTCCAGCCGATCGGCAACGTGATGGGACTTTCGCTCCGCCCGGTATCGCTGACGAAGTCGCAGATGATCCTCAAGAGGATGTTCGACGTGACGCTGGCGACCATCGGTCTTGTGCTGACGCTGCCGGTGACGCTCGTGACCGCACTGCTGATCAAGCTGACGTCGAAGGGCCCCGTGTTGTTCAGGCAGACGCGTGTGGCCAAGGACGGGCATTTCTTCTCGATCCTCAAGTTCCGGACGATGGTCCAGGGCGGCGATCACCTGGTCGATGGTCTGGACTTGTCCTCACCCTTCTTCAAGCTGGAGGACGACCCGCGTGTAACGAGGGTCGGCAGAGTCATCCGGAAGCTGAGCATCGACGAGCTACCTCAGCTGTTCAACGTCGTCAAGGGCGAGATGAGCCTCGTGGGCCCGCGGCCGCTCCCGACCGATCAAGTCGTCGCCAACATCGACACGCTCGCGCCTCGTCTGGAAGTACCGGCGGGAGTGACGGGGTGGTGGCAGATCCAGGGCCGTAGCAACCTCGGAGCCTCCGACGCGCTGCGGATGGACCTCTTCTACATCGAGAACTGGTCTCTTGCGCTCGATCTCTACATCGTCATCAAGACGATCGGCGCGCTCGTAGCGCGCCGCGGCGCGCACTAAAGAAGCCGCAGCCGCCTCAGCCCTCGCATTGCGTCCTGTGGTCGCGGCCGCGGCCTGCCCGGCACGAATCGCCCCCCGGGCCGCCGCGCAGCAGGTCGTTACCGCCACGACCGATCAACGCGTCGTTCCCCGTGCCGCCGCGGAGCACGTCGTCCCCCTCACCGCCGTCGAGCGTGTCGGCCCCGGGACCGCCGCGGATGACGTCGCCACCGTCGCTCGCCCAGATCGTGTCGTCTCCCCCGCCGCTGCAGATGAAGTCGAAGCCGCGCGTGCCGATGACCCAGTCCGCTCCGGCGCTACCGGTGATCGTGCACGTGGACGCGAACGGTCTCGGCTCGTGCGGTCCCCCCGGTGGAGGCGGCGGGGTGGGCTCGTATGGAGGCGTCGTGCCGAGATGACGCGCCAGGAAGTTGATCGAGGATTCCCACACCTGTTCTTCGAACTCGATGGCGTGAAGCGCGCCACCGACGATTACGAGCTGCCGTTCGACGCCGGCGCCTTCCAGGCGATCTGCCACGTCTCGTGCTTGATCGAGCGGGATGAACTCTTCGGCTCCGTGGGCGATGTAGGTGGGCGGCGATCCTCGCCCGACGCGATACAGGGGCGAGGCGTCCTCGTGCGCCGACGGGCACTCCTCATAGGAGCAGCCCACGTAGTTCGCGACGTACGGCTCCATCAGACCTTCGTTCAGACGATCGAGTGCCGTGGGAGGAGACCATGCGGCGACCGCATCGACCCTTCCGACGCCGGCCGCAGCGCCGAGCATCAACCCGATGTGACCACCGGCGCTCGCGCCGAGAACTCCGACGCGGGACGTGTCGGCCCCGAACAGCCGGCCATTCTGTTCGAGCCATTGGAGCGCCGTCAGTGAGTCGTCGACCGGGGCCGGCGCGTGCCATCTACCGCCCGGCGGCGAGAGGCGGTAGTTGATCGCGAAGACGACGAATCCAAGCTCGGCCAAGCGCGGCGCTTCGCCCCCCCATTGGAGCTTGTTGCCACCGCTCCACCCGCCGCCGTGGATCAGGAGAAGCGCCGGGAACGAGCCCGCTTCGGATGGGCTGTAGACGTCGAGCTTCAGCATCTCGCCGTCGGCCTGGCCGTAGACGACGTCGCGGAACTCGAGCCAGGACCGAGGACGTGCGGCGGTGGAAGGAGCCGATGCGCTGGCAAGACATAGCAGCAACAGGATCCCTGCGGTGCGCCTGAAGCGGCGGCGCGTTCCCCCCAACGTCCTCGCCTCCGATCGAGCGGGATGCCCCCGCACCCCTCAGCAGATCCCGGCAAGAGTAGCCGAAGCACGTCTCGCTGAGGGGGAGCGCCGAGGGGTGTGGCAGGGATATAACCGGTTCCGCAGCATGCTACCTATCTTTCCTGCGCGCGGAGCTGGTTGATGGCAGAGAGCGATAACGACAAGAGGATCCTCGTATTCGCGTACGCGTGCGAACCTGGACGCGGGTCGGAACCCGGGGCAGGGTGGATGCTGTCTCGACTCATCGCCAACCTCGGTGAAGCCTGCATCATCACGCGCGAGGGATACCGCAGCGCGATCGAGAGCGCGCTTCCGGAGACGCCGGAGCGACAGAGACTGCACTTCGAATTCGTACAACTCCCGCGCTGGATGAGCTTTTGGAAGAAAGGCCAGCGGGGGATTCGGTTGCACTATCTTCTGTGGCAGATCGCGGCATTGAGGAGGGCTCGTTCCCTTAACCGGTCCCGCCCATTCGACTATGTCTGGCACGTGACCCTTGCGAACGCGTGGCTAGGTTCGACCGCAGGATTCGTCGGCCCACCGTTCATCTACGGTCCCATCGGGGGTGGGGTGAGTCCTCCATGGCGGCTCGTGCCCAGCTTCGGCGCGCGGGGCGCGGCGTACGAGGTCGTCCGAGCGCTCATCAGACTTGCTTATCGCTGGCTCAATCCGCTCACCCGCCCTGCATGGGCGCGTGCGCAGATCATCCTCGTTCAGAACGATGAGACTCGACGCTGGCTGCCGCGTCGACACTGTGACAAAGCGGTCGTGTTCCACAACGCGATCGTCGACGACCTCCCGGCGATCGCTGCATCGGCGCGCTCTCGTTCGAAGAACGCGTGCTACGCCGGGCGTCTGCTCGCGTGGAAGGGAATGTCCCTGGCGCTCGAAGCATTGGCGCGCACCGAGGGGTGGCGCTTGGCGGTCTTCGGCGACGGTACGGAGCGGCCGCGGCTGGAGCGCCTCGCGCACGAGCTCGGCATCGCGGATCGGGTCGACTTCCGCGGCGAGCGGCCGCGGGGCGAAGTCCTCGACTACCTCCGGCAGGAGGCGGACGTTCTCCTGTTCCCGAGCCTTCACGATGATGCCGGTCTGATCGTTGCGGAAGCGGTGACCTGCGGCGTCCGCGTCATCTGCCTCGATCGGGGAGGCCCACCAACGCTGGCACCCTCTTCCGCGGTCATCGTGTCGCCTCGCGGCGCGCGCAAGACGGTCGTGCTCCGGCTGGCACGGGCACTGGACGCATCGGAAGCATGGGGACGTCCGGGGGAGGAGAGGGAGGACTTCTCCCTCGACGCGAGACTCGGAGCTTTGAGGGAAGTTCTGGATCAGCACGCGAGATCGCGTCCGACCTCGGCGCTGCTGCGGTGAGCCTCCATGCAAGGCGGCCGCGCCGTCTGAAGGCGCTCCACTACTACCCGCCCACGCTCCTCGACGACAGCGGTCCTTCGCATTCCGTCCGTGGCTGGGCGGCGGGCATGAGCTCGGCAGGAGCGGCGGTGTCCGTCGCCTGCAACGGCGCGCCTCTGGTCTCCGGCGGGCCCGGCCCGTCGTTCGTCGCCGCGGGTAATCCGTCCCGGCGGATCGCATATCCGAGGGGACTCCGCCCCTACGTCGCCGAGAGCGACGTCTTCTTCCTGCATTCGGGGTGGACGCCTTACAACGTGTGGGCGGCGCGCATCGCGCGAGGTGCGAACGTTCCGTACGTCATCACGCCGCACGGCTCCTACAACCCGCACATCGTGCGGCAGAAGCAGGCTCGCCGGCTGGTGTGGTGGCATCTCGCAGAGGCACGGTTCTTGAAGCAGGCCGCGGCCGTTCATCTCTTCTTCGAGGAGGAGAAAGAGCATCTGCGGGCGCTCGGGTACTCCGGACCGTGCCTGGTTGCCGGCAACGGGGTCGAGCGTCCGCCGCTCTCCTGGGACGGCGGCAGCGGCGGCTACGTCTTGTGGATGGGGCGTTACGAGATGCACTGGAAGGGGATCGACGTCCTTCTGCGCTCGCTGCTCGAGTTCGACCCGTCGGATCGTCCCCGGCTCCGCCTCCACGGCCCCGATTCACCGGGAAGAGCCGAGGTGCAGTCCTTGGTTGGCGAGCTGGGTCTAGAAAGATGGGTGGAAGCCCGTGCCGCGGTAGGCGGCCACGAGAAGTGGACCGTGCTGAAGGCGGCGCGCGCCTTCGCCTTCCCCTCCCGATGGGACTCCCACAGCATCGCCGTGATGGAGGCAGCCGCCGTGGGGCTCCCGATCGTGGCCAGTTCGACGACCGCGGTCGGGCGTCGTCTCGCGGCGGAAGGCGCCGCGGTCGCGGCCGAGCCGAATGCTTCGGCGCTAGCCGCCGCGATGTCGTCCGCGCTCTCGGATGCCGGGCGCGATTTCGCACGGCGCGCCGCCGAGCTGACCGCCACCGAGTACACGTGGGAGCGCAGCGGGCGCCTGCTCGTCGATCAGCTCGAGGCGGTCGTGTGACGAGACGCCCGCGCGTCGCCCTCATCACCGGGATCGCCGGCGGGGGCGCTTTCGTCCGCATCGCGCGGTGGTTGATGAAGGGGTTCGACGAGATCGGCGTCCCCTTCGACGTCGTCTACATCGAAGGTCCTCCGGGCGAGAAGACCTACGGCTCCAGCCGCGAGATCCACCTGGGCACCGAGTTCGCGCGCCGCTCGGTAAGGGCGTTCGCGCGCTATCTGGAGGACGCGCGGCCCGCGTTCACTCTGGTGTCTCCCGAGTTCCTCGCGCCGTACGCGCTGCTCGCGGGTCGCATGGCGAAGCAACCGGTGATCCCGTGGGAGGCAAGCTTCCTGACGTTCGGTCTGGAGGACCTCCCATTCCGGAAGAGGGCGCTCCCCACGTTGCAGCGGATCACCTATCCGTGGGCGCCCATCGTGACGGCCGTCTCTTCCGATCTGCTGGAGCACATCAAGGAGCATCTCGGCGTCCGCGGCCGGAAGGTGCGCTACGAGGTCCTCCCCAACCCCGTGGACGTCGACGAAGTGGTGGGACGAGCGGGTGACGTGGCCGGCGTCACGCCGGAGACGTCGTTCTGTGCGATCGGCCGGCTAACCGTCCATAAGGGGTTCGATGTGCTCGTGGAAGCGGCGGATCTGCTGCGCCGGGAGTCGTCAGACCCATTCCGGGTGTCGATCCTCGGCGAGGGGCCGCGGCGGCAGGAGCTCGAGACGCAGATCGCGCAGCGTGGTCTACGCGACGTCGTGCACCTGCCGGGTCATGTGGACAACCCCTACCCCTCCGTGGCGGCGGCCACCGCCGTGGTGCATCCGGCGCGCCGTGAAGGATTCGGGCTCGTCGTCGTGGAGGCGCTGGCACTCGGTGTGCCGGTCATCGCGACGACCTGCCCGGGAGGACCGAAAGAGATCCTCGATCCGACGTGCTCGATCCTCGTGCCTCCGGAGGACGCCGGCGCGCTCGCCGACGCGATGAAGAGGGTCGCCTCAGAACGGCTTCTGCGGGCGCGGCTCGCTGAGGCCGGTCCTTCCCGAGCGAGGGACTACCTCCCTGCGCGCGTCGCTCAGCACATCGTGGCACTCAGTGAAAGCTGATCCTTATAGTGACCGGATGCGACGCCGCGGCGATGTCTTGTTGACGAAGTTGCGTCAGCGGTGGCCGTACGCGCTCCAGGCGGTGACGCGTAGCCGGATGCTGGCTAGGTACCCGCGGATCCGGTACCGGATGATGGTTCTCGGCAAGTGGATCGGACGCTTCGTCGGCTTTCCCCCTCCGCAGTGGGCGACGCTCACGAGCGGAAGCCGGATCCTCTGCGATCTGCGCGACCACTTCGGCGCGCAGATGTTCTACACCGGCTCGTACTCCGACGACGAGATCAACCTACTGACGTCGACCCTGCGAGAGGGAGAGACCTTCGTCGACGTCGGCGCCAACATCGGGCTGTTCTCGATCGAGGTCGCAAGGCACCTCGGACCCGCCGGCCGCGTGTACGCGTTCGAGCCCGCCGAAGACACGATCCGTCTGATGCGGATGAACCTGCGCGCGAATGGGGTCGAGGAACTCGTCCAGATCTTGCCGATGGGGCTGGGTGAGACATCTGAGACGTTGCTGCTCCGCGCCATGGCCGACGCTCCCGACGATCTCGCTCGACGCTCGCTGTACGGGGATGGGATCGTCGTCGGCGACGTACGGATCGCCTCTCTGGATGAGTTGGTCGAACGAGAGGAGGTCGTCTTCACGGGTGGTCTCCACGCCGTGAAGATCGACGTCGAGGGGGCGGAGCCGTCGGCGATCCGAGGCATGAGGAAGACCTTGCTGCGGTACCGCCCGCGCATCATCGTGATGGAGACGGACCAGTTCAACCTCGAGTATTCGGGGTCGTCGGTTGATGAGGTCCATGAACTGATGGCGTCACTGGACTACGTCCAACACCCGACTGCGAGAGGACGGAACACCGCCTACCTACCGAGGGAGGCACTTCCGTCGTGAACGACCTTCCCTCGATCTCTCTCGTCACGCCGTGCTTCAACCAGGTCTCTCTGATCGACGCCGCCCTGAGGTCGGTCCTCGAGCAGGGGTACCCGGACCTCGAGTACGTGGTGATCGACGGAGGAAGCAGCGATGGCTCGGCCGAGGTCATCGCGTCGCACAGCGACCACCTCGCCTACTGGGTGTCGGAGCCCGACGACGGCCATTACCCGGCGCTCAACAAGGGGTTCGTGCGTACGAGCGGCGAAGTCATGGGCTACCTCAACGGAGACGACACGCTCCTGCCCGGAGCTCTCTTCACCGTGGGGTCGATCTTCCGCGACTTCCCGGAGATCGACTGGATCACGGGAGCGCACCTCGCGATCGACGAGGAGGGTCGGCCGGTCAGCGTCGACCTTCCCGCGCAGTGGTCGCGCTGGCATCTCTTGAGCGACCGCACGCAGCGCTTCATCCCGCAGGAATCCACGTTCTGGCGACGCTCCCTGTGGGAACGCAGCGGCGCGCGGCTCGACGATTCGTACTCGCTCGCCGCCGACTTCGAGCTGTGGGCCCGGTTCTCCCGGAGCGCGAAGCTCTACACCGTCTTCGCCCCCCTCGGCTGCTTCCGCTTCGTCGCGGGGCAGCGCTCCGTCGCTCAGCGGGATGCATACATGGATCAGGTGAGGCAGATCCGCGAGCGGGAACGTCGCCTGACGCCTGCGGGCGCCCGCGCCACGCGGGTCGCGACGGCGGCTCTCGCCGTCACGGATCAGATCGGCCTCCGTCGTCTGCGGCGACCCGTCAACCGCGCGCTTGGCGCGCCGCCGGAGCTCGTGTTCGATCAGCAGGCCTATTCGTTCGGCATGACGGAGACGTCGACGCGGGGTGCGAAGAGCCGTGCTCTGTTCGAGCGCCTTGCCCGAGCCGGAGGCGATGGTCCGGGTCGCTAGCCCGTGTCGGTATCGAACCTCTGTATGAAGGCGTCGATGTCTTCGCTACACAGAAGATCCGCGTTCGCCAGGATCTTGTCTTCCGGCCAGTCCCACCACCGGATCCGCAAAAGAGCATCGACCTGTGGATCCGAGAACCGCCGCCGTACCTCCCGCGCCGGGTTCCCCACGACGATGGCGTACGGCCGCACGTCGCTCGCGACAACCGCTCCGGCTCCGATCACTGCCCCGTGTCCGACCTCGACACCGGACAGGACGATGGCGTGCCCACCGACCCAGACATCGTTGCCCACCACAACGTCACCTTTCGAGTAAGGGCCGTCCGGCCACCCCTCCATCCCGCGGTTGAAGTGACGGAGCGGATACGTCGTGATCCGCTGCATGGGGTGCTCGCTGCCGATGATGAAGACGGAGTTATTGGCGATGCTGCAGAACGAACCTATGCGCAGTCGGGAGATGATCTCCTGGCCTTCGTAGTAGTGCACCATCGGACGAGCCCACGTATGTCGCCCGAGGGTGACGATGCCCTTGTCCACGAGCCGCTCGAAGTCGAGATACGTCAGCTCTCGACCGAGGACACGCTGAGCTACCCCGTATCCGACGCGTCTGACGAGAGGCTTCACCCGATCCGTCACCAGCTTGCTTCGGGTCAGTCGGCGACGGGAAGCGCCCGCCCCGCTCACGACTTCCTGTCCCATGTCACTCGCCGTCTTCCGTCCACTGCTGCTCAACAGTAGCGGACGTTCCTTGCGCTGCGAGCGGTGCCCTTTATGCTGATTTCTCCGATGTCGGACCATCTCCACGAACAAGGAGCTCCCTCCGCTCGATGAGGCGCCGAAGCGAGTTGTCTGAAGAGGCGGTCGGCGCGTGAGCTCCCACGGCTCCGGCCGCGCGGATCACGCCGGCCTGCGCGAGCACCTCAACGTTCTGCAGCGCGGCAAGTGGTGGATCGCCGCCATCACGGTGGTGACGACCGCAACCGCGATGTTCTTCTCCTTTCGGGAGACGCCGGTTTACCAGGCAACGACGCGGGTCCTCGTGAAGCCCACCGCCGCGTCTTCGCAGGTGGTTCAACCCCCTGATGTGAATCTCGCTACGGAACGCGAGGTGGTCGCGTCCGAGCAGGTCGCGCAGCTCGCGCGGACCACGCTGGGCGTGCAGACGACGCCCGCGGAGCTCCTCGAGGGGTTGGACGTCCATGTGGTCCCGGATAGCGAGATCCTCAACATCACCTACTCGTCCACCGATCCGGACTTCGCCCGCGCTGCTGCGGACGCATTCGCGAACGGCTACATCGAGTACCAGCGAGAAGAGATCCTGGACGACGTCATCGCGGCACAGCGGTCGCTCGAGGAACGCATCCAGGCGCTCGAGTCGAATCTGACGTCGGTGACGAACGAGCTGGAGGACGCTCGCGGCGACGGCGACGACCGCTTGGCGACGGCGCTCGAGACGGAGCGGGCGACCCTCGTCACGCGCATAGGCATACTGACCGAGCAGATGCGCGACCTGCGCCCGGACCCTTCGCTCCTCGAGGCGGGGCAGATCATCCAGCGAGCGGCGACTCCGCAGAAGCCGGTCTCGCCGAACCATCTGCGGAACGGCATCTTCGCCGCCTTCCTCGGGCTTCTGGCAGGCGTGGGAGCGGTCTTTCTGAGGGACCGATTGGACGAGAGGCTCAGAGACCGCGCGGCGTTCGAGGCGGTCCTGGGCGCCCCTGTGCTGGGCGCGATCCCGCGGTTCCCTCGCCTGCCTCGTAAACAGCCGAAGCTCATGCCGGTGGCGCGCCCCTCGAGCGTCGCCGCCGAGGCCTACCGGACGCTCCGCACGACGATCCAGTTCGCCGCGGGTCAAGACGGCGGCAAGAGCTTGCTCATCACGAGCGCCACACCGGGTGAGGGCAAATCGATCACGACCGCGAACCTCGCCGTCACTCTTGCTCAGGCGGGGCAGCGGGTGGTGGTCGTATCGGCGGACCTGCGGCGTCCGGCGATCGACGACTACTTCAGCGAACGCAGCGACTCCGGTCTCTCGACGTTCCTCGCAGGAAGGCTCGCCGACCCGTGGGAGCTGGTGCGTAAGACGCGGGTTCCGAACGTCCGCCTGGTCGGCAGCGGACCGATCCCGTTTAACCCGGCGGAGCTTCTCCAATCGCCACATCTCGCGCGGCTCGTACGTTCTCTCGAAGAAGAGAGCGACATCGTCCTGTTCGATTCACCACCGACCTTGGGGTTGGCCGACAGCCCCACGTTGGCGGCGGTCGTCCCGCGGGTCGTGCTAGTGGTCGACCCGCGACGTGCGACGGCGACGTCACTGGTGAACGCGCGCACGTTGTTGGAACACGTCGGCGCCCGTGTGATCGGCGCGGTCGTGAACAACTACGACCTCTCGCTGGAATCTTCGTCCTACGCGTCCGCCGACTACTACTACAGCTCTCCCAGCAGATCGCGGAGAAGGACCAAGCGGCGCCCGCCGCCCCCGCCGCCGGAGGTCATCGACGCCTGGGCGCCGCGGGGCCGTCAGGAGCAGCCGCCTGCTTAGCCGCCCGGTCTGCGCCGGCGGAACCATCTCGTGACGAGCAGCCACACGAACCTGGTGTTGCCCACCAGGTAGCGCCGCCAGAGCCGACGGGGTTCCGAGAGAAGGCGATGCAACCACTGAAGCCCCGACACCTTCATCCATCGCGGCGCCTCCGCCTTGTGCCCGGAATGGAAATCGAAGGCGGCACCGACGCCCATCAACAGCGGTGCGTCGAGGTGAGGCCGGGCAGCGGCCATCCACAGTTCCTGCTTGGGATGACCCAGCGCCACCCAGATGATGTCCGCGGCGGCGCCGTTCAACCGCTCTACGTCGGCTTCGGCGATGTGCGAAGCGGACAATCCCGCGGGAGGCGAATGGAACCCGGCGACGTTCAGGTCGGGCCAGCGCGCGCGGAGACGCTCGACGAGATCGTTCACGACCTGTTCGCTGCCGCCGAAAAAATAGTGCCGGGCGCGCCGGAGTTCGGTGGATATGAGATCGATCATGAAGTCTGGGCCGTAGACGCGCTCGAGGTCGTGGCCGCGCCTTCTCCCCAGCCATACGAGTGGCATCCCATCGGGCGCGACTATCGTGGCTTCCTCCACCGCGCGCGCGACGGCCGGATCGTCGCGCGCGGCGAGAACCGTACTGACCGTGCAGAAGACGACGTAGCCTTTCGACCCGCTCGAGATCGCCTCCTCGACGACTCCGATTGCTCCTGCGGTCGTGATCGCGTCTATGCGAACGTCGAGTACGTCGAACCGCGGTGTCTTTCCAGCACGTAGTCTGTCGTCGCCCATCGCCGCCAGCCTATAGACATGCGAACCGCTGAGGTCGGTCCCATGCGGATCCTCATTGCGCACAGCCGATATCGCGTCCCCGGCGGGGAAGACCGCTACGTCGAGCAACAGGTTTCTCTGTTGCAGGAGCGACATAAGGTCAGCCTTGCCGTCACGGCCAGCGCATCCGCGGACCGGCAGGCTGCGACGGCGGCCGGTATGGCGTACTCGCGGGCCCGGCTGAAGGACGCTCGTGCCGCGATAGCGAACAGCAACGCACAGGTGGTTCACGTCCACAACATCTATCCGGGTTGGGGACCGGCGGTTCATCTCGCCGCGGCGAGGGAGTCGGTGCCCCTGGTGATGACCGTCCACAACTACCGTCTCCGGTGCCCAAACGGTCTGACCTTCACTCAGGGAGAACCGTGTACGCGGTGTGTCGGAGGTGCGTACTACAACGCGGTCGTGCACCGGTGCTTTCCCACGGTCGCGCAATCGGCGGTGTATGCCGCAAGCCTCTGGATGCACCGGTTCATCCTGAGGTTCGAGGATCGGACGTCGCTGTTCATCGCGCCGAGCCTGTTCATGCGAGACCGCTTGGTCTCGTGGGGGCTGCCGTCCTCGAAGGTCCGGGTGATCCGGAACTTCACGGATTCCCCACTCCACGACGAAGGGCGCGGCAAGGGAGGCTTGTTCGCCGGACGCCTCTCCATGGAGAAGGGGGTCGATCTCTTGCTCCGGGCGTTGGTCCGGGCGGGTGATCCCCCTTTCACGATCGTGGGCGACGGACCCGAGGGAGCTGCGCTCAGATCCATGGCACGTGATCTCGGTCTGAAGAACGTCTCTTTCACGGGCTTGGTCACGCCGGAGACCGCGCGCGGCTTCGTCTCGCGATGTCGCTTCCTGGTCGTGCCTTCGCTCTCTGACGAGAACGCCCCTCTCGTGGCTCTCGAAGCGATGGCCGCGTCGCGGCCGTTGCTCGTCTCCGACCGAGGCGGGTTACCCGAGCTCGCTCGCGATGGAGGGGGTCTGGTTTTTCGCTCTGGCGATGTCGACGCGCTCGCGGCGCAGATCGCACGGCTGGCGCAAGACGATGCTCTGTGCGAGGCGGCGGGCGCGGCGGCGAGGGAGCGGATCCGAGCCGAGATGACGCCGGAGGCGCATCGCGAAGCTCTGGAAGACGTCTACCGGTCGGTTGTGGCGCGCGCGGTTGTCGCCTAGCGACGGGCGGCGCCGCGGTACGCCTGACGCAGCAGCCGATCGACGGTCCCGTGCCCCGCTTCGGACGCGAACCACCGGAGGTCGGCGGACCGTAGCTTCTGGGCGCGCAACTGTCGAAGGTACGCCCCGTCGAGAGCTTTGAGCGCCGCGTGCGCTATGTGCCCCGCCAGAGGCGGTGTCCTGTTGATGCCGAAGCTCCGGCGTGTAGCGGCGATCTCCTTTCCGAACGACTCCATAGGTGCCGCGCTGACCCGGTCGTCGTGGACGCGGAACGCCCCCGCGGGGTACTTCACGTGCGCGTAGCGTCCGCCCCGCTTCTGGATCTTGAGGAACACCCTCCAGTCCATGACGAGCCTTGCGTCGTCGTCCCACGGGCTCTCGCCGAGCGCGCCGCGGCGGAACACCGTTGCACAGGTAGGTATGTAGCAGCCGTAGTGGCGCAGGACGAAGTTGCTGAAGCGATGCTGCGGGAGGAGCCGCTGAAGTCGTCCCTCCGCATCCACGAATACGGCATCCCCGTAGACGACATCGGCGCCGGTCCTCTCGCCGTGCGCGATCAACATATCCAAGGCGCCGGGGAGGTAGAACTCGTCTGCGTTGAGCCACCCGACCCACGGAGCCGTGACCCGTTCCAGCGCCTTGTTCAGTGCATCCGACTGGCCCGTGTCCTGCTCACAGTGCCACTCGACCTCGGGATACCGGCCGACCACCTCGGCGGTGTCGTCCGAGGAGCCGCCGTCCTGCACCAGGTGGAGGACGGCGGCTCCTTTTTGGCCGCGGACGCTGGCGAGCGCGTCGTCGATGAAGTGCGCGTAGTTGAGTGACGGCGTGATAACAGTGACCTGAGCCACGGCTAGCCTCGCCCGCGCAAGCTGTCGGCCAGGGCGGTTGCATCCAGAAGCGACGCGCTCGAGGGACGAAGCGGCTGCGGGAGGAGGAACCAGAGGAACGCGCTCTTGCGGATCCGTATGCCCGAGTCCTTCAACCAGGTCATAAACCGCGGCCACCGCCGGTGGATGCCCAGTCGCCCCCCGGTGACGAAGCTCAGCTGGTGCCACCTCCACGCGAAGCGACGCCGCAACCCCTGGAGCCGGCGGTGTCGAGGCGGACCCGCGGCGGGCGTGTAGTGGGTGCGCAAGCGCCGAAATTCCGCTTCGAGCTGCTGTGGTTGCGTCTCCCTGAGCGTCCCCGCATGTTCGATCTGCACGGCGAGCACTTCGTCGACGTGATGCAGCGAGAAGCCGCGTGTGCGCGCTCGCAACCAGTATTCGCAGTCGGCGATCAGCGAGTACGACTCATCGAAGAAGCCGATGCGCTCCGTTACGTCTCTCCTCCAGAAGAGCGTCGGCTGCGCCAGCGTGGCGAAATGGGTGAAGTAGTTCATGTCGAACGACCGGTAGAACTGAGGGTAGAAGCTCGTCGGCTCTCCGATCGTCAAGACGCCGAGGTCTCCGTAAACGAGCTCGGCTCCGCTGGAGTGCAACCCTGCGACGGCTACCTCCACGCTCCACGGGAGGTAGAGGTCGTCGCTGTTCAGGTAGGCGAGCACGCTGCCGCTGGCCATCCGGAGACCCTTGTTGACGGCGTCGTACATGCCCGAGTCCGGCTCGCTGATCCACTTGATGTTCGTGGTTGCCGCGAAGTTCGAGATGACGTCGACCGTGCCATCCGTCGAACCTCCGTCGACCACGATGTGCTCGATGTGGCGATACGACTGTTCGTCGACGGATCGTAGACAGTCCTCGATCGACCACGCCCTGTTGAACACGGGCGTGATGATAGAGACGAGCGGCGCGCTGCTCACGTTCGGCACATCACGAGCCGATAGCCTGCCGGACCTCTACCAGTTCCTCGAACCATTCCAGATACTCATCCGCTTGCCGGCGCATGTCGAAGCGCGCCGCCGCGTCTCGTGATGCGTTCTCCGAAAGCGCGGCGAGCAGGAGTGGGTCTTCCAACACGGCGGAGACCGCGTCGGCCATGGCAGCAGCGTTCGCTGCCGTTGCCAAGCTCCCGGTCGCGTGTCGACCGGCGCGTGACCCGACGTCGATGATCTGCTCGGGGATGCCTCCGACGTGCGGCGCGACGACGGGCGTTCCACATGCGAGCGCTTCGATGACGGCGTTGGGGAACGTATCGGCCCGCGCGGGATGGAGGTACAGGTCGGCGGCGCGGAAGATCCTCGCCATGTCCGACGGGCCGCGCTGGAACGGCAGTCGCAGGATGTCTCCGTCTCGTTCCGGCTCGCTCCCGGCTCCGCCCACCACGATCAGCTTCAGGTCTGGGTAGCGCGAGCGCAGAAGCGAGAAGGCGTCAACGGCCATCTGAGGATCGCGCCATCGTTCCTCTTCGAAGCGCGACGAGATCGTCATCAGGATCGTGTCGGACGCCTCGAACCCCCAGCGGTGCCGCTCGTCGTCTCGCTGCGGATGAAAGACGTCGAGGTCGATGCCGTTGGCGATCACTCTGCTCTCGATCACCGCGGATGCGAGCATCGACCGCTCCACGCGTTCCTCGAGCCACCTGCAGGGAGTAGCGACGAAAAGAGCGGCGCGCTCGTAGATCGAATTCTTACGCGCCCAGTTGACGTCCGTTGCGTCTCTCTTGACCGCAGGATAGATCGCGAGGTCGGGGCAGCGGCCGCACCCGATCCTCCACCTTTCGCAGTCGAACGAATGCGCGCAGTGGCCCGTGAGCAACCACGAGTCGTGAAGCGTGATCACCACCGGCACCTGCGCCGACAACCACGGCAGGGCCCGAAGGTCGAAGTAGCCGCCCTGATGCAGGAAGGGACCATGGAGGTTGTGACAGTGCACGAGGTCGGGAGGTTCCGGAGTCAGGCCGAGGAGCCGCCAGGTGCCGGGGAAGTTGAGGGGCTGGTACCCGCGCTCTTCAGCGATCCCCTCGAATCCCGGCGCGATCCGCTCCTCGACCACCGGCACGAGGCGTGACGCGCCCACGCCCCTACCGACCAGCTTCCTCAAGGACGCGCCGCGGCTCATCCACACCTGCCTCCAGCGCTCGTTCAGCCGGTCGTTGTCGATGCGGTAGACGTCGCGGGCGTTCGTCCGCTTGAAGCCGACGGCGCGCCAGCAATCGTGCCCGCGCGCGCGGAACTCATCGGCGAGCTGCTCGACCACGCGCTCGGCGCCGCCGGCCGCGTCGTAGGTGTTCACCTCGAGGATCTTCAATCCGGGCCTCGCGCAGATGCCGGCCGGTTCACGTTCGCGTCTCCACGGCCGAGGCAGTCGACGTCCGACCGCCGTGGGCGTAGGTGCCCGCGAGGATCCCGACGACGGCGAAGAAGCGTTCGGAGACGCCGCGCATGAACAACGCATTGTCCAGGATCTCGACCAGCAGCACGGTGAGGATCATCCCGCCGAACACGATCGCCACCCGTGCGGATCCATGATCGGCCGACCTGCGAAGGCGCGTCAGGATCATCAGCAACTGCGACCAGAAGAGGATGTACAGAACCAGGCCCACGATCCCGAGCTCGACCAGCCAGAAGAGGAAGTCGCTGTGCGGGAAGACGAAGGACGTGGAGCCCGCGACGAAGACGTCCGAGCTACCGAACAACTGTTGCGGTGTGAGCGACCACATGTAGCCGAATCCGTTCCCGAGCGGCAGGTCCGTGCGTTCGAGGAGCCGCCGCCATAGGCCTATGCGACCCGAGCCAAGGTCGCCCGAGACGAAAGCTTGCTCCACGCCTCCTGAGACGTCCGCGAAGGCCCGTTCTTCGGCGACAGGGATGCGAGAGAGCACGAGTGCGAGCGCGGCGATCAAGAGAAGGATGGCCCAGCGTCTCGTTTGGATCGCCATCCAGAGGATCACGAGAGTGACGGCCAACCAGGCTGCCCGAGTGAACGACACCGCGGCCCCGACGAGGAAGATCGCGGACACCAACATCCCGCCCGGCGTCGTGCGGACGGTCCAGCGTCCGGCCCGGGTGGGTCGAACCTGACGCAGTGTCGCGACACTGAACCCCATCGCCATCAGCACGCCGAAATGCGCCCGGAAATAGGAGAAGGTCCCGGTCCCCTCACCGAAGTACAGAGCGCGCCACGTCGAAACGCTGAAGCCGCTCAGGACGATCAAGACGCCGGCGGTCGCCAGCAATCCGCAGATGAGCGCGATCTCGACGTCGCGCACCTTGACGATGCCGTCGCGCGCGAGTGCGTATGCAGTACCTGCGAGCAGGATGAAGTACAGAAAGCTCCCGAGGACACCTGCCGCAAACGCGCTCGCCTCTGGTCCTACGGGCGCGCGATTGAAGTAGGCAACGAGGAACAGGATGACGAGCGGCAGCAGACCGGTGCGGAGATCGAGGTGAATGCGCCCCGCGAGGACGAGCCGTCCTGCGAGCACAAGGATAAGCGGCAGGGCAAGAAGCGTCGGCCTTATCCCCAACCACGCGAAGAGCCCCGGCGGAAGGGCGAGGATCACGAGCAGGATCAACTGCGGACGAAGGGCCGCCGCCACGACCACCCACGGAGCCAGCGTCAGCATCCACGTCTGCGTGTCCGTCAAAGCGGACGTGACGTAACCGACGGAAAGGGCGGCGGCATACGCCGCGAGCAGGAGCACGATCATGGTGCTCTCGAACCGGCGCCGCGACTGGTGCGTCGCCTGCGGGAACGGCCTGATCATCGCTGGCGCTGCTCGTCTCGTGCTTCGGCCAGGACGCCGCGGTTATGGGCGTGGGTCCAGCAGAGGCCACTGTCAGACCCGCTCAACCGATGCCTCCCCCGGCAACCACAGGACGCCTCCCTCTCTCTTGCCGTCCTCCGCCGGCGCGCCCTCGGACGTCACGCGCAATGGGGGCTGCACGTGCCATGACGAGATCTGGCCCTCGTGCCGGCCGTGGAGCGTGAGGTGGACGTCGTAGAGCCCCGGCGCGACGGGAAACGTCGGGAGCCGGAAGGTGACCGAATATTTGCCCGGATCGAGCGACGAGAACCCACCGAGCGTCTCGAGCGTCCGCAGGGACGAGACGAGGATGCCATCCTGCGAATAGATGGCCATGACGAGGAAGATCTGGTGGTGGTCGACGGTCGAGGCGAGCCGGAAGGTGATCTCGCACGGTTCCCCCGACCGAACGACGGATGCGCGCCTGTCGTCGGATCTCACCTCCCAACCGAGTAACCGGGTCCCGCCCCTGCCGTGTTCTTCCGAAGCCGCGGTCGCCTCTCCACCACCTATGAGGTCGTAGTAGGTCTGAAGGACGGAATCCGTGGGTCCGTCGGCTACGACTCGACCCTCATCGAGGAGGATGCATCGCTTGCAGAGCCGTCGCACCGCGCCGAGGTTGTGGCTGATGAAGACGACCGTGCGGCCTTCGCGCTCGATCTCGCCGATCTTGCCGAAGCACTTGTTCTGAAATTCCTCATCGCCGACGGCGAGCACCTCGTCGACGAGCATGACGTCGGGCTCGAGATGGGCGGCCACGCTGAACGCCAGCCTCATCTGCATCCCGCTCGAGTACCGCTTGACCGGCGTGTCGATGAAGGTCCCGATCTCCGAGAAGGCGACTATCTCGTCGAACTTCTCCCGTAGCTCATTCCTCCCCATCCCGAGGATGGCGCCGTTCAGGAAGACGTTCTCTCTGCCGGTCAGCTCTGGGTTGAAGCCCGTCCCCACCTCGAGGAGCGCCCCGACGCGGCCGCGTAACGACGCTCGCCCACGGGTTGGCAGGGTGATCCGGGACAGGATCTTGAGGATCGTCGACTTCCCTGCGCCGTTCCGGCCGATGATCCCGATCGCCTCGCCCGCGCCCACCTGGAAAGAGACACCCTTCAGCGCCCAGAAATCTTCGGCAGGTTCGGCACGGGCGCGACCGATCCTGGTGACGAAGCTTGAGAACGCTTCCTTCACCGTCCCGTAGCCGGCCGCGCTCTTGCCGAGGCGGTATCGCTTCCAGATGTCGTCGACGTCGATGGCCGGGGTCATCTAGATCACGTCCGCGAACGTCTGTTCGGTCCGGCTGAAGTACCACCAACCGGTTACGACGAGAACGACGACCACCGCCAGGGACGGTCCGATGAACGACGTGGGCGCCGGACCACCGACGAGAGCCCACCGGAACGACTCGACGACGCCGACCATCGGATTGAGCGCGTATGCCCAGCGACCCCACTCGGGGATCAGCTGTCCCGGATAGATGACCGGGGTGAGGTAGAGCCAGATCTGGATCATGAAAGGAACGATGAAAGCAACGTCGCGATACCTCACGTTTATCGCGGCCAGCCATAGCGTGACCGACAGACACGTGACGATTAACCACAGGAGAAGCACGGGCAGGAGCAATACCTCGGCTCCGAGTGCGACGCCGTAAACCGCGCTGAGGACGGCCAGCAACACGAGGGACAGCACGAGGTCGACCGATTCCGTCAGCACGTTAGCGAGCGGCAACACGATGCGCGGGAAGTAGATCTTGGTGACGAGAGGCGCGTTCACGACCAGGCTCAGGCTTCCCCAGTAGACGGAGTTGGCGAAGAACGTCCACGGCAAGAGTCCCGAGAGAACGAACAACGGCGCAGGTATGCCCAGCGTCGGTACCTTCACCAGACGGATGAAGATCGTGAAGATCACGGTCGTCACGAGCGGCCGGAAGAGCGACCACGCGACGCCGATGAACGTCTGGCGGTAGAGAGCTTTCAGGTTCCTCAGGACGAGAAAGAAGGCGAGCTCGCGGTTCTCCCACAGCTCTGCAAGGCGTGGTCGCGGCCAGCGTCGTGCCGGCTCGATGACCACTTCGGTAGGTGTTGACATGGTGGCGTTCGAGAGTAGCAGTCACATTTCTGCCGAAGGGGCTCTGCGCGATCACACGTGGGCGCGTGGGCCACGTCCGCCTCTGCTTAGATAACGCTCGTGTTCGAGGTCGTCTTCGTCTGCACCGGCAACCGGTGCCGCAGCCCCGTCGGCGAGGCTTCGTTGCGCGAGGTGGCGCCGGAGTGGGTGCGGGTCTCCTCGTGCGGCACGCTCGATCTCGCCGCAGCGACTTCCCCGTCCGAGACGCTCCGCGCGGCGGCCGGCCTCGGCCTCGACCTCTCCACTCACCGGTCGCGTCACCTCGGCGTCGCCAAGCTGCCCGACGCCGACCTCGTGGTCGGGTTCGAGCTCGCCCACGTGGCGGCTGCGGTGGTCGAGGGAGGTGCCGATCCCGCCAAGACCTTCACGCTCCCCGAGCTCATCCGCCTCCTCGGCAGCCACCGCCCCGAGGAGTACCCGGCGGAAGACCCGGAGGCGCGGGCCCGCCGGCTCGTCGCCACGGCGGCGAAGGCGAAGCAGGGCTTCGTCCCCCAGGAGGAGATCGCCGACCCGATCGGCTCCCGCCAGCAGGTCCACGACCGGATATCCGGCCAAATCCGGGAGCTCGCCCACGAGCTGGCGCGGACGCTGTTCCAGCCGCCTGACGCCGGAGGGCAGGAGAAGAGGTAGGGCGCGCCGAAGGGGGAAGGGGCGCCATCGGACGGAGACTCGGGACGCAGATGGGGGTTGGTCGACATGCAGGGTAGCCGCGGCACGATCTTGCGTGGGGGCGTCGGAGCCCTGCTCGTGGGGATCCTCGTCGGGGGGCTCGTCCCGCAAGCGGCCACTCGTGAGCGAGTGCGACCCGCGCGTCCCGTCTTCTTCCAGGACGAGGCCGGGGTGCTCGAGGAGTACGACCGGCGCGCCGGCAGCATCGCCCCCACACCCGAGCAGCAGGCGATCGTCGCCTCACTCGGCGGGACCGCGCGCTGGAACCGCTTCGGCACCCCCATATCGCTGATCAACTTCGACGGCGTCCTCGCCCGCGGCCTGACCGGAGCGCCCGAGGATGCGGTCCGTGCCTGGGTCGAGCAGCACGCCGCGCTCTTCCGCTTGAGCGAGAGCGACCTCCGCGGGCTGGTGCTCCAGCACGTGCTGCCCATCGGCGACGACGCCTACTCGGTCCAGTTCCGCCAGAGCTACGACGGCGTCCTCTCGACGGTCGACGGCCGGATCACGCTCGGTATCGCCCGCGGCGACCTCGTCTACGTGTCGTCGTCGGCCGCGCCGGGGACGGAGTTCGAGACGCAGCCGGCGCTCTCGCCGCGAGACGCGCTCCTCGCCGCGGCGGCCGACGTCGGTTTCCGCATCGGCGTTTCCGACCTAGCCGCGGCGCGGCCGCAGGACGACTGGAAGGTGTTCGACGTAGCCGGGGTCTCGGAGCCGGCTCGGGCGCGGCTGCGCGCGCTCCCGACTCCGACCGAGGGCACGCGGCTCGTCTACGAGACGCTGCTGATCGACAACAACCACGAGCACGGTCATCCCGAAGCCTGGGTTCACTTCGTCGACGCGCTGACGGGCAAGTCGTGGCGTCGCGAGAGCCGTATCCAATGGGAGCGCGAGCCCGAGCCGCCGACGTGGCGCGTCTACCCGAACATCCCGGAAAGCGCGGCGAAGCCGGGAGAGCGTGTGCTGTGGTGCTGGGAGGACAACGATGGCTGTGAGCGGGGGGTCAAGAACAAAGGTGCTTTTGGCCCCTGGGACACCATCCCGAATCCCGGCGCGCCGACGTTCACGACGTCGGGGAACGCGGCTCGCTCGACGCAGTCGTGGGTCAGCCCTCTAACGCCTGGTGAGCAATACCAGCCGGTCAGCGCGACGCGTGAGTACGACTACGAGTTCACGAACCAGTGGTTCGAATCGGGGTGCAACCCGGCCGCCTTCGCCACGCCGCAGCGTATCGACGTCGATGCGGCCACCGCCAACCTCTTCGCCATGCACAACCGCATGCACGACTGGTCCTACATCCTCGGTTTCACCGAAGCGGCCTACAACCTCCAGGTGATCAACCGGCCCGAGTCGCAGGGTTCGGGGCGAGGTAACGACCCCGAGGTCGGGAACTCCCAGTCGGGTGCCATCTTCGGCACCGCGACGCCTCTCTTCGGCCGGGACAACGCCAACCAGATCACGCCTCAGGACGGCGTCCCGCCGATCACGAACATGTATCTCTGGCAGCCGATCGGGGCGGCGTTCTACCCGCCGTGTGTGGACGGTGACTTCGACATGTCGGTCATCGGGCACGAGTACACGCACGCGATCTCGAACCGCATGGTGGCGGGCCCGGACGCCGGTCTCTCCGGGGCGCAGGCCGGCGCGATGGGTGAGTCGTGGTCGGATCTCGTGGCGGTGGAGTATCTGCAGCAGTACGACTTCGCTCCCGTCGCCCGTGAGAACCCCTACGCGGTGGGTCCGTACGTCACGGGTGACAACAAGAGCGCCATCCGCAACTACGCGATGAATAAGTCACCGCTCAACTACTCCGACATCGCCTACGACTTCGTCGGGCAACAGGTGCACGCCGACGGTGAGATCTGGAGCGCGATCAACTACGACATCCGCAGCGCTCTCGTGAAGCGCTACAACCGCAAGTTCCCCGCGTCCGACGTGTCGCTTCAGCGTCGCTGCGCCGACGGCCGCGTCGGTCCGGCGCGCTGCCCGGGCAACCGCCGCTGGACGCAGATCATGTTCGATGCGTGGCTGTTGATGGAGTCGAACGTCTCGATGGTCGATGCGCGCGACGCCTATCTCGCCGCCGACAAGGCGCGGTTCGGCGGCGCGAACCAGAAGATCTTGTGGAAGGTCTTCGCTCAGGGGGGCCTTGGCGTAGACGCGAAGAGCAACGGGACCGGCGACGCGCAGCCGACGCCCAGCTTCAAGGCACACCGCGGGAAGAACGCGACCGTGACCTTCCGTACGACGGCCCCGGGCGGGAAGAAGCCGGAAGCCAGGATCTACGTCGGCCACTACGAGGCGCGGGCGACCCCGCTGACGGAGGGCCGTGCCGGGAAGGCCGTCATGACTTCCGGCACCTACGACTTCATCGCTCAGGCACCCGGCTACGGCATGAAACGGTTCCGCGCGCGCATCCGCTCGGGCAAGCAGACCGTCACCGTTCGCATGGAGCGCAACCTGGCGTCCGGGAACAACGGCGCGTCCGCCGCCGGCAGCGGCCAGGGCCACGGCGCGCTCATCGACGACACCGAGATGACGGCATGGGCGTCGATGGAGGGCACGGAGGTGCGCGGCAAGTTCGTCGTCGTCGACCTCGCCGGCGGCGAACACCTGATCGACAAGGTGCAGGTCAGCGCGATGCTCGTTCCGGGACAGAACCGCTTCGCGGCCCTGCGGCAGTTCGCCATCGAGCTCTGCAGCGGCAAGTGCGCAGAGGCTTCCGACTTCAAGCGTGTCTACACGAGCCGGAAGAACGCGTTCCCGTCGCGCCGACCGCGGCCGAAGGTTTCCGATCTGACGCTCCGCAGCTTCAACATCCCGAACGTACGGGCGACGCACGTGCGGCTCGTCGCGCTGCACAACCAGTGCACGGGAGTTCCGGCGTTCACCCGGGAGGACGACAACGACGCGACCAAGCGGAGCAGCTGCCTGGTCGGCTACGAGCCTCTCGTACCTGGTCAGCCGCACTCGGTGGTGGCGGCGGAGCTGCAGGTCTTCGGGCGCTGAAGCACCACCGTCACGGCTCGGGCGGCGTGTCGAACAGCGTGCAACCCGGGGGGTCGCGGAAGACGGGGTCGTTGCGGTCGTAGGTCGCGCACGGCGCGAGAAGACCCGTCTTCACCGGGTTGTTCGGCAACCCCAGCGAGCCTCCCGAGGCGCAGTCGGGGAGGCCCTGCGGGTAGAGCGTGTTCGAGCTGATCCCGCTCTCCTCCGCGCCTCGGTTCCGCTGCCAGCAGTTCCCCTCGCCCTGGTCGTCCCACCAGACATCGATACCGTTGAGATCCGCGTCTCCATTCAGAGCTAAACCGAAGCGGTTCCGCACGAACATGTTGTGGTGCGAGGTGTCGTAGACCTTCGCCGGGTCGGTCTCTTCGCGGATCGGAGCCGGAACGCTGAAAAGCATCACCCCGGCGCGCCAGTTGTCCCAGATGCGGTTCTGCTCGACGAGGTTCCAGTTGCCGCCGGCGATCACCAGTCCGGCGCCGACGGGCGCGGGGACGACGGGACACACGACGCCCGACCACTTCGGCTTGCCGGGCGGCGGCTTGTGGCCTCTCTCCGCCGGGGGCTTGTCACAGATACCGGAGTGCACGTACTTCTCGATGTAGTTGACGTTGTTGGAGTAGATCTCGTTGTTCCGGAACCATGAGTGGTCCTGGGGCAACCCGGGATGGCCGGCGAAGATCGAGTCGGTTACGAGGCCGGCCTGGTTCGCGTAGAACTTGCTGTCGTGCACGTAGACGGAGTTGCCGGCGGTGCCCGAGTAGCCGAGGGCGTTGTGGTGGCTCTTGCAGTTGACGACCTCGATGGCCCACCGCTTCTTCTGCGTGTAGTCGGCGTTCCCGCTGTTCAGATCCGACGCGGAGCCCGGGTAGATGAGTGAGTCGCCGTTGTTGTAGCCCTCGCAGTTCTTATAGACGCCGTGGTCGACCGCGAAGGTCAGGAAGCCGTACTCGTCGTTGTAACGAGACACCACGCGGTCGATCACGAAGCCGTCGGTCTCGAGGATGTAGATCGCGTTGAACTCGAAGAGCTCGATCGTGAAGTTCCGGAGATAGAGGCCGTCGGCGCGGTCGCCCCTGATCCCGTTGAGCTTGGCCCAGTTGCCCTCCCGGTCGAACCCGCCGGTGATCAGGACGTCTTCAGGGTCGTCGCCGGTGCCCTCGATCTGCAGGTTGCATACCGCCGCGTTGCAGATGCGCTTGTCGTCTTCGGGCGTGGCGTCGCCGAAGATCCCGATCAGGTTCTGCGCGTTCGGGCACATTAGTTGCTGCTCGTACGACAGCACGGGCGCGCCGGCTCCCTCGTCACCTCCGCCGAGGTCGCGTGCGCACCTAGGCGGCTTGCGGTAAGGCACCTCGCGGTAGACGCCGGGAAGCACGTAGATCGTGGTGCCCTTGCTCGCCACCGCCCGCACCGCGTCCTGGATGTTGGCGAACCTGCAGCGCGCGAGGAGCCTGAGGTTGATCGCCCGGAGCTCCCGGTCCGCGATCTCGGCGATGCGGGCTCGGCTGTCTTTGGCGCAGACGACGAGATGGGGGTCGGCGATCATCGGCCGGTACTTCGGCACCGATCCCTTTCCGTCGGGGAAGAACGCCTCCCGCTCGGCGTGCCCCTGCGCCACGCCGGATGCCGCCACCACAGCGGCGATCAGAAGTACCCCCACGAGGACCGGACGCGCGACCCGCATCTCCACCCCTTTCTCGACCGCTGGGATTCCGCAGTAGCGGTATGCCCGCTTCGGTGGGATTCTCACACCTGCCGGGGAGGAGTCCTCAGTAGGTGAAGGTCTGGTCGGCCTCGAGCGCGAGCGCCAGGAGAACCTTCGGAAGGGCAAGCTCGGCGTTCTTCGCCTCCGCATCGGCGGCGTCCAGACCCCGCGCTTTGGAGGACATCCCGGAGAGGTAGAAGCGCCCACCTCCTTCGGTTATCGCGTTGTAGTGCTCGCGGAGATCGCCGGTGCCGAGCCCCTTCAGGTTGTCGAGAACGCCGTCGCGCATCAGCTGGACCGCGTCCCCGGCGAGGAACAGCGACACCTCATGACCTTCCTCCACGGCCGTTCGAGCAACGAGGAATCCGAGTGCCGCGCGGGTGGGCTGCTCCGGGCCGTGCGTGATGTGAACGAGGATGCGCGCCATCGTGCCTCCGATCGTCGGCTCTTTCGGCGAACGCTAGCACCCGCACCCTGCGGAGGCCTAGCGGGTATCGGGCGTCACGGTCACGACCTTCCAGCCTCTCTGTCGAAGGCGCCGGCGGCGTTCGGCCGCATGGTGCTCGTCGTAGCGGGTCGTGCGGGTGTACCCCATCTCGGCAAGCCCGGAGAAAGCATGCGCGATCGCCAGCGGCCGCGGGATCCGCGTGTAGGAGTCGCGGCGCGCGTCGTACGCATAGGTGCGCCCGCACGGGTCGATGTGCAGGCACCGCCGGGTGAAGCCGTGCTTGTACGTCCTGATCTCGCCCGAATATCCGAAGAACATGAACCCCGCACATTCGGCTCGCGGCAGCACTTTCTCGAGCGGCGCCCAGTCGGGCTCGTGCATGCCGGCCGCCCGCATCTCCCGTGCCAGCTCGCGCCCGACCGCGTCGAGCTTCGCCTCGAGATCCTCTTGTTCGCTTTCGCCCATCGCGCCTCCAGCGTTCGCTCCGTGGGAGGCGAACGCTAGAGAGACGCGTGGAGGCGCGCTGTGGCACGCGCCACTATCGGCAGCGGCTAGCCGACGCGGATGATGCGGTCCATCGGGCCCGGCGACACCGGCGAGAACGCCCGCAGGTACTGCTCGAGAGCGTCGAGGTCGACGACGCCGCCCAGCCGGTTCGTCCCGTGGGTGAGGACGGTGAAGCCGTCACCGCCGTCCGCGAGGAACGAGTTGACCGTCACGCGGTAAGAAGCGTTCGGGTCGATCGTCACCCCGTTTAGCCAGATGCTGGAGGGGTCGACGCGGTCACCGGGCGGGCGTGAGGCATCCCAGACGTAGGAGAAACCGTTACTCACCTGCAGGATGCGGCCGGACCCGGAGGTCCACTGCTGCTCGAGCAATGCCTCGATCTGCGCGCCGGTCAGACTCATCGTGACGAGGTTGTTGCCGAACGGCTGAACCGTGAACGCTTCCTCGTATGTCACCTCACCCGGCGCCTCGCCCTTCGTCTGCGCGTAGATCAGGTCGGCGCGGATGCCGCCGGGGTTCATGAACGCGGCGACCGCGCCTCCGAGATCCGCGGGAGCGGTCGCGAAGAGTTGCGCGTCGGCGATGACGTCACCGAGCGAACTTTCACCGGCGGAGTTCTGCGCTCGCAGGACGTCGGTGGTGATCGATCCGATCACCCGGTTCGCATAAGGCGCCGCGAGCTCGCGGTAGCGCTCTATCAACGCGGTTATCGGAGCATCCCGCGCCACGTCGCGCGTCACGATCACGTTGTTCGCAGCTACCTGCGTGACGTCGCCCGTAACGCGGTCGATGCTCAGATCGATGTCGGTGACGAGGCGGCCGAAGCTGCTGGCGCTCGTGACCACCGTCCCGTCGATCACGCAGTTGTAACCCTGGTGCGTGTGACCGCTGATGATCGCGTCGACCTCATCGTCCATCCGTTCCGCGATGTCGACGATCGGCCCCGAGATCCCGGGGCACTCGTTGTAGCCACCGGTGGGGATGCCGCCCTCGTGCAGGAGCACGATGATCGACTCGACCCCTTTGCCTTTGAGCTCGGGGACGAGCGCGTTCACCGTGTCGGCCTCGTCCTTGAACTCCAGGTTCGCGATCCCGGACGGCGTGACGATCTGCGGCGTCCCTTCGAGCGTCATCCCGATGAACGCGACCTTGACGCCGGAGAACGAGCGGATCTGGTACGGCGCGAAGAGGGTGCGGCCGTTGTCTTTGCGCACCACGTTGGCGGCGAGGAACTTGAATGCGGCGCCTCCGAAGGCGTCGCCGTCGCGGCAGCCGTCCACGGGGTGGCATCCACCGTTCTGCATGCGCAGGAGCTCGTCGGCCCCGTCGTCGAACTCGTGGTTGCCAACCGCATTCAGGTCGAGGCCGATCTCGTTCATCGCTTCGATCGTCGGCTCGTCGTGGAAGAGCGCACTGAGGAGCGGGCTGGCTCCGATCAGGTCGCCGGCCGACACCACGACCGTGAAGGGGTTCGTCGCCTCGAGCGCCCGGATGTGGGTCGCCAGATACTCCGCCCCTCCCGCGGTCGTCGTCCCGATGCGACCCGAAGAGCCGCTCGGCGGCTCGAGGTTGCCGTGGAAGTCGTTGATGGCAAGCAGCTGGACCTGGATCGGCCCGCTCGGCTTCTTCGCCTGGTCCGGCACCCGCGCCCCGGCCGCCGGTAGTCCGATCGCAGCGGCCAGCAGACAGGCGGCCGCGATCCCCCTCACGAACGTCGTCATCGACGTCCTCCCTCCCGCGTCGTGGCGCCGCTAGGCGCCCCCCTCTTCAGCGTCCGAAGCATAGGACGAGGGGGCGTCGAACGCCGGGAGCGAGAATCGAGCGCCGGAGCGGGTTCTATTCGGCGGCGCGCAGGACGGTCTTTCGGCCTTTCCCCTGCGACTCGTAGCCGTGGACCTGCGCCTTCAGCGCCGGCGACGCCTCCCGGAGGCGTTCGACGACGTCCTCCGCGCTCATCTCGTCGTATCCCGGCCACGGCGCGCCGGTCGGACCCTTCTGCCCACCGCCTCCGTAGGCGGCGCCGAGCGCGGTGATCTGCTCGCGTAGGCGCGCCAGCATCTGCTCCTCGTCGGCGCGGATCCGCACGGCCAGCTCGGCGGTCGCCTCGTCGCCCGCCGCTCGGGCCGTCGCTTCGATCGCGTCGTAGGCGGCGATCTCGAGTCCCTCGGTCATGACCTCGTCCATGGCGTTGCGGAGCTGCTTCTCGACTCGGTCGCGGCCTCCGCGAAGCACGTCCACCGGAGCCTTCGCCAGCGTGAGCCCCTGCTTCAGAGCGTTCTGCACGACGCCGTAGGCGGCCTGCATCGGGCTGCGGTGCGCCCCCTTCTGTTCCAGCCGCTCCCGCACGAGCATGGCGTGGCCGCGCGTCTCCTCGAGATGCGCCTCGAGAAGACCGCGATAGGCGGGTTCGAGCGCCATCCGGGAGTGCGCGCTTAGCACCCCGATTAGCGCGACCTCATTCGAATGGGCTTCCAGCAGCAGGTCGTTGAGCTTTCGTTGGGCTTCGACGGACATGGATCCTCCTCGTGGTTGTGAGATGCAGCAGGTCATACCCAGCAAGCAGCGGGTATGACCGCGGGAGTCAAAGAAGGGAGTGAAGATGGCAACGATGGGTGCTGCGGACACGGCGGTCCGATCGCCGCGCGACTACCTGAGGATCTATCTGTCCGATCATCACGCCGCCTGCCGGGCGACGGTGGCGCTCGGCAGACGCGTGCTGAAGAGCAACGAAGGGTCCGCCCTCGGGACCTATCTCGCCGACCGGCTCGTACCCGACCTCGAGCGCGATCTCTCCGATCTGGAGAACGTCATGCGGCGCCTCGGGTTCGGTCCTCAGCGTTGGAAGGACGCCGCCGCGACCGCGGCGGAGCGCGTGGGACGACTGAAGCCGAACGGCCAGATCCGCGGCTACTCGCCGCTGTCGCGCGTCCTCGAGCTGGAAGGGCTCG
>DATLFS010000104.1:0-5329 GCA_035540935.1 Actinomycetota bacterium
TCTTTCCGGGCGTGTTCTGTGCGGTCGGCTCGAGGACGAGAACGTCGGCGAACGCCGCTTGCGCGAGCCCGTCGGCAGCCTGCGCGCCGAACTGGGCGAAGATCAGCAGGCGGAAGTCCCGCAGGCGAAGGAGCTCAGCGAGGTTCGAGACCCGGCTCACGGCATCATCCCGGCGCGAGACGACCCCGGCACGGGCCGGGGTCGTCGATGTCTAGGTGCCTTACGCCTCGGTCGAGAAGGCGGAGGTGCGGCTGACGTCCGAGCGGTGTCCGTTCCCGTTGTCCACGGGTCGGGCGTCGCCGCCGACCGTGCCCTCGATGAACGCTTCGACGAGATCATGGGCCTCGGCGTCGGTGTACTGCACCGGCGGAGACTTCATGAAGTAGGCGCTCGGCGCCAGGAGGGGACCGCCGATGCCGCGGTCGAGCGCGACCTTGGCGCACCTCACCGCGTCGATGACGACGCCCGCCGAGTTCGGAGAGTCCCAAACCTCCAGCTTCAGCTCCATCGAGATCGGAACGTCGCCGAACTCGCGACCCTCGATCCTGATGTACGCCCACTTCCGATCCTTGAGCCACGGGACGTGGTCGCTCGGCCCGATGTGGATGTCCTCCGGGTCGATGCCGTGGGTGATCTGCGACGTGACCGACTGGGTCTTCGAGATCTTCTTGGACTTGAGGCGATCGCGCTCCAGCATGTTCTTGAAGTCCATGTTGCCGCCGAAGTTGAGCTGGTACGTGTGGTCGATGATGACGCCGCGGTCTTCGAAGAGCTTCGAAAGCACGCGGTGCGAGATCGTCGCTCCGACCTGGCTCTTGATGTCGTCGCCGATGATCGGCACGCCGCGCTTCGTGAACCGCGCCGCCCAGTCTTCGTTAGTCGCGATGAAGACGGGCATGCAGTTGATGAACGCAACTCCGGCCTCGAGCGCCTGCTCCGCGTAGAAACGCGCCGCCTGCTCGGAACCCACGGGGAGATAGTTGATCAGGACGTCCGTGCCGGTGTCGCGGAGGACCTTCGCCACGTCGACCGGAGGCATCTCGGACTCAGTGACGGTGTCTCGGTAGTACGTGCCGAGGCCGTCGTAGGTGTGACCCCTGAGGACCTCGATGCCCAGCTCGGGTACATCCGAGAACTTGATCGTGTTGTTCGGCTCGACCCAGATCGCTTCGCCGAGATCGAGCCCTACCTTGTTGGCATCAACGTCGAACGCACACGAGAACTCGATGTCGGAGACGTGGTAGGGGCCGAGGTCTACGTGCATCAGACCGGGAACCGCCTCGTCCGACCGCGCCTTGGCGTAGTACTCGACGCCCTGGATGAGCGACGAGGCGCAGTTCCCGACGCCCACGATCCCCACCTTGATCTTCTGCGACATGTTGATCCTCCCCCTTACGGCCTGTTCGTTCCGGACCGGACGACGCCTTGCGTCTGTCCACCCCGCTCGTTCGTGATGAGCTCGTCGATCCACCGGATGTCACTCTCGGTCGACGACAGATCGTGGTTCTGCAACGAGAGCGCGTAGTTGTCTATGCGCTCGCGGTATTGCCTGAGGTTCTCCTTGAGCTGCGCCAGCTTGTCCTGGAGGTATGCACGACGACGCTCGAGCAGGCGAAGCCGCGACTCGGGGTCCATGTAGCGGAAGAAGGCGAGCTTGACCGTGAAGTGCTCGGCGTCCACCGCGCCCGTCTCGTCGAGCAGGTCACCGAACATCCGCTCGCCCTGCTCGGTTATGCGGTAAACGGTCCGCCGCCGCCCCGACGCCATGGCGCCGCTCTTGCGCGGCTCGACGACCTTCTCGACCGCGCCTGACTTCGCCAGCCGGCGGAGCGTCGGATAGAGCGACCCCCACGAGACCTGCCACAGCGGCCCGAGCATCGCTCCAAGCTGCTTCCTCAGCTCGTAGCCGTGCATCTGGCGTTCCTTGAGCAGGCCCAGAACGGGAAGCTCGAGCATGCCTGGTTGCTTCATGCCATCCTTTCGGATCGGGTTTCTCGATATATCGACCGAACGTATCCACCTGATATATCGACTTGATATATCACCACGTCCTCCCGTTGCATGCAAACGGGGCCGGTTCTGCCGCCCGGCGATGCGGGGCATACAGTTGGCCGATGGGTCTCTCCGGGCGCTCATTCGATCCGACCGGCACGCCGCCGCGCGTCCCCGCGCCCGTGGTCGATTACCGCCTCGCCCGGCGTTCGGCGCTGGCGGGGCTTCGTCGGGGGTTCCTCGCGACCACCGACGTCTGTGACGCCCACCCGGAGCTCCTCCGGGCCGCGAAGAACATCGGCGAAGACGCCACGGTCCCGTGCCCGGTGTGCTCGCACGAGACGTTGCGGCTCGTGAGGTACGTCTTCGGTGAGGAGCTGAGGGGGCTCAGCGGGCGCGTCGTCTACCCGCACGACTGGCTGCGCGAGCTGGTCCAGTCCTACGACTCGTTCACCTGCTACACGGTTGAGGTCTGCACCGACTGCCATTGGAACCATCTGATCCGTGCCTTCCAGGCAGGAAAGCGCTACGCGACCGCCCGGACGCTCCGGGAGCGCCGCCCGCGGCGTTGACCTTCGGCCTGCTCGTCCGGATCGCGGCCGTGGTCGTGGCCGCGCCGTTCCTGCTCGGGCTGCTCGACGGGAGCCTCGTCGTCCCCGCGGCCGCGCTGGTCGCCGCCGGGTGCGCGCGCCTAGCCGATCGGGAGTCGAACCGGGTATTCCAGGCCGCGGCCGCGCTGGTGTTCGGGGGTGCCGTGGCGGTCGGCGCGGCGCGCTGGGAGGTGTTTTCCCTGGAGGATCTGCGCGGCCTCCAGGCGGTTCTGGGCCCGTCGGTCGCGGTGGGCCCGGAAGAGGCCGCGGCTGCGCTGGCACTCGCCGCGGGCGCCGGAGCCGTGTCGCTCGGGTTGTGGCTCGGCGCGCCGCGGCGCGCCGAGCTGTGGACGGCCGAGGCGGTGACCGCCTCCCTCCTCCTGGTCACGGTCTTCGGCGGCGCCGCCCTCCCAGGTCTCGGCGCGCCGGGATCGTTCGGGCGGCTCCTGCTGTGGGTCGGTTCGACGCTGGCCGTGATGGTGGTCGGCATCTCGATCGCGGCATGGAGCGCCGATCGCGGATGGATCGCCAGGTGGGGGCTGCTCGCCGGGGCCGTCCTCGTGACGTCCGGCGCCGCCGTTCTGCTCGACCGCGCCCTCTGAGCGCGACGGTATCGGCCGCCCTGGGGCGGCACGCCACTACACTTCACGGGTGCCGCGGACGCAGAAGGGCAAGCCACCTCCCAAGCACGGCCGGAAAGGCCGCGCCCGCGGGCGCGCGCAGGAGAGGTCGCGCGCCCAGCGTTTCCTCATCAGGTGGGGGTGGATCTTGCCGCTCGCCGCGGTCCTGGTGGGAAGCTCGATCCTCCTGTTGACCTATGCCTTCGCCTCGATCCCGCTCCCGGAGGACGTGCCGCTGAAGTCCGCCACCAAGGTTTACGACCGCGACGGTGAGCTGATCGGGATCTTCTCGGGTTCGGAACGGCGTCTGATCATCCCGACCGATCCCTTCATCCCCGGCGGGAACAAGGAGTTCGTGGGCGAGGCGGTGGTCGCGGCGGAGGATCGCGACTTCTACGAGCACAACGGCGTGTCCCTGCGCGGCATCGCCCGCGCCGCGTGGGCGAACGTGACCGGCGGGGCGGTCCAGCAGGGTGGCTCCACGATCACGCAGCAGTACGTGAAGATCGCGGTCCTGCAAGACCCGGCGCGGACCGTCACGCGCAAGGTGAAAGAAGCGATCCTCGCGATCAAGCTCGAACGCCGGCACTCGAAGGACGAGATCCTCGGCTTCTACCTGAACACGATCTATCTGGGCCGCGGCGCGTACGGGATAGAGGCCGCGGCCGATGCGTACTTCGCGAAGCCGGCGCGCAAGCTCAACCTCGCGGAGGCCGCGTACCTCGCCTCGATCATCCCGTCGCCCGAAGCTTTCCAGCCGGACGAGCAACCCGATCTCGCGCGGCAGCGCCGTGATCGTGTCCTCGACGCCATGGTCGCGGAAGGTTTCATCACCGACGAGGAAGCCGAGCGGGCCAAGAGCAAGAAGGTGAAGGTCAAGAACGGATCCGGCCCGTTGCGCTACCAGAACGCGGCGTACTTCATGGAGTGGATCCGGAAGGACATCCTCGAGCCGCAGTTCGGCGACGACCTGTACACCGGCGGTCTCGAGATCCACACCACGCTCGACCTCGACATGCAGAAGATGGCGGAGGAGGCGATCGCGAGCACCTTGATCGAGCCGACCGACCCGCAGGCTTCGCTCGTATCGATGACGCCGCAGGGCGAGGTACGGGCGTTCGTCGGCGGCAAGGCCTTCCGCGATATCCGCCAGGCGCGGGGGTTCAACTTCGCGAGCGATCCCCCCGGTCACCAGGCCGGATCCACGGCCAAGCCCTTCACCCTCCTGACCGCGATCGAGGAGGGCATCTCACCGGGCTCCACCTTCTCCGGCGCCTCTCCCCGCACGATCATGGAGCCGGAGTGCAATCCTCCGTGGGAGGTCGACAACTTCGGCGGGTCGTCCTTCGGGACGCTCACGCTCGACCAGGCGACGCAGTCCTCGGTCAACACGGTGTACGCGCAGCTCGTCGCGCAGGTCGGCGCGGAGAAGGTGGCGGAGACGTTCGAGGAGTTCGGCTTCGGCAAGGACATCTCGCCGAACTGCTCGCTCGCCCTCGGATCGATCGACGTCACGCCCCTCCAGATGACGCGTGGGTACGCGGGGTTCGCCGCGATGGGCGTTCTCCCGAGGGTGACGCCGGTGGCCTACGTCCTGGACGGCGACGGCCGGTGCCTCAAGGAGTGGGTTCCCAACAAGGACATCCGCTGCAACGAGGAGGCGAAGCGGAACGCTCCGCGGGTGGCGGACGAGAACGCCGCTGCGGTGCTGACCCAGGTCCTCACGCACGTGGTGCAAGGCGGCACCGCACCCCAGGCCGCTCTTCCGGGCTGGGAGGTCGCGGGGAAAACGGGGACCGCACAGAACAACGTTGCCGCCTGGTTCTCGGGATACACGAGCAAGCTCGTTACGACCGTGTGGATGGGCTACCCGGTCGAGGTGCTGGAGCAGCCGGACGCGGAGCCGTGTCCGCCGGCCAGCGACGACATCGACGGTGGCTGCCTGTATCAGCCGCGCATGGGCTTCCTCTGCGAGTTCCCGGAGCAATGCCGTCCGGTCCGCGGCCGCGAGGTAACGGGAGGGTCCTTCCCGGCCGACATCTGGGCGGCGCACATGCAGGGCGCGACCGCCGACCAAGAGCCGGTGCCGTTCCCCGTACCCACGGCGACGCCAACGGAGGTCATAAG
>DATLFS010000105.1:0-11240 GCA_035540935.1 Actinomycetota bacterium
GACGACCACGCGGCGCGTGCCGCGGAGAACATCGGAGCGTGGTACGAGAGCTTCGGCGGCAAGCCGGAGAATCTCGAGCTGCGCACCGGCGACATCTTCGAGGGGATCCCCGAGCGCGACGTCGATCGGATCGTCCTCGACCTGCCGGAGCCGTGGCGCGCGGTCGGCACCACCACCGAGGCGCTCGCGCCCGGCGGGATCCTCTGTTGCTATCTGCCGACGATCCCGCAGGTGTCGCAAACGGTCGAGGCGATGAAGTCGGGAGGCTTCGGTCTCATCTCGACGACGGAGAGCTTGCTTCGCACCTGGAACGTCGACGGGCAGTCGGTCCGACCCGATCACCGGATGGTGGCGCACACCGGCTTCCTCGTCACGGCGCGGAAGTACGCTGCCGGATCCCCGTAGAACCCGCGGAACGACGGGGTAGGCTTTGCGGCCATAGGGAGGTGGTTCAGATCCCCGAGCGGGACTGGGAGCGACAGATCTCCGAATACGAGGTCGAGGTCCAAGAGCTCCGCGGCCAGGTGAAGCTTCTGGAGGAGGAGCTCTCCCTCACCCGGCGCCAGCTTGAAACCGCGCCGCGGAAGATCGCGTCCCTCGAGAAGCAGCTGGCCGCGGTGACGGCGGAGCTGCGCGACGCGCATACCCGCAACGAGAAGCTCGACCTGACACTGCGCGAGGCGCGATCGCAACTCCTGGCGGTGCGCGAGGAGATCGAGAAGCTGAGCCAGCCGCCCGCCTCGTACGGCGTCTACCTCGGCACCTACGACGACGGCACGATCGACGTCTTCACCAACGGGCGGAAGTTGCGGGTGAACGTCTCACCGGAGATCGAGAGCTCGACGTTGACGCGAGGGCGCGAGGTCGTCCTGAACGAGGCGCTGAACGTGATCGAGGTGTCGGATTTCGACGTAGCGGGCGAGGTCGTCGTCGTCAAGGAAGTCATGGATGAGCGCCGCGTGCTCGTGCTCGGGCGCACCGACGAGGAACGGGTCGTCGAGCTCGCAGCCCCCCTCCAAGAGGAGCGCCTGCGCGCGGGCGACAACCTCCTGCTCGAACCCCGTTCGGGGCTGGTGATCGAGAAGCTCCCCAAGCCCGAGGTCGAGGAGCTGATCCTCGAAGAGGTTCCGGACATCTCCTACGAGGACATCGGGGGCCTGGGAGAGCAGATCGAGGCGATCCAAGACGCGGTCGAGCTGCCCTACCTGCACGCCGACCTCTTCCGGGAGCACCGCCTCGACCCGCCCAAAGGCATCCTTCTCTACGGCCCGCCGGGATGCGGCAAGACCCTCGTGGCCAAAGCCGTCGCCAACTCCCTCGCCAAGAAGGTGGCGGCGAAGCTCGGACGCACCGACCGGCAGTCCTACTTCCTCAACATCAAGGGCCCCGAGCTCCTGAACAAGTACGTCGGTGAGACGGAGCGGCAGATCCGGATGATCTTTCAGCGCGCGCGCGAGAAGAGCGAAGAAGGCGTCCCGGTCATCGTCTTCTTCGACGAGATGGAGTCGCTCTTCCGGACGCGCGGATCGGGCATCTCGAGCGACATCGAATCGACGATCGTTCCCCAGCTCCTCGCAGAGATCGACGGGGTCGAGAGCCTCAAGAACGTGATCGTGGTGGGGGCTTCGAACCGCGAGGACCTGATCGACCCGGCGATCCTGCGACCGGGCCGTCTCGACGTAAAGATCAAGATCTCGCGGCCCGACCGCGACGCGGCCAAAGACATCTTCTCGAAGTACCTCACGACCGAGCTGCCGATCGCCGCCGCAGAGGTCGAA
Source organism: Actinomycetota bacterium (assembly GCA_035540935.1). Classification (GTDB taxonomy): domain Bacteria; phylum Actinomycetota; class CADDZG01; order CADDZG01; family WHSQ01; genus DATLFS01. The sequence continues at coordinate 1,779 of DATLFS010000105.1, forward strand.
CGTCACGGGTCCGGAGACGGCGCCATCAAGGAGATGATCGAGGCGACCGTCGAGAAGATGTACTCCGAGGAGGCCGCCAACCGCTTCCTCGAGGTGACCTACGCGAACGGCGAGAAGGAAGAGCTGTATTTCAAGGACTTCGCCTCCGGAGCGATGATCGAGAACATCGTCCGCCGCGCCAAGAAGACGGCCATCAAGCGGGCGATCGCCGGGGGTCCGAAGGGCCTGAACACCGAGGATCTCCTGAGCGCGATCCAGCAGGAGTACCGCGAGAACGAGGACCTTCCGAACACGACGAACCCCGACGACTGGGCGAAGATCTCCGGCAAGAAGGGCGAGCGGATCGTCTACATCCGCACGCTGGTCGGCGAGCACGAGGGTGACGGAGAAGCCGGCAGACACGTGGAGCGGGTCACGACCGGCCAGTACCTCTAGAACGCGTCCGGCGGACCGAGACGCATGCCGCTGCCGGGGTAGCCTCATCTGATGGCGTTGCCGAAGGTCTGCGGGATCGAGACGGAGTACGGCATCTCGGTTCGACACAACGTGGGCGACTTCAACCCGATCCTGACCTCGTCGTTGTTGATCAATGCCTACGCGAAGCCGGCGTTCAAGCGGGTCAAGTGGGACTACGAGGAAGAGAGCCCGCTGCGGGACGCGCGCGGGTTCGAACGGCCCGGCGCCGACGTGGCGGTCGAGGACGAATCGGGGCTCGTCAACGTCATCCTCCCGAACGGCGCGCGCTACTACGTCGATCACGCCCATCCGGAGTATTCGAGCCCTGAATGTTCCAACCCGTACGACGCGGTCATCTGGGACAAGGCGGGGGAGAGGATCCTCGAGGACTCGATCGAAGCGGCGAGCAGGATCGTTCCGGAGGCGGAACGCGTTCTCATCTACAAGAACAACTCGGACGGCAAGGGCAACTCGTACGGATGCCACGAGAACTACCTCGTGGACCGCGAGACTCCCTTCCCGGCCCTCGTCAGCCACCTGATGCCCTTCTTCGTCAGCCGGCAGGTCTTCACCGGCGCGGGGAAGGTGGGGGTTGAGAACGGGGCAGAGGCGTGCGACTACCAGATCTCACAACGGGCGGACTTCTTCGAGGTGGAGGTCGGGCTCGAGACCACCTTTAAGCGCCCGATCATCAATACGCGCGACGAGCCCCACGCGGATCCGGAACGGTACCGACGCCTCCACGTAATCGTCGGCGACGCCAACATGAGCGAGATCTCGACCTTCCTGAAGGTCGGGACCACTTCGCTCGTCCTGCAGATGATCGAAGACGACTTCATCGAAGACGACTTCGCGCTCGCGGAGCCCGTCAAGGCGATGCGCACGGTGAGCCACGACCCCTCCTGCAAAGCCGTCGTGGAGCTGCTCGACGGCCGCCGTCTGACGGCGGTCGAGCTCCAGTGGGAGTACCTGAACCTCGCGAAGAAGTACGTCCACGAGAACGGCGGCGCGGATGTCGTCACCACCGTGATCGAGCGCTGGGAGAACGTGCTCGAGCGACTCGAGCGCGATCCGATGCTGCTTGCCTCGCAGCTCGACTGGGTGGCGAAGCTCCAGGTTCTCGAGCGGTACCGAGAGCGCGACGATCTCGACTGGAACCACCCGAAGCTTCGACTGATCGATCTCCAGTATCACGATGTCGAACGAGGAAAGGGCCTCTATTACAAGCTCCTCGAGCGGGGAGAGGTCGAGCGTCTCGTGACCGACGACGAGGTCCGATACGCGGTCGACCATCCACCGGACGACACCCGCGCCTACTTCCGGGGGGAGTGTCTGCGCCGGTTCTCCGACCGCATCGTCGCGGCGTCCTGGGACTCGCTCATCTTCGACACCGGCGACGACGTGCTGCGCAAGGTGCCGACGATGGAGCCGCTGCGCGGGACGAAGGAGCGCGTGGGGGCGCTGTTCACCGCGAGCGAAAACGTGCGCGCGCTCATCTCGAACCTCGGCGGTTGATCCACCTAAAGCCAGCTTGAAGTCGCGGCGCGGACGCGCCAGACTGGTCCGATGCAGACGCGCATCGGCATCGGCGAGGCGGCGGCCCGCGCGGGGGTCGCCCCTTCGGCCCTCCGCTACTACGAGAGCGAGGGTCTCCTTCCCCCTGCGGAGCGGGTCTCGGGGCGGCGCGTCTATCCGCCCGGAGTGGTCGATCGCGTGGCACTGATCCAGACCGCCCAAGCGGCAGGGTTCTCGCTGGCGGAGATACGGTCGTTGATCCGGAGCGGAGGGACGAACTTGGACGGCGCCCTGGAACGGGCCTTCCGCCTCGAAGCGCGCGCGGCCGCGTTGCGCCGGTGGCTCGAGGCGGGCCGTCGCGTCGGCACGATCGACCCCGAGGGCTTCCGCCTGGCGGAGCGGCCGGCGTCGCTCGAGGAGGCGACCGTGGCGACAGCCCGTCGAGGGAAGGGACGCAGGTCTCTTCGATGAAGCACGAAAGGAGGTGTTCGTGAGCGAACAGACGCGCAAGCCCCGCCCGAAGGACGACGAGCAAGCGGAGGTCGAGGCGAGCCCGGCGGCGCAGGACAAGACCGCCGAGGTCGACGACCTCCTCGACGAGATCGACGAGGTCCTGGAGCAGAACGCCGAGGAGTTCGTACGCTCCTACGTGCAGAAGGGCGGCGAGTGACGCGGCGAAAGGAGGCGCCCCCGCGCTGTGCTTCAATTGCACGCTTGGGACGATCGAGACGGCGTGGAGGTCTGCCGCAAAGATGAAGGAACCTGCGCTTGAGGACGTGCTGAGAACGCCGGTCTTCGGACCGGGGTCCTCCTTCACCGAGGTCCTCAAGGCGTACAACCCACGTCTTCTCCTCTCCGAGCCGGACCGGCCGGTTCACGCGCCGGAGGGGACGACCGTTCTCGCGCTCAAGTACGCGGACGGCGTGGTCGTGGCGGGCGACCGCCGCGCGACCGAAGGTTTCCAGATCGCGCATCGCTCGATCGAGAAGGTTTTCGCTGCGGACGACCACTCCGCGGTGGCGATCGCCGGCGCGGCCGGGCCGGCGGTCGAGATGGTCCGTCTCTTCCAGACGGAGCTCGAGCACTACGAGAAGGTGGAGGGCGAACGCCTCTCGCTCGAAGGGAAGGCGAACAAGCTCTCGCAGATGATCCGCGCCAACATGCCGGCCGCGATGCAGGGGCTCGTCGTGGTGCCGGTGTTCGCCGGATACGACCTCCGCCGCGGCGAGGGCCGCATCTTCAAGTACGACGTCACCGGCGGCCGCTACGAGGAAGACGACTACCACGCGACCGGCTCGGGCGGCAAAGACGCCAGGTCTTCCCTCAAGAAGAGATACCGCGACGACCTCCCCCGGGAGGAAGCGGTCAAGATCGCGATCGAGGCCCTGTTCGACGCCGCGGACGAGGACGTGGGGACCGGCGGGCCCGACCTCATGCGCGGCATCTTCCCCAACGTCTTCGCGATATCTGCCTCGGGCATCGAGGAGATCCCCGAGGATGAGGTTCGCGACCTCTTCGAGGACGTGATCGGGAGGCGGAGCGATGCGCGGCCCCACGAGTCGCACCCGGTGGACATCCCGCGCCCCGGAGACGAGGCGTAGCCGTGCCGCCACAGCCGTTCTACGTCTCGCCCGAGCAACTCATGAAGGACAAGGCCGATTACGCGCGCAAAGGCATCGCGCGCGGGAAGTCGGTTATCGCGCTGGAGTACGCCGACGGGATCCTGATGGTCGCCGAGAACACATCGGTGACGCTGCACAAGATCTCGGAGATCTACGACCGCATCGCCTTCGCCGGCGTCGGCAAATTCAACGAGTACGAGCAGCTGCGTATCGGAGGGATCCGCCTCGTCGATCTCAAGGGATATTCCTACTCCCGTGAGGATGTGACGGCGAAGGCGCTCGCGAACGCGTACTCGCAGTCGCTCGGGAACATCTTCACCGCCGAGGTCAAGCCGTACGAGTGCGAGATCCTGGTCGCCGCGGTATCGGACGACCCCGCCGGGAACGAGCTCTTCCACATCCTGTTCGACGGTTCCGTGAGCGACCGGGCGGGATGGGTGACGATGGGCGGCCAGTCCGATGCCCTCGGCGCCTATCTCCAGGAGAACTACCGCGATCTCGACGTACGCGGCGCGCTGAAGCTGGGACACGGCGCGCTCACGGAGGTCGAGAAGCGCGAAGTGACGCCGGAGACGCTCGAGGTGGGCGTGCTCGACCGGACGCGCGGCCGCAGGAAGTTCCGCCGCTTCGAGCCGGCGGAGATCGCCGACCTTCTTCGCTAGCTTCCCGCTCCCGCGCTTCCGCCGCCGCGAGGGTCGAGGGGCCCATCGGAGCCGATCAGGCCGGCGGCTTCGTCCCTGCCGGCCTCGCGCTCTTCTTCCTCCTGCGGATCCTCCGGGCCGGGCGCGGGACCCGGCTCCTTCGGCACGTCGGTGCCCCTGCCGGGTTCGGGAAGTGGATCCGGTCGATCGTCCGGCAACGGGCGGGTGGGCATGCTCATAGCTCCCCCTTCCTGTGTGATCCCTCCTCCTCCCCATTCCCATGCGGACGCGGGTCATTCCCCCGGTACGCTGGCCGCGTGGAACGGCGCATCTTCGGCACCGAGAACGAGTACGGCGTCACCTGCACCTTCCGCGGGCAGCGGCGCCTGTCGCCCGACGAGGTGGCTCGCTATCTGTTCCGGCGCGTCGTCTCGTGGGGCAGGTCGTCGAACGTATTCCTCGAGAACGGGGCGCGGCTGTATCTCGACGTGGGTTCGCACCCGGAGTACGCGACGCCCGAATGCGACACCGTCTACGACCTCATATGCCACGACAAGGCGGGGGAGCGGATCCTCGAAGGGCTCCTGCGGGCCGCGGAGGCGCGGCTTCGCGAGGAGGGGATCTCCGGCGACATCTACCTGTTCAAGAACAACACGGACTCCGCCGGAAACTCGTACGGCAGTCACGAGAACTACCTCGTTTCTCGCTACGGTGAGTTCGGCCGGCTCGCCGAAATCATGATCCCGTTCTTCGTGACGCGGCAGATCTTCGCCGGCGCCGGCAAGGTCCTCCAGACGGCGCGGGGTGCATTGTTCTGTATCGCGCAGCGGGCGGAGCACATCTGGGAGGGCGTCTCCTCTGCGACGACGCGGTCGCGCCCGATCATCAACACGCGTGACGAGCCGCATGCAGATGCCGAACGATATCGGCGGCTTCACGTCATCGTGGGCGACTCCAACATGAGCGAGTGGACGTCCTACCTGAAGGTCGGCACCACCGCGCTCCTGCTGCGCATGTTCGAAGAGGGCGTCCAGGTACGCGACATGACACTCGAGAACCCGATCCGAGCGATCCGAGAGATCTCGCACGACACCACCTGCACCCGCAAGGTTCGTCTGGCGAACGGCCGCGAGGCAAGTGCTCTCGACATGCAGAAGGAGTACCTCGACAAGGCCCTTCGCTGGGTGGAGAGGCGGGACGACCCGGTCCTCAAGGAGATCGCGGCCATGTGGGAGCACGCCATCTTCAACCTCGAGCACGACCAAGACGCCCTCGTCTCGCAGGTGGACTGGATAGCGAAGCGGCGCCTTATCGAGTCCTACCGTTCCAAGCATGGGCTGTCTCTCGCCCATCCGAGGATCGCGTTGATGGACCTCGCCTATCACGACGTCAACCGCACCCGCGGCCTGTACTACATCCTCGAGAGGCGCGGCCGGATGGAACGGATGTGCGACGAACCCGACATAGAGAGGGCACAGGTGGAGCCGCCGCAGACCACGAGGGCCAAGCTCCGGGGTGAGTTCATCCGCGCGGCGAAGCGGAAGCGCCGCGATTTCACCGTCGACTGGGTGCACCTGAAGTTGAACGACCAAGCGCAGAGAACCGTGCTCTGCAAGGACCCGTTCCGCGCCACGGATGATCGGGTCGCCAAGCTCATCGCGTCGCTGTGACGACGGGCTACCGCGAGGGAACGGTGACCGCGCTGGTCGCGGAGCGTGTCGACCTGATCCGGGTCCACATCGATACGGAAACAGGTCCCGTCGACGCGGTTGCGTTCCCCAAGCTCACGGGAGCCGTTGCGGTCGGCGACCGCGTGATCGTGAACACGCTGGGAATCGATCTCGACCTCGGCACGGGCGGCGACGCCTTCGTGCTGTGGAACCTCTCTCGGCCGAAGACGGAGGCGGCCGCGGCAGGGCACATCGTCAAACTCAGGTACAGCCCGCTTCAGACGAACGTGCTGGCGGCTGAGGCGCCCGAGAGTCCGCATCACGAAGAGCTGCGGGAAGTCACGTCGATCGACGGCATGCCGGTGGTCACGTGCGGGCTGCACGCGCAGGTACCCGCGGTCGCCGCCGGGATCAAAGCAGCGCGGCCCGGTGTGCGGGTCGCCTACGTGATGAACGACGCGGGCGCACTTCCTCTCGCGTGGAGCGACCTCGTCCGCACCTGTCGCGCCGCGGACGTCCTCGACCTCACCTGCACGTACGGCCATGCGTTCGGCGGAGACCTCGAGGCGGTGAACGCGTTCTCGGCGCTGGCGGCGGTGAGACACGCCGGGGACGCGGACGCGGCGATCGTGGGTCCCGGCCCGGGGGTGGTGGGCACCTCAACGACGCTGGGCTTCAGCACCATCGATCAGGGTGCCGTGCTCGACGCCGCGTCCGCTCTCGGGGGGATCCCCATCGCGGCCCTCAGGATCTCGTTCGCGGATCCGCGTCCGCGGCATCGAGGCGTGAGCCGTCACAGCATCGTCGCGCTCACGCTCGGAACCCGCAGCCGCGTCACGGTCGCGGTCCCCGAACTCCCCGGCGGAGCCCCCGATCTCTCTGAGGCGCTCCGTCCGCTCGCGGAGCGGCACGAACTGCTGGAAGCGGACGGCGCGCCCGGACTCGCGCTCCTCGACGAGAGGGGGGTCGTGCTTCGTTCGATGGGTCGCTCGCTCGAGGCGACCCCGGAGCTGTTCCTTGCGGCGTCCGCAGCGGGAGCCGTCGCGGCCGGCTACTACCTATAGGCGACGGAGGAGCAAGTACGCTTCGCACATGCGTCGCATCGAGCGGCTCATCAATCTCCTCGCGGCACTGCTCGACAGCCGTCGTCCGCTCACCGCCGAGGAGATACGCGATCGGATAGCCGGCTACGAGCAAGAGTCGCACGAGGCTTTCCGCCGCGCTTTCGAGCGCGACAAAGAGACCCTCCGGAGCATGGGCATCCCGATCGAGACCGTGCAGGTCGATCCCCTGTACGAGGGTGGAGGAGACGCCTACACCGTCTCGAAGGATCGGTACTACCTGCCGCCGCTCGACCTCGAGCCCGACGAGGCGGCCGCACTGCGGATCGCGGCCGGCGCGGTGCTCGGTTCGACCGACATCACGCGGGCGGGGCTGCTCAAGCTCCAGATCGGCCATCCCGCCGAACCCGCGGAAGGGCCACGCCTCGTGTGGGGAACGGACCTTGCGGTGGAGCAACCGCATCTCGGCGCCCTCTACGAGACCGTTGCGGGCCGCCGGCCGATACGGTTCGGTTACCGGCGGCCGGGGGCGGCGGAGGCAGAGATGCGCGAGGTCGAGCCGTACGGGCTGGTGAACCGGCGCGGCCACTGGTACCTCGTCGGCAGGGACCGGGCTCGCGACGGTGTGCGGGCCTTCAAGCTCAGCCGCATCGAAGGGGGGCTGGGGCGCGCCGACGGCTCCTACGAGATCCCGGCGGGCTTCGACGCTAAGGCGCACCTCCCCAAGGAAGCGTGGGAGCTCACCGCCGAAGACGAGACGACCGCGGTCGTCCGCTTCGACCCCTCGCTCAGGTGGTGGGCCGAGCAGAACCTGAACGGCGCAGAGCTGGCGGAGCGATCCGACGGCGCCGTCGACGCCAGCTTCCGGGTCGGCAACCTCGACGCTCTCATCTCCTGGGCGCTCGGCTTCGGCGACAAGGTCGAGATCGTCCGGCCGGAGGAGGCACGATCCCGACTGCTCGAGCACCTGGCGGTGCACCTTGGCTGACGAGTACGGCCGCCTCGGGAACAGGCTGCGGCGGATCCTGGTCGTGCTCCCTTACGTCATCCAGCACCCCGGCGTGACGCTCGGCGAGCTCGCGGAGCGCTTCGGCGCGTCACGCCGCGAGCTGCTAGACGACCTGAACATGGTCGCGATGTGCGGCCTGCCCGGCTATACGCCCCTCGAGCTGATCGACGTATCGATCGGCGACGACGACTCGGTGGTCGTTTCGATGGCCGACTACTTCGCCGCGCCGTTGCGGCTGTCGGCGGTGGAGGCATTGACGCTGTACGCGGGCGCCGCCGCATATGCGACGGTCGAGGAGCTCGACGGCGCCGACTCGCTGCAGCGTGCGCTGGCGAAGCTGCGGTCGGCTCTCGGCGCGCCCGGGAGTGACGAGCTGCAGGTCGACGTCGACGCGGCTCCCGGAGAGCACCTCGCGACGATCCGGCGCGCCCTCGAGGAGAGGCGCCGGGTCCGGCTGGAGTACTTCTCCGCGACGCGCGGCGCGCTCACCGATCGCGAGGTCGACCCCTGGGGCATGATCGCCGCGCTCGGACGCTGGTATCTGGTCGGTCTCGATCACGACTCCGGGGAAGAGCGCATCTTCCGCATCGACCGCGTGAAGTCGGCCGCGCTGCTCGACGACCCCGCGCCGGTGCCCGACGACTTCGATCCCGGCCGTTACCGCGGAGGCTTCAGCGGAGCCGGCGGGGGAGAGGTCACCATGGAGCTATCGCCGCGCGCGGCCGAATGGTTCCCCGAGTACTACCCGGTCGAGGAGACCCGGGTGCTGGACGACGGATGGACCCGCGTCACGCTCCGCTCCGGAGGCGATCACTGGGCGGCGACTCTGCTCCTACGTCTGGGCAAGGAGGCGCGGGCGGTCGAGCCGGAGTCCGTCCGCCGCGCCGCCCGGAACCTCGCCGAGGCGGTGGCCGCCCGTCACGCCGGTTAGGCCGACGCTGCGGCGGACCTCTCCGGAGGTGCGACCGCGGGGGGCAGCGCGATCGAGAAGGTGGAGCCCTTGCCCCATGCGGACTCGACCCAGATGCGACCTTCGTGCGCGCGGACGAGCCGGAGGCATAGGTAGAGGCCGACGCCCGTCCCGCCGTGCCTCCGGGTGGACGAGCTGTCGATCTGCCGGAACCGCTCGAAGATGTGGGGGATGTCGCTGGAGATGATCCCCGCGCCGCGGTCGACGACGTCGATGCGGAGCCGGTCCGCCTCCTCGTCGAGCCACGCGCGGACGACGACCGGAGCGGGGGCGTCCGAGTACTTCAGAGCGTTGTCCACCAGGTGCCTGAGGACCATGCGCATCTTCGCCTCGTCCAGCACCCACGTGAGGTCGGGCGGGACGTCCACCTCCACGGCGCGCCCGGGGTGAGCACTTTGCAGCTCGTCCACCGCGGCCCGTGCAACCGCGGCGACGGGAACGCGCTCGTGGCGCAACCGGGCCTCGCGAGCCTCTATCTTCGAGACGTAGAGCAGGTCCTCGATGAGCCGCTCCAGCTG
>DATLFS010000106.1:0-14194 GCA_035540935.1 Actinomycetota bacterium
TCTCCGTAGAGGGCGAGGCACTCCCGCGCGAACGAAGCCTCCATGCGCTCGGGCTCGAGCGATGCGTTGCACCGCCGCGACAGCGAGATCGCCTGCTTCAGAAGCCCGACGTCCATGACCCCATCTTGACGAAGGGGTGTGACAAGAACGGGCTCAGGGCTGCGTGCCGAAGAGGCGGTCGCCCATGTCGCCCAGGCCCGGAAGGATGTAGGCCTTGTCGTTCAGCTCCCGGTCGACCGATGCGGTGACGATGTCTACGTCCGGATGGGCGGCTTCGAGGGCGCGGATCCCCTCGGGCGCGGACACGATCGACACCATCCGGATGAGTCCCGCGCCGGCGTGCTTGATGTTGTCGAGCGCGGCCCGCGCGGAGCCGCCGGTCGCGAGCATCGGGTCGAGGACGAACGTGACGGCGTCGTTGATACGCGGCAGCTTGGCGTAGTAGGCGCTCGGCTGGAAGGTCGCTTCGTCGCGCTCCAGCCCCAGGTATCCGACCCTCACGTCCGGGAAGAGGTCGACGACGGCGTCCAGCATCCCGAGGCCGGCGCGCAGGATGGGCACGGCGACGATCGGCTCCGACAGGACTCGCCCCTGCGCTTCCTCGAGAGGCGTGTCGACGGCAGAGGGGCGGCTGGGGAGATCACGAGTCGCCTCGAGGATCAAGCAGGTGGTGAGTCTCTTGGTCAACGCGCGGAACAGCGAGGGCGGCGTGCGCCGATCCCGCAGCGAGAGCAGTAGGTGTTGCGCCAGCGGATGATCGACGACGGTGACGCTCATCGTCCGGCAGGATAACCCTCACCCGGCGCGCCGCTCATGGGGTGCAGTAGGTTCTGGCGCCAGATGGATGCCTGTGTCATCACCTGCGCTCTTTCGGGGGTCGCGGCGAACCGTTCACAGTGTCCGGCGATCCCGTACACGCCGGAAGAGTACGCAGCCGAAGCGCGGCGCGCCTATGAAGCCGGCGCTTCGGTGGTCCACATCCACGCGCGTTATCCCGACGGGCAGCCGTCGTTCCGCATCGAGGAATACCGCGCCATCACGCAAGCGATCGTCGCGGCCGTCCCCGACATCATCATCAACTTCTCGACCGGCGCGATAGGGGTGTCGTTCGAAGAGCGCGTGCACCACATCACCGCGCTCAAGCCGGAGCTGGGCGCGCTGAACATGGGCTCGATGAACTACGCCAAGTATTCGGCGAAGCGCAGAGCGATGGTCTTCGACCTCGTGTTCGCCAACCCGTTCGGCGAGATCATCCGTTTCCTCGAGCGGATGAACGACTCAGGCGTGAAGCCGGAGTGTGAGTGCTTCGACACGGGTCACGTCGCTAGCCTCGAGCCGCTGATCGACATGGGGCTTCTCCGCCTGCCGGTGCAGGTGTCGTTGATCCTGGGAGTCCTCGGCGGCGCGCCGCCCGACGCCCGCACGCTCGCCCACATGGCGTCGCTGGTGCCCGAGCCGAGCACCTGGGAGGTCATCGGCATCTCGCGACGGCAGTGGGAGCTGGTAGCGGCCGCCGCGGCGCTCGGCGGCAACGTGCGTGTCGGACTCGAGGACAACTTCTACCTGCCTTCGGGAGAGATGGCGTCGTCGAACGGCGATCTTGTCGAGGCGGCGGCCGCGACCGTTCGCCTTACGGGCCGCCGCGTGGCGACCGCCGCTGAGGCGCGCCGCATCCTCGCCCTCGCCGATCCGCCCGATCGCACCGCGTTGGAGGCATCCGAGCGAGGGGAGGCGCCGTGAGCGAAGAGGTCGTGGCCGAGATGGTCGCCAACGTGTGGAAGGTCGTGGTCTCGGAGGGCGACGAGGTCGACGAGGGCGACACCTTGGTGATCCTCGAGTCGATGAAGATGGAGATCCCCGTGGAGGCCACGGCCGCGGGGCGCGTGAGCCAGATCGCGGTCACCGAAGGCGCCACGGTGCAAGAGGGCGACGTCATCGCGGTCATCGACTAGCGTGATCGACCTGGAGCACGACGGGCGTGTCGCCGTCATCACGCTCAACCGCCCTGAGCAACGGAACGCGCTGTCGGCCGCGATGTGCGACGCGCTCGCCGCGGCGCTCGATGAAACGGGCGAAGCCCGCGCGATCCTCTTGCGCGGCGCGGGTGGCGTGTTCTGCTCGGGCGCCGACTTCGCCGCGGTCTCCGGGCCGGGAGGGATCGACTTCCTCCCCTCGTTCGAAGGGATGCTCGCGAAGCTGGCCGCGCATCGCCTTCCGACGGTGGCTGCGATACACGGCGCGGCCCTCGGCGGCGGGCTCCAGCTCGCGACCGCCTGCGACTTCCGCGTCTGCGCCTCCGACGCGACCCTCGGCATCCCGTCGAGCCGCTTGGGGATCGTCGTGAACTACGACAACGTCCGGCGGCTGGTGCTCCTCGCGGGTGTCGCGCGCGCGAAGGAGATCCTCATGGCGGCGCGAACGTTCACCGCGTCGGAGGCGAAAGAGGCGGGACTGGTGACCGAGTTGGCCGCGCCGGAAGATGTGCAGACGGCGGCCGCGGCTTTCGCCGCGCAGCTCGCAGGGCTCGCGCCGCTCGGCGTGCAGGGCTCGAAGCAGATCGTGGACGCAGTGGCGGCGCACATGAGCGATGTGCGGTCGAGCGCGCCGGAGACGGTCGCGGAGCTGGATCGGCTGGTCGAAGACGCCTACCGCAGCCGCGACCTGCAGGAGGGGCTGGCGGCGATGAAGGAGCGGCGTCCGCCGGAGTTCGAGGGACGCTGATCAGGCGGGGCCCCGCTGCGGCGCGGGGCAGCAGTCGGCTGCGCAGATGTCGTGCATCGCGCCCCAGTCGCCGAGGAACGCCCGCTGCGGGTTCGGCGTCATGCGCTCCACGAGCAGGTCCCTGATCATCCGCACGTAGCGTGGATGCGCACCCACCGTTTCGGCGCGCACCATGTTCACGCCGCACTCGGCTGCGGTGCGGGCCGCCTCGACGTCGAGGTCGAACTTCACCTCGAGGTGGTCGCTGACGAAGCCGATCGGCACGACGACCACGTCGGTCACACCTTCGGCGGCGAGCTTCTCGATGTGCTCGCCGACGTCGGGCTCGAGCCACGGCACCTCCGGCGGGCCGCTGCGGGACTGCCACGCCACGTCCCAAGCGAGTCCCGGCGCGCCGAGTGAGGCGGCGAGCCGGGACGCCTCTTCCATCTGCTGGACGTAGGACGAGGTCTCGGCCATCGCCACCGGGATGCTGTGCGCGGTGAAGAGCAGGCGCACTTCGCCGCGGCGCGGCGCAGGCACGGCCTCGAGCGCGGCCGCGACCTTCTCCGCCTGCGGCTCGATGAAGCCGGCGTGGTTGAAGAACTGGCGCAGCTTGTCGATCTTCGGCGCGCCGTGACCGGCGGCCTCCTGCGCGCGGGCGATGTCCTCGCGGTACTGGCGGCATCCGGAGTAGGAGGACCAGGCGCTGGTTACGAACGCGGCGGCGCGCCGTACTCCGTCGGCTTTCATCTGCGCGACCACGTCCTCGACCAGCGGGGGAGCGTTGCGGTTGCCCCAGTAGACGGGTATCTCCGGCCCCGAGCGAGCCAGCTCCGCGCGCAGGGCGTCGACCACGGCGCGGTTCTGCGCATTGATCGGGCTGACGCCGCCGAACATGAGGTAGTGCTCGGCAACCTCTTCGAGCCGCTCGCGCGGGACGCCGCGCCCGGCGGTCACCCGCTCGAGGAACGGCATGACCTCGTCCGGGCCTTCGGGGCCCCCGAACGAGAGGTAGAGGAGCGCGTCGTAGGTCCGGCCGGCGTCGTCCGGCGCGCCGTGTGAGCGGAGGTTCACGCCGGCATCCTACGAGCCGGGTCGGATCGCCGACCCCGTTCCTCATTGCTTCTCCGATCGACACGGTAGATGCTGGAAACGTGGCGGAGATCGTGACGCACGAGGCGGAACGGCGGCTGATCGCCGAAATCCTGCGCGAGCTCGGCGACGTCGCCGACGGCTTCTTCGCCGATGCCCGAGCTGTCCTCTCTGACGACGAATGGGCGCTCCTGATCGAGTACGCCACGGCCTCGGCGAGGCGCGTGCTCGAGGTCGGAACGTCGCTCCACGCCGTTGCCGCCGCGCACGAGGAGACGGCGGGGCGCTACCCGGGCCGCGGCCGCACCACTTTCGTCCGGGCGGGCCTGCGGGCGTGGCGGGATTCCTACGCTCCGATCCGCGACGTGTGGAGGATCGCGCCGGTGGCGGAGCGGGTGCCGGGCGGCGAGCGGCGCGTCCTGGCCGAGGTGGAGACGCTGGAGGAGATGGCGGCGAACCGCCTGTTCAACTCGCTCGACGAAGAGAGCCGCCGGCTGTTCGGAGCGGACGCCTAAGCGTCCGCGCAGGCATCCTCGGGCTGCGCCCAGCGGCCCGCCCACTCGGCGACGGCCCGAATGACCGAGCTGAGGGAGTCGCCCTTGTCGGTCAGCACGTACTCGATGCGAACCGGCGTCGTCGGTGTAACGCGCCTCTCGATGATGCCCTCTGCCTCGAGCTCCTTGAGGCGCTCGGACAGCAGGCGGTCGCTCAGGCCGGGCACCTGACCGAGGATCTCGCTGAACCTCGACGCGCCGCTCAGCATGGCCCTGAGGATCGCGCCCGTCCAGCGCCTCCCGATGATCTCGATCGCACGGGTGTAGGCGGGGCAGTAGGCGGCCAGGGGGTCGATGCGGGTCGGCGCTTCCATGCCTGTAATGGTACGTCGGAATCTCACGCTTGACAAGAGACAAATCATTACGTAGCCTCTTACACAACATAAGAACAGTTGAGGAGGAAGCAGCTATGGCATGGACGATCGACACGGCGCACACCACCGTCGGCTTCGTGGCCCGGCACATGGGCCTCTCGAAGGTCCGAGGGACGTTCAACCGCTTCACCGGCGAGGTCGCCGGCGAGCCCGGTGACCCGACCGCCGCGCGCGGCCGGATCGAAGTCTTCATGGACAGCGTCGACACCGGCAACCCGGACCGGGACGCCCACCTGAAGAGCGCCGACTTCTTCGACGTCGAGCGGTTCCCGACGATGGTCTTCGAGGCCAAGGAGGTCGTGCCGGCGGGGGACCTCTACAAGGTTCGGGGCGACCTCACGATCAAGGGGATCGCGAAGCCGGTCGAGTTCGAGTACGAGCACGGCGGCAGCGGCACCGACCCCTACGGCAACCGCAAGGTCGGCGGCACGCTCACCGGCACCGTCAACCGTCGCGACTGGGGCCTCAACTGGAACGTCCCGCTCGACACCGGCGGCGTGCTGGTCAGCGAGAAGATCAAGATCGAGGTCGACTTCCAGCTCGCCGAGTCGCAGGAGGCGGTGGAGCAGGAGGCGCAGGTCGAGGCCGAGATCTCCTAGAGGGCCGTGGCGGGGCCGGTCCGGATGCGGGCCGGCCCTCGGCGCGCCTAGAGCTCGCTGATCGGCCGCCTTCCGGCGAATCCCTCGTCGGCCGGATGCCACCATTCCACCTCCGGCTCGCCCAGCCGCCAGCACAGCAGGATCTCCTCGCCCTCCCGCTCGGCGGGGAAGTCGACGAGGCCGCTCTCGAGGTCGCGGAGCGTCACCTCCCACTCCTCGAGGCGCTCGAGGAGCTCTTGCACCCGCGCAAGGAGAGCGTTCTCTCGGCCGCCGCCGGTCGCGTGGCCGTTCCCCGAAGCGGTTTCGGCCACGTCCTCCTTCGCCTGCTGCGCGGCCTCGAACTTCTCGCGCAGCTCGACGAGCGTCGGCGCGAGGTAGGGGAGGAGGGCGTTGGCTTCCGCAACGGTGTAGCGCTTGCTCGCCACGTCAGCGCATCAGCTTCTCGGTCGTCCACTTCTCTATCGGACCGCCGACGGCCTTCGCCTGCGCGATCACGGCGCGGCGGTCGAACTCGACGCGCCGGTGTCGCAGCGTCCAGTCCGGCCCCGCTTGATCGATGAGGAGGTAGGACGCGCTCGGGTGGTCCATCGGAAACCCGACGGAGCCCGTGTTGGCGACGATCGTGCCGTCGGTGAGACGCCGGACGAAGGCGTGATGCACGTGTCCGTAGACGATGATGCTCGCTTGGCCCTCGAAGGGCTGGAATTCCCCTGCGGGCGCGGCGGGGAGCGGAGCGACGAAGGGTGACGCCGGCGTCCCGTGGACCAGCAGGATCGACCCACGGCCGGCGTGTCCGAGCGGCAGGTTGAGGAGCCAGCGCGCGTCCTCATCGTCGACCGCGTGCGCCTCGGCCATCTCCTTGACGAACTGACGCTCGTCCTCGGTCTCCGCCGTCTGCGGGTCTCCGGTGATCCACACGTCGGTGTTGCCTTTCACCGCCGTCCAGCCGGACTCCCGGAGACGCCGGATGCACTCCGCGCCCCACGGCCCGCCCCACGCCACGTCTCCGCCGCACCAGACCTCGTCGACGCCTTGAGCCTCGATGTCGGTCATGACGGCGTCGAGCGCCAGCAAGTTGCCGTGGATGTCGGAGAGCACCGCGATTCGCACGGGGGACGTTGTGCCCGTTTGCCCCGCTGCGTATTCCGCCGTGCGACGATTCGCCCGTGGCCACCCTCGCCGACCGGATCCGGCGCGTCTCCGACCTGTCCGCCGAAGCCGCGGAGCACCTCCGCTCCCTGTGCCAGTCCTGGCAGGTCCTCGCGGACCTCTCGTTCTCCGACCTGTTGCTCTACGTGCGCGTTCCGGAGGCCGAGGCGGAGGTCTTCCAGGTCTGCGCGCAGCTACGGCCGTTCACGTCGCAGACGCTGTATCCGCAGGACATGGTCGGGACGCGCATCGGGCAGCCGGAGCAACCGATCGTCGAGCGCGCCTTCCGGGAGGGGCGGGTCTGGGCGCAGGCGGATCCGGTCCTGGTCGACGGCGTCCCGATCCGGATGGACGCGGTGCCGGTCCGCTACGACGGCCGTGTCGTGGCCGTCGTGACGAAGGAAGGCAGCCCGGCGACCAGCCGGCGGCCGGGGCGTCTCGAGCAGGTGTATCTGGACGCCGCGGAGCGCGTCTCGCAGATGATCTGCGAGGGGACCTTCCCCTTCCCCGAGGTGCCCGACGGCGAGTGGCCGCGCATCGGCGACGGGCTCATCGTGCTGGACGAGGAGGGACGGATCGCCTGGGCGTCGCCGAACGCGCTGTCGGCGCTGCGCCGCCTCGGCCTCCGTCACAACATCCTCGGCTCGTTCGTCGACGAGCTCGGCCTGGGGGACACGCCCGTCGCCGCCGCACTGGAGAGCCGCCGGCTGCGTGACGGCGAGCTCACGCGCGGAGACAACCACATCCGTATCCGCGTCCTACCCCTCCTTCAGGGAGGCCGCACCGTCGGGGGCCTCGTGCTCGCGCGCGACGTCAGCGAGCTCCGTCAGAAGGAGAGGGAGATCTCGGTCAAGGATGCGACGATCCGCGAGATCCATCACCGCGTGAAGAACAACCTGCAGACGATCGCGTCCCTCCTCCGCCTGCAGGCGCGCCGCCTGAAGAGCGACGAGGCGCGGGGTGCCCTGCAGGAGAGCGTGCTTCGCATCGGGTCGATCGCGCTCGTCCACGAGACGCTCTCGGAGAGTCCCGGAGACGTGGCCGAGTTCGCCGACGTCGCCCGGCGGATCGGCTACATGGTCGCCGAGGGCCTCGTCGATCCCGACCGCACGATCCGGCTCGAGGTCGAGGGGACGACCGGACGTCTCACCGCCGACCTCGCCACTCCGCTAGCGGTGACGGTGGCCGAGCTCCTGCAGAACGCGATCGAGCACGCCTTCCCCGACCGCTCCACCGGGCACGTCACGATCCTCCTCGACCGGCAGGAGCGGGACGTGGTTGTGATCGTGCGGGACGACGGCGTCGGGATCCCAGACGGCGCCTTCGAAGGCGGACGCCTGGGGCTCCAGATCGTCAACACCCTGATCGGCGAGCTCGGCGGCACCTTCACGATCCGTCCCGACGGCGGGACCTGCGCCGAGGTGAGGGTCCCCGCGCCCCGCTGAACGATCTCCGTCCCGAAAACCGGGTCGCGCGGCCCGGCCGCGGATAGGGTCGAACGTCAGTTCGGCTGTGGAGGTTTCCGGTGGCGGCGTGGCTCGACGATCTCAACCCCCAGCAGCGGCGCGCCGTCACGCACGGCGACGAGCCGCTCCTCGTCGTGGCCGGGGCCGGAAGCGGCAAGACCAAGACGCTGGCGGCCCGGGTCGCTCACCTGCTCGACCGCGGCGTCGCCCCCGAGCGGATCCTGCTGCTGACCTTCACGCGGCGCGCCGCGGCGGAGATGCTCCGGCGCGCCGGCCGCATGACGAGCCACTCGCAGGCGGCGCGGGTCTGGGGCGGGACCTTCCACGCCACCGCGAACCGCCTGCTGCGGCGCTACGCCGCGGCCGTCGGATTACCGGCAGGGTTCACCGTCCTCGACCAAGGCGACGCCGCCGACCTCATGGGGATGCTGAGGAACGACCTCGGCTTCGGCGGCGGCAAGCGCAGGTTCCCGCGCAAGGACACGTTGCTCGGCATCTACTCGCGGGCGGTGAACGCGCGGACGCCGCTCGGCGAGGTTCTGAGTGACCACTACCCCTGGTGCGCCGAGGAGGTCGACGGCATCAGGGAGATCTTCGCCGCGTACACGGAGAGGAAGCGCGCGCTCGGGGTGCTCGACTACGACGATCTCTTGCTCTTCTGGCACGCGCTGGCTACCTCCGGCACCGGCGCCGAGCTGTTCGATCACATCCTCGTCGACGAGTATCAGGACACGAACTCGCTGCAGGCCGAGATCCTCGTGGCGATGCGTCCGGCGCGCCGGGGCATCACCGTCGTCGGCGACGACGCGCAGGCGATCTACTCGTTCCGCGCCGCGACGATCGCGAACATCCTCGACTTCCCCGCCGCGTTCCCGGGTTGTGGGATCGTGACGCTCGAGCAGAACTACCGCTCGACGCAGCCGATCCTCGAGGTCGCCAACGCGGTCATCGCGCAGGCGAAGCGCCGCTACACGAAGGACCTCTTCTCGGAGAAGGTCTCGGGAGTGCGCCCCTCGCTCGTTACCTGCATCGACGAGAGCGCGCAGTCCGATGCGGTCTGCCGCGCCGTGCTCGACCACCGCGAGAAAGGTGTCGCTCTCAAGGAGCAGGCGGTGCTTTTCCGCGCCGGGCATCATTCGGCCGCGCTCGAGATCGAGCTGGCGCGCCGGAACATCCCGTTCGTGAAGTACGGCGGTCTCAAGTTCCTCGAGGCCGCGCACGTGAAGGACCTCCTGTCTCTGCTGCGGATGATCGAGAACCCCCACGATGAGCTCGCCTGGTTCCGCGGGCTGCAGTTGGTCGACGGGGTCGGGCAGACCACGGCCCGAGGACTCATGGATGCGATAGGCGTCGGCCGCACGGCGGCCGCCTCTCCGCTGGCGCGCCTCGCCGAGGACCCCCCGCGTCTGCCGCGCGGGTCGGCGGCGAACCTCGCCGAACTCACCGAGGCTCTCTCCTATTGCGCGAGCAACCCGCCGGTGGCGCAGCAGATCGAGAGGCTCCGCGCCTTCTACGAGCCAGTGGTCCGGCGGCGTTACGACGCGCCGGAGGCGCGCCTGCGAGATCTCGAGCAGCTACAGGCGCTGGCCGCGGGGCAGACGTCGCGGGAGCGCTTCGTGTCCGACCTCACGCTCGACCCGCCTGTGTCCACCGGCGATCTGGCGGGTCCGCCGCTGCTCGACGAGGACTACCTCGTCCTGTCGACGATCCATTCCGCGAAAGGCGGCGAGTGGGACGCCGTGCACGTCATCCATGCGGCCGACGGGATGATCCCGTCCGACATGGCGACGGGCGACGAAGACGAGATCGAGGAGGAGCTGAGGCTCTTCTACGTTGCGTTGACCCGCGCCCGTGAGCACCTCTCGGTCTACGTGCCGCTGCGCTACTACCACGGCGGGCCATCCGGCGACCGCCACTCGTACGCACAGCCGAGCCGCTTCCTGACGTCCGAGGTGCGGGCGCTACTCGACGAGGTCCCGGCCCTCGAGGAGACGCAGGAGGACGCACTCGCGATCGTCGCCGGCGGCGCCGGCGCCGCGGTCGATCGCCTGCTGGGCGAGCTGTTCGGCTGATCAGCCCGTCGGTGTGGGGTTCGGCTTCGGCGTCGGTTTCGGCTCCGGCTTCGGTGAAGGCTTCGGCTTCGGCTTCGGCTTCCCCTCGGCCTTCTCCTCTTTCTTCCGCGCGTCCTCGTCCTTCTTGCGCTCGTTCGCGCGCTCCTTCTTCACCTCGGGCACGACCGGATCGATCACGGGCGGCGGAGGCGGCGGGCAGTACCGCGTCGGTGCCTCCTGGCGCAGCATCGTCTGCATCTTGCCGGGGCACCACGGCGCAGCCAGGAGCCCGGAATCGGGGTCGATCTCGACGCGCACCAGTTCCCGGCGCGGAAGACGGAACTGCTTGGGCGGCGTGCCGGCGAGAGCGTCGGTCATGAACGTGCGCCATATGGCCGCGGGATAGGTGCCTCCGAGGACGCGTATCCCGTGCACCGACGTCATGGGGATCCTCCCTTCGGGATAGCCGACCCATACCGCGGCGACGAGGTCCGGCGTGTAGCCGACGAACCATGCGTCGGCGTAGTCGTTGCTCGTGCCGGTCTTTCCGGCGGCCGGGCGCCCGATCGCCGCGGCGCGCCCGGTGCCGCGGGTGATGACGTCTTGTAGCGCGGTGGTGATCAGGTAAGCCGCGCCCGGCGAGACGGCGCTCTCGATGCGGTCTTGATCGGGGCCCAGGTGGCCGCCCGTCGGGAGCCCGATCGATTTGATCGTCGTGGGCTCCACCGCGGTGCCGTGGTTGGCGAGCGTCGCGTATGCGGCGGCCATGTCGAGCACGCTCACCTCCTCCGCCCCCAACGCGATCGACGGATGCGCGCCGAGCTTCGAGCGAACGCCCATCAGCGCGGCTTGCGTCGCGATGCGGTCGGGGCCCACCGCGAGCGAGAGGCGTGCGAAGACGGCGTTGACCGAGTGGACGGTTGCCTCGTACAGCGAGATCAGCCCGGTGCTGGACCCCTCGTTGTTGCCGACCGACCAGGTGGTCCCGTCGTCGAACGTGAAGCTCGCCGGCCCGGCTTCGTACCGGTCCTCGATACGCATGCCCGACTCGAGCGCAGCCGCGAGCGCGATCGGTTTGAAGGCGGAGCCGGGCTGGCGGCCGGAACCGCCGCCGGCGCGTCCGAGCGCCAGGTTGACCTGACTCGCCTTCCAGCTGCGTCCGCCGACCATCGCGACGATCTCGCCGGTGCGCGGGCGGATCGCCACCAGCGCCGCGGCCGGGTCGCCTCTCCTGCCGAGGATCGCGTCCACCGCCCGCTCCGCCGCCGCCTGCAGGCGCGGTTCGAGTGTGGTCTCGACCTGCAGCCCGCCGCGCCACAATGCCCGAGCGCGCGCGTCCTCGTCGGCGCCCAGGCGTCGGTCCCCGAGGATCTCGCGCTTCACGGCTTCGACGAAGTAAGGCTGACGGCTCGGGATGCGCGGCGGGGTGCGCGTGACGCCGAGCGGCCGGGTCTTGGCGCGTGCGGCGTGATCCTCGGAGACGAGGCCGAGCTTCGCCATGCGGTCGAGGATGTAGTTGCGCCGGATAAGCGCGCGCTTCGGGTGGGAGCGTGGGTCGTATCCGGCCGGTGACTTGATCAGTGCCGCGATCAGCGCCGCCTCGGCGAGGTTCGTGTCTCCGACGCCGTGGCCGAAGAAGCTCTCGGCCGCGGCCTTGACGCCGTAGGCGCCGTCGCCGAGGTAGACGGTGTTGAGATACCGCTCGAGGATCTCTCGCTTGGAGTAGCGACGCTCCATCTCGATCGCGAGGCGCAGCTCGCGCGCCTTCCTCTCGAGGGTTCGATCGGGCCGCGGGAAGTATGCGTTCTTCACGTACTGCTGGGTGATCGTGCTGCCGCCCTGGACCACGTCTCCCTCGCGCGCGTTGACGATCGCGGCGCGGGCGATCGACACGGCATCGAAACCGGGGTGCTCGAAGAAGCGGGCATCCTCCGCCGCGAGCACCGCATCGACGAGGACCGGCGGCAGCCGGCGCAGCGGGACGTAGGCGCGGTTCTCCTCGAAGAGGCGGGCCAGCGTGCCTCCCGCCGCATCGGTGATCGTCGAACGGAGCGCGAGCGGCTTCTCCGCTGCGAGGTCTATCGGAGCGAGCGAGCAGGCCGAGGCCGAGAGGACGACGGCGAGAGCGGCCGCGCAGGCGCCACGGAGCGGCGCGGCGCTGCGGCGCACGTCCTATTCCTCCAGCGCGTGACGGAGCCGGACGAGGGTCCGGTTGAGGAGGCGGGACACGTGCATCTGCGAGATGCCGAGCCGGTCGGCGATCTCCGACTGCGTCATGCCCTTGTAGAAGCGGAGGTAGAGGATGCGCCGTTCTCGCTCCGGCAGCTTGGCCATCTCGGGCGCGAGCGAGGCGCGGTACTCGAGCGTCTCGAGCTGCTCGTCCTCCTGACCCATCTGATCGGCGAACGACGTGGAATCGCTGTCGTCGGAGTCGATCGGCGCGTCGAGCGAGGTGAAGTTGTACGCCTGCGCGATCTCGAGACCCTCGAGGACCTGCTCTTCGGTGATGGCGGCTTCCTTCGCGATCTCCGGGACGGTGGGGGAGCGGCCGAGATCCTGGCCGAGCTTCGAGACGATCTTGGTGAGCTCGAGGTGCAGCTCCTGGAGGCGCCGCGGCACGCGCACGGCCCACCCTTTGTCGCGGAAGTGCCGCTTGAGCTCGCCGACGACGGTCGGGGTGGCATAGGTAGAGAACTCGACCTCGCGGTCGAGGTCGAAGCGTTCGATCGCTTTCAGCAGCCCTATCGTCCCCACCTGCACCAGATCCTCGAGTGGCTCACCCCTGTTCCTGAATCGGCGCGCCAGGAACTCGACTAAACCGATGTACTGGTCGACGAGCTGCTCACGGAGGCGCGTGCGCTCGTCGTCCTCTTCCGCCGCGTGATAGCGCTGGAAGAGGTCGCGGATCTCCTCCTTACTGAGTCCGCCCCGCTCGGTCACGACCGTGTGCTCTTCACCAGCACGAAGGTTGGGGTTCCGTCCTGCTGCTGTAGCGACGCCTCATCGGCGACGGTCTCGAGGATCATGCGGGAGAAGTCGGTGAGCTCCGTCCTGACCTTGTCGCCCGGCGCGAAGCGGCCGCGCCCTGAGATCTCGATGCGGGTGTCCTCGACCCCGAAGGAGATCTCGAGCACTCCGTCTCGCCCCTGGGTGCCGGTGAGGTAGGAGGCCAGCTCGTCGACCGCGATCTTCAGGTCGTCGATCTCGTCGATCGTGAACCCGAGGCGCGAGGCAAGCCCCGCGGCGATGAGGCGGACGACGCCGATGTACTGCGGGGACGCGGGAACCTTGACGTTGATCGTGTCCATCGGCTAGGAGGCCGATGCCCGGCGCGCCGTCGACTTCTTCTTGGCGGGCTTCTCGGCGGCCGGCTCGCGCTTCTTCTTGGCTTCGGCCACCGACGCCTTGAGCGCCTCCATGAGGTCGACCACCTTGGTCGGCTCCTCCTCCGGCTCCGGCGCGATCGTGACCTCCGCTCCCTCGACCTTCTGCTCGACGAGCTCCTCGAGGCGCGCCCGGTACTCGTCGGCGAACTCCTCCGGCCGGAACTCGGTCGAGAGCTGCTGGATGAGCTGGCGCGCCATCTTCACCTCGGCGTCGCGGATCTCGACCTTCTTGTCGAGCTCCTCGAAGGCGGCGGCTCGGATCTCGTCGGGCCAGTGCATCGTCTCGAGCACGAACACCCCGTCCTTCAGTCGGACCGTCGCCAGGTGCTCCTTGTCCCGCAGCGCCACCTTGGCGACGCCGACCTGACCCTCGGCGTCGAGCGCCTCCTGGAGCAGCCGGTAGGCCTTGAGGCCGGAGGGGTCGGGGACGACGTAGTAGGTGCGGTTGAAGTAGATGGGGTCTATGTCGTCCAGAGGGACGAACGAGACGACGTCGATCGCCTTGATCGAGTCGACGTCGAGGGCGGCCAGCTCGTCGTCGGTGAAGGTCACGTAATGGTCACGGGAATACTCGTATCCCTTGACGATGTCGTCCCAGGCGACCTCTTTGCCGCACGTCGCACAGACCCGCTGGTACTTGATCCGGCCGCCGTCGTCTGCGTGCAGGAGCCGGAACTTGAGGGATTTCTCCTCGATGGCGGAATAGAGGCGCACCGGGATGTTGACCAGGCCGAAGGTGACGGTGCCCTTCCAGATGGCTTTCATCAGGAGATTGTATCGGTAGAGGATTCAGGCTCCGCCGAATGCGGAAAGTTACGAT
>DATLFS010000107.1:0-22176 GCA_035540935.1 Actinomycetota bacterium
GGGAGCGCGCTTCGAGACCTGCTTCCCCCTCGGCGCGGTAGCGCGCGAGGAGCTTGTAGAGCCAGCTGCGATGCACCCCGTGGGCCTTCGCGAGCTCGCTGATCGGCCGCCCGGTGCGGAGGTGGGTCTCCACCAGGAACCCGTCTTTGTCCATAGGAGCACCCCCTGTAGTCGGTGTCTCCTATGTCTTGACACACCCCCGCTCAGAACTGTCGCCTATGTCCTGAACTCATACACGATCCGCTCCACTTTCGCGAAAAGGGATGCATGTGGAAGTTCGGTACCTCTGTCCCACATTGGCTCCGGCTCCTGTGTCCCACTTCTCGGCCCGGCTTCGGCTCCTGGGCGACACTGGCTCCGGCACCTGTGTCCCACTAATTCCACGTCCGTAGGCCCCTTCTGCGTCATCACTTGGGCTCAGTCGAGCCGAGGAGGACGCCGTGCCCCTGGTGGATCTGTCGATGGTTGAGCAGCGCTACGACGCCGTGAGAGAGGTGCTCGACGGGGCGACCGTCAAAGACACCGCCAAGCGCGACGGGATCGGCCGAACGAGCCTTGATCACTGGTTGGTTCGCTATGCGACCGAGGGCCTGTCGGCGTTGGCCGACCACAGCTCCAAGCCGGATCGTTGTCCGCATCAGATGACGCCCGAGGTCGAAGCTCGCGTCGTCGACATACCTTCATCCGGCGGATCGTGTCTTCATGGGGCACGCTTCTCCCGATGACGTACGGAAAACCCTCTTCGGCTCGCCCCGCGCTATGGATCCTCGCAGCGGCACTCGTTCTCGCCATGAGCACCTGGTTCTCGGCATCCGCGGTCATCCCGCAGCTACGCTCGGAGTGGGCACTCACCGCGGGAACCGCGGCGTGGCTGACGATCGCGGTGCAGATCGGCTTCGTGGCCGGTGCAATCATGTCGGCCACGTTGAACGTCGCCGACGTCCTGCCCGCGCGCATCGTCATCCTGGGCGGTGCCGTCGGAGCGGGTGCCGCGAACCTCATGCTCCTGTGGGCGCCTGACGCGACGGTGGCGATCCCGGCACGCTTCTTGACCGGCTTCTTCCTGTCGGGTGTTTATCCGCCGGCGCTCAAGCTGATGGCTACCTGGTTCCGGACCGGCCGCGGCGTAGCACTCGGCATCCTCGTCGGCGCCCTCACGCTCGGGTCGGCGTTACCCCACCTCGTGAATGGAGCGGGGGGGCTCGACAGCGACGTCGTCATCGTGACGACGTCGGCCCTCACCTTTCTGGGCGGGATGCTGGCGACGAGGGTGCCGGTGGGGCCTTTCCCCTTTCCCCGCGCGGTCTTCGATCCGCGCCAGATCGCGACCGTCATGTCGAACCGGAACGTGCGCCTCGCCTCGTTCGGCTACTTCGGTCATATGTGGGAGCTCTACGCGATGTGGACATGGTTCGTCGTCTTCTTCGCCGACGGCGTCGGTGCGCATCGCGCCGCTCCTTTCGCCGCCTTCGCCGCGATAGGAGTCGGCAGCCTCGGCTGTTGGGCAGGCGGAGTCCTCGGAGACCGCTGGGGTCGAGCGCGGACGACGATCGCCATGATGGCGGCTTCCGGCTCGTGCGCGCTCTTGATCGGTCACTTCGCGCGGGGTCCGCGGGCGTTGTTGCTGGCGGTCGCTCTGGTCTGGGGATTCACGGCCGTGGCCGACTCGGCGCAATTCTCGACTCTCGTCACCGAGCTCGCCGACCAGGCGTACGTGGGCACCGCGCTGACACTCCAGCTCGCGCTCGGCTTCACCCTCACGGTGGCGACGATCTGGCTGATCCCGCTGATCGAGCGCGCGGTGACGTGGCGGTGGGCGTTCGCACTACTCGCGCCCGGTCCCGCCCTGGGGGTCGTCGCGATGCTGCGCCTGAACCGTTTGGTCGGGGGGCGGTAGGGCGCCGGACGAAGGGGAATATAGGCAGGGTCCTCCGGTTGACGATGACGAGACCGACAGATCTAGGAGGAAAACGTGGCGAACATGCAGGAGGTCGGCGACCACGACTTCAACGAGGTCGTGCTGGCGGCCGATTCCCCCGTGATCGTGGACTTCTGGGCGGAATGGTGCGGTCCTTGCCGCTTGGTCTCACCCGAGCTCGAGAAGATCGCCGCCGAGTACGGCGACAAGGTGAAGATCGTGAAGCTCAACATCGACGAAGCGCCGTCGGTCGCCGCGAAATACGGGATCATGAGCATCCCCACGATCGCTCTCTTCGTCGACGGCGACGTGAAGTCGCAGGTGGTGGGCGCAAGGCCCAAGGACGACATCGTTATGGGGCTCGGCCTGAACGCCTAGGACCCTGGTTCCGCTTACTCGGAGGCGGCTTCGGCCGCCTCCGAGCGCGTCCGGGCATCGTCCCCACAGTAAGATGCGCCCTCTCGAAGGGCCCATAGCTCAGCTCGGTTAGAGCGCACCCCTGATAAGGGTGAGGTCGGTGGTTCAAGTCCACCTGGGCCCACGCCGCTACGCCGGAGCGCGATAGACCTGCGCGTTCGCGGCCTCGTCCCTCCCCGGCTCCGTGAGCCACACCGTGACGCGGCACTGAGGATCGCCGACCGCGATCCGCTCCTCGAGCTGAACCGCACTCTCGCCTGCGTTGCGCGCGGCGATGCCGCCGAAGACGCTCGACGTCATCCGGCAGAGAGCGGGCGCCCTCTTCACGATGTCGCCGAACGGGCAGCGAGTGTTCTCCAGCACGATCTTCTCGTCATCCGCCTCGACCACGTAGAAGTCACCCTCGATCGCGTGCTTGAGACGCACCAGCAGATCGGCCATCTGGTCGCGCGTCAGGCGGCCGGTGATGTCGCGGGCGCGGCGGTATTCCTCCTCCATCCGTCCGCCCACGCCGAGCCCGACCCTAGTCACCGCGGCCTCCGCCGCACGCGGTCCGTGTTGCAGCTCGAGGGTCTGCGCAAGCTCGACGACGAGGGCACGCAGGAACGACTCTTTGCCGAAGGTCCCGTCCGGCAGAGCCTCTTCCGGCGCGGGCAGAGAGGCGTCGTTCGGCGGGTGCGGTGTGATGTCCTCTTCCTGCCGCCGGGCGAGTGGAAGGACGGCCTCGACCCGCGTGCCACCGGCTTTCTTGTGTGCCGTCCTTAGGCCGCGGCTCACTTGAGACACGAGGAAGAGCCCGCGTTGTCCTTCACTCAGCAGGTCGGGTGACTGGATATCGTCGAGTGAGAACCCGCGACCGAGATCGTGCACGGTGAGGACCGGATGCTCTCCGCTCCACTCGACCGAGACCCACACCGGGCCGGACGCGTGTCGTACCGCGTTCCCCACCAGCTCCTCGAAGATGAGCTGGCTCTCGAATAGATCCGCGTCGTCGGAGGCGTGCCTCGTGAGATAGGCGAGTAGCTCATCGCGCAGAGCGCGGAAAGCCTGCTCGTCGGATGAGTCGAAATACCAGTCCACGCCGCCCCCTTCTGTAGGAGCACGGTACCCCCCCTGGCCGCTACAGCCAAGGGGGATACCAGGGGCTATTCGGCGGGCTCGGCCAGATCGCTCACCCGGGCGAGGCCGTAGCGGTCGGCGGTCTCCTTCGTCACGACGAACGCGTTGGTGTCGTTCGCATCCGACGATTCCAGAAGAACGAGGTCTCTCTCCTCCAACAGCGGTTCGAGCTCGCCGCGGATCTGCTGCGGGTCACCCGAGGCCTCCGCCTCTGGGTCGAGGAACAGCAGCAATGAGCCGAGGTATTCAGGGGCGACGTCGACCTCGCCCGACTCCAGAGCGGGCTGAAGGATCTCACGGGATCCGACATCCTTGCGGTCGACATCGAAGCCGGCTTCACGCAGGACCTGCGCGTACATCTCCGCCACTATCTGGTTCTCGGCGAACTGCACGGAGCCCACCGTGATCTTCCCGGAGCCCTGGGCGTCGCCGCCCGAGATGCCCTGCTCGCTGAGGAAGTCTTTCGCCACCTCCGCCGGTGTCTCGTTGTCGATCTCGACGCGGCCGTTGAGGCGGGTCATCGTCTCGGTGTCGAGCGCCGCGCTCACCTGGTCGAGGAGCGTCGTGACCTCCTCGTCCGCGACCTCCGAGCGCACGACGGGGGTGATGTTCTCCGCCGTCTGAAGGCCACGATCGTCCTCGAGCACCACCCAACCCCTGTCGGCGATGACGCTCGACGTGGAGAACAGGAGCCCGACGTCGATACGGCCGCTCTCGAGCGCCTTGACGGTCAGCGGACCGCCCACGTCGAGCGGCTGGAACGACCTGAACTCGATGCCGTAGGTCTCCTTGAGCCCAGGCAGACAGAACGGGCGCTCCGGGCACTCGGGCGGACCGCCGAGAACCAGCTGCGAGGCGACCGAGGCGCCGGATCCCTCGTCCCCGCCTCCGCCTTCGTCTCCACCGTCGCCCACACCCGACCCGCACGCGCCTAGCGTCACCGCCAGCGCGAGCGCGGCCGCCCCATGGGCGAGCCTGCGAAACCTCCGCATGGGTCTTCTCCCTCCGTTGCCTGCAGGGGCGTTCTGCCCCCGATCCTGCCGAACCCTAACGCCGGGAACGACGTGCACTGCGGTCAAGCAGGCGACGCCGAGGCCCGGCTCGTCGAGCGGCCCTGGGGGACGTGACCCGCTCGGCAACCGAGAAGAGGACCTCGGTCGCGATCGCCAGCAACGCGATGAGCATGGCGCCTGCGAGCAGCAGATCCTCGGCCCGAAGGGCGAAGCCGTCGACGATGATCCGACCCACGCCGCCGCCCCCGGGGATCCCCCAGAGAGTCGCGGTGGCGATCGACTGCACCGCGGCGATGCGCAAGCCGCTCACCACGATCGGTGCGGCCAGAGGGACCTCCACGCGCTGCAGGACGTGACGCGAAGTCATGCCCATGCCTCGCGCTGCCTCGACCACGCTGGCGTCGACGCCTTTGATGCCCACGTAGGTGTTGATGAGGATCGGCGGCACTGACAACAGCACCAGCGCGATGAACGTCGCCCAGTAGCCGATGTGTCCCGGCCAACCGAGCGTCGGCCCGAACAAGATCCCGAGCACGCCGAACGAGGGCACGGCACGGCCGAGGTTCCCGACGGTCACGGCCACGACCTCGAACCGGCGCCGGTGACCGATGAACAGGCCGACGGGCAGGGCGATGACCGCTGCGACCGCGACCGCCTGGTAGGAGATGAGGACGTGCTCGACGACGCGAGCATCAATCCCCGTCGGGCCGCCGTAGCGCTCTGGATCGGTGAGGAAGCGCAGCGCCTCTCCGAGAACCCCCATCACGCGGTCCTTTCGCTCCGGCGCGTCGACCACGGCGCGACGCGCCGCTCCGCCGCAAGCAGCACGGCGTCGAGAACGAGCGCGATCAGAAGGGACAGCAGTCCGCCGAACGCAGCCCGGGATGCATCGAGCCGCACGATCCCCTCCAGGATGAACGCGCCGACGCCGCCGTAGGTGATCAGCGATGTCACCGTGACGAGACCGACGACGGTCACGGTCGCAAGGCGGATGCCGGCGAAGATCACGGGAAGCGCTAGCGGCACCTCGACCCTCCAAAGCAGCTCCCGCTCGGAGAGACCCATCCCTCGCGCCGCCTCTCTCGCGTCCGCCGGCACGGAGTCGAGTCCGGCAACGATGTTGCGGATCAGGATCAGCAGTGTGTAGGAGACGAGTCCGATCTCGGCCGTCAGCATCGAGAGCCCCGTGTAGGGGGTCAGGAAGGCGAAGAGCGCCAGGCTGGGGATCGTGTAGAGGAGCCCGGTCACCCCGGCGATCGGGGCGTACACGCGTCGGTGGCGGAACGCGTAGACGGCAAGCGGGAAAGCGATCAGAAGCCCCACCAAGATCGCTATCGCCGTCAGGTTGAGGTGCTCGAGGAGCTTCGCCGCGACCCTGCCGCCTTCGTTCCGGATCAGGTCGAGCATCAGGCGGTGATGTCGCGAGAGATGCGTTCAACGGAGAGAACGCCGAGGTAACGATCGTTCTCGTCCGCCACGACCGCCACCCGCGTCCGCGACGTCACGATCGAGTCGAGCGCGTGCCGCAATGACGAAGCTGGGGTGACATATGCGGAGAACCTCTTGGGCTCGACCTCGCTCACGACCTCGACGTCGGCCAGCATGTGGCGGTCTACCCAACCCTGCAGAGCTCCGGTCGTGTCGATCACGGTGCACCACGACGAGCCGTGTCGCTGCATCTCCTCCAGTGCCTCTTCCACCGTCGCAGAAACGCTGATCACCGGCCCATCCTCGATCTCCACATCGGCAACGCGTACGAGCGACAACCGCTTGAGGCCGCGCTCGGCGCCGATGAATCGTTGGACGAACTCCCCTGCGGGGTCCCGCAGTATCGACTGCGGTGAGTCGTACTGCTCGAGTTTGCCGCCGACATTCATCACCGCCACGCGATCCGACATCTTGATCGCCTCATCGATGTCGTGCGTCACGAAGACGACGGTCTTCTGGAGTCGCTTCTGGATGTCGAGGAACTGGTCCTGGAGACGGACCCTGACGATCGGATCGACCGCGCCGAACGGCTCGTCCATCAGCATGACGGGCGGGTCCGCCGCCAGTGCTCGCGCAACGCCCACACGTTGACGCTGTCCGCCCGAGAGCTCGGCCGGATAGCGACTCAGCATCGCGCTGTCGAGTTGGAAGATATCGACGAGCTCCCGCGTGCGGGTGCGGATCCGATCATGCTCCCACCCCAACAGCCGCGGAACGGTGGCGATGTTGTCCTCGACGGTTCGGTGCGGCATCAGGCCGACGTTCTGGATCACGTAGCCGATCCCGCGTCGCAGTTGCACCGGATCCTGCTCCAGCACGTCGACCCCGTCGACCACGATCGACCCACTCGTCGGCTCGATGAGCCGGTTGATCATCTTGAGAGTCGTGGTCTTGCCACAACCCGAAGGTCCCACTAGAGCGACCGTCTCGCCCGCGCGCACCTCCATCGTCAGGTCGGCGACGGCAGCGTCCGCAACGCCCGGATATCGCTTCGACACCCCATCCAGAGCGATCATCACGCGGGCGTCGTCTGAGATGTTCCGCGTGTCGTCGCGCACGAGGTGGAGCTTAGGCGTCGCGCTCGCTGAAGGTCACTTCGACCCCACCTACCAGGTCGGAGCCGATGTTGTAGAGGAAGGCGAGGAACGCGTTTACGAGCGAGCCGACGATCGCCATCGTGAGGCCGATGAAGAACGCCCAGCGCTCCACGAACATGAGGGAGATGTCGAGCTCTCCCCAGTCGAGGGCGAACCCTTGGCCGAAGCTCTCGATCGCATCGAAGAGCCCCATGCCGTCGATGATGCTGTAGAGGATCGCCACGAATACGAGCCAGAACACTAGGAAGATCGCGTAGTAGAAGAGCGAGAGCTTCAGCACGCTGAACGGGTCGATGTGCTTCACGGTCCGTTTAACGCGCCGCGCGCCGGTGCGAGGTCTCGGCGCGCTTCGCGCCGCCGCCTCTCGGCGCATCGGACGCGTGCGCTCCGGGGACGGGAGGACGTCGGCCGGATCAGTACGGCGCGCCGTCCGGTCGGCGGGTTGCGGCCGCGACCTCTCGCCGAGCAGGCCCGACTCACCCGCGCGCTCCGACGGGAGGGGGTCGACCAGAGGATCGAACAGGGGGCCCGCGGGATCGACCTCCGGCGCGATATGCCCACCGGAGGCGCTGCTCGCCTCAGGCTCGCGGCGCCACTCCCGCGGCCGGTCTTCTCTCGACGACACTCGGTTCTCCGCCCCTCTCGCCGCTCGCTAGATCGTCGGCCGACGCTCCGGTCGTCCGGTCGAGGAGGATTCGTGCTCCTCGACGCGTCTCCTCTTTACGCTCCCTCTCCTCACGTCGGCAACGACGGTTGCGCATCGGCTTCCGCCGCCTCTCCCACGACCGGCGCAAGCGCCGCGATCCGCGCATCCGGGTCGAGCTGCATAACGCGCACGCCGGTTGCGGGACGCCCCTGCCGAGAGATCGTGTCCACACCCATGCGGATCACGACCCCCTCGCTCGATATCAGGAAGACCTCGTCACCCGGCCGGACGACAGAGGCCCCGATCAGCTGCCCGCGGGGCTTCGTGATCTTCGCCGCTATGACGCCTTTGCCGCCGCGACCTTTGCGCGGGAACTGCCCGAGACGCGTCCTCTTGCCGTAGCCACGCTCGGTCACCAACAGCAGCTCATCGTCCTCGTTGGGGATCACTTCGCACGCCACTACCTCGTCGTCCGCATCGAGGCGGATCCCGATGACTCCGGTGGCC
Source organism: Actinomycetota bacterium (assembly GCA_035540935.1). Classification (GTDB taxonomy): domain Bacteria; phylum Actinomycetota; class CADDZG01; order CADDZG01; family WHSQ01; genus DATLFS01. The sequence goes on from DATLFS010000107.1 coordinate 8,206, forward strand.
GTCCTCCCCATGGGACGGACGGCTCCCTCGGAGAAGCGGATGGCCTTGCCCTTGCGCGTGACGAGCAGGATGTCCTCGGTACCGGAGGTCGGTCGCACGTGAACCACTTCGTCGCCGTCCTTCAGGTTCAAGGCGATGATGCCCTCCTTCCGCGACGAGTCGTACTCGCGGAAGAGCGTCTTCTTCACCATGCCCTTCTTCGTGGCGATCAGGAGGTAGCGGTACGTCTCGTAATCGCGCGTGTCGATCATCGCGGCGACGGCGTCGTCGGGTCTCATCGCCACAACATTGACTACGGCGGTCCCACGCGCCGTGCGCTCTCGCTTCGGCACCTCGTGCGCCTTCAGGCGGTAGACCCGCCCTGTGTTCGAGAACAGCAGCAGATAGGAGTGGGCGGTTGTCGTGATGACGTGCTCGACGATGTCGCCCTCTTTGAGCGTCGCGCCGCGCACCCCACGACCGCCCCGGCCCTGCCGCCGGTAGGTGTCGAGAGGCACCGACTTGATGTAGCCGTCGCGAGACACGGACACGACGAGGTCCTCGTCGGCGATCAGGTCCTCGATGTCGAAATCGCCCTCGTCGGCGACGATCTGTGAGCGTCTCTCGTCGGCGTACTTCCTGCGGACCTCGGCCAACTCTTCGGCGATGAGATTCCGGAGGCGCGCCGGGTCGCCCAGGATGTCCTTGAGGTCGGCGATCGTCCGCTGGAGCTCCTCGTATTCCTCTCGGATCTTGTCCTGTTCGAGCGCGGTAAGGCGGCGGAGCGGCATGTCGAGGATGTGCTGCGCCTGGACCTCGCTCAGGCCGAAGCGCGCCATCAGGCCGCCCTTCGCCTCGGCCACGTCGGCCGAGTTGCGGATCAGCTCGATGATCTCGTCGATGTGCTCAAGGGCGATGATGAGGCCCTCGAGGATGTGGGCGCGCTCCTCTGCCTTCCGCAGGCGGAACCTCGTCCGCCTCGTGACCACGTCGATCTGGTGCGTCACGTAGTGCTCGATGACCTCGGCGAGATCGAGCGTGCGAGGGACACCGTCGACGAGCGCGAGGGTGTTGACCCCGAAGTTGTCTTGCAGCTGCGTCCGCTTGTAGAGCTGGTTCAGGACGACGTTGGGGACGGCGGTCCTCTTGAGATCGATCACGACGCGCATCCCGTCGCGCGACGACTCGTCGCGGATGTCGGCGATGCCCTCGATCTCCTTCTTGTTGACGAGCTCGGCCATCTTGATCAGCAGCCGGCTCTTGTTCACCTGATAGGGGATCTCGGTGACGATGATGCGCGGCGCGCCCTTCGGCCCCTCCTCGATCTCACATACGGCGCGCATCTTGATCGAGCCGCGCCCGGTCGTGTAGGCGTCGCGGATGCCTTGGCGGCCGACGATGTACCCCCCCGTGGGGAAGTCGGGTCCCTTGATGTGCTTCATGCACATCGCGAGCATCTTGTCCTTGTCCAACGACAGATCGGGATCGCGGAGGTACTCGACAACGGCGTCGACCACCTCACCCAGGTTGTGCGGAGGGATGTTCGTCGCCATGCCGACGGCGATGCCGGTCGATCCGTTGACGAGCAGGTTCGGGAAACGGGCCGGAAGCACCTCCGGCTCGAGGCTGTCCCCGTCGTAGTTCGGAGAGAAGTCGACGGTCTCCTCGTTGATGTCGCGCAGCAGCTCCATCGCCAGGGGCGAAAGCCTGCATTCGGTGTAGCGCATCGCGGCGGGCGCATCGCCGTCGACCGAGCCGAAGTTGCCTTGGCCGGAGATCAGCGGGTACCGGGTGGAGAAATCCTGTGCCAACCGGGCGAGCGCGTCGTAGATCGACTGGTCACCGTGCGGGTGGTAGGTCTTCATGACCTCGCCCACGAGCGCCGCGCACTTCCTGAACCTCTGGTCCGGCCGGAGTCCCGACTCGAACGCCGCGTAAAGGATCCTGCGGTTCACCGGCTTGAGACCGTCGCGTACGTCGGGAAGGGCGCGGCTGACGATGACCGACATCGCGTATTCGAGGAACGAGTACTGAACCTCTTCGCCGAGGTCGATGTCCTCGATTCCGGAGCCGTCGCCGTCTCCCGGGAGGCGGTGCTGGATCGGATTTTGATCTCGCGGCATCAGATGTCCAGGAAGCGGATGTCTTTGGCGTTCTTCTGGATGAAGGACTTACGCGCCTCGACGTCTTCGCCCATCAGCGTCGAGAAGATCTCCTCGGCCAGCGCAGCATCTTCCATAGTGACGCGGAGCAAGGTACGCGCTTCCGGATCGAGGGTCGTCTCCCAGAGCTGCTCGGCATCCATCTCACCCAAACCTTTGAAGCGCTGAGGCTCGATCCGGGCGTTCGGATTCTCCGCGCGCCACGCGCCGAGCTCGTCGTCGTTCTTGAAGTACAGCACGTTGTTCTTCAGAGGCACGCGATACAGCGGAGGCTGGGCAACGAACAGATAGCCCGCGTCGATGATCTCGGGCATGAAGCGGAAGAAGAAGGTAAGGAGCAGGGTCTTGATATGGCTCCCGTCGACGTCGGCGTCGGCCATCGAGATGATCTTGTGATAGCGGCACTTCGAGATGTCGAAGTCTTCGCCGATGCCGGTACCGACGGCCGTGATGATCGCCTGGATCTCTTTGTTCTCCAAGATCTTCGCCAATCGGGCACGCTCGACATTGAGGATCTTGCCCCGCAGCGGCAACACCGCCTGGAACTCGCGCTGACGCGCGTTCTTCGCGGTGCCCCCGGCGGAATCACCCTCGACGATCAGCAGCTCGGCGCGATCGGGATCGCGGGTCTGACAATCGGCGAGCTTGCCCGGCAACGAGGTCGACTCGAGTAGTGACTTGCGGCGGACGAGGTCGCGCGCCTTGCGCGCCTCGAGCCTGGCACGCTGTGCGGCGATCGCCTTCTGACAGATCGCCCGTGCCTCAGGCGGGTGCTCCTCGAGGAACTCGGCGAACTTCTCGTTCATCTCCTTCTCGACGAAGGAGCGGATCTCGGTATTGCCGAGCTTGGTCTTGGTCTGACCCTCGAACTGCGGGTTCCGCAGCTTGACCGAAACGATCGCGGTCAACCCTTCGCGAACGTCCTCGCCGATGAAGCCTTCGTCCTTCTCTTTAAGGACGTTCTTCGCCTTCGCATAGTTCCCGATGACGCGCGTGAGCGAACGGCGGAACCCTTCTTCGTGCATCCCACCCTCATGGGTGTTGATGTTGTTCGCGAAGGTGAAGACGCTCTCGTTGTAGCCGGTCGACCATTGGAGTGCGACCTCTACCTCATGCTGTTCCGCCTTCGCCTCGAAGTACACGACGCGCTTGTGCACCGGCTCACGGGAGCTGTTCAGGTGCTTGACGAAGTCGACGATGCCGCCCGTGTAACGGAATGTCTCTTCGACCATCGGCTCGACGCGGTGATCGAGGAAAGCGATCTCGAGACCGCGATTCAAAAAGGCCATCTCGCGCAGTCGCTGCGCGAGGGTGTCGAACCGGAACTCTGTCCCCTCGTTGAAGATGAGCGGGTCGGGCCAGAACGTGACCGTCGTGCCGGTGCGCTTGATCGGCCGGCCCGCCTTGAGCTTGCCGAGCGGCTTGCCGCGCTCGTACTCCTGCGTCCATACCTTCCCGTCGCGGGCTACTTCGATCTCGAGACGCTCCGACAGCGCATTGACGACGGAGACGCCGACGCCGTGAAGGCCGCCGGACACCTGGTAGCCCTTCCCCTCGAACTTGCCGCCGGCGTGCAGGGTCGTAAGCACGACCTCGACCGCGGGCCGCTTCTCGCCCTTGACGACGTCGACCGGGATCCCTCGGCCGTTGTCGGAGACACGGCATCCGCCGTCGGCCAGGAGCTCGACCTTGATCTTGGTGGCGTGGCCGGCCATCGCTTCGTCGACGGCGTTGTCCACGACCTCATAGACGAGGTGATGGAGTCCGCGGAGCCCCGTCGACCCGATGTACATGCCGGGACGCTGACGCACGGGCTCGAGGCCCTTGAGGACGGTGATGTCCTGTGCGGTGTAGCTCGCCTCCGCCCGCGCCGCAGGCGCGGAGGAGCCGGTTCTGGGTGGTGTCATGTGCCTCGCGTTCTGTGCGATCCGGACGCCGCGCGGCTCGCCGGAGCCGGGCCCGATCCGCCGCTACCGGGCGCGCCGGAACGGGCCGAGGGCGCTGGGTTCATCCCGAGAATCATAGCATCTACCTGCGCTTTTCCTTGGTAGGAGGGCCGTTCTAGCGAGGCTCGCGCCGTTGCCTCCAGGCACGGCGCGCCCGCTCCAGCGCAGCCGCCGGATCCGGCGGCGGTCCCTCTCGCCGACCTCGGGCGTCACGGCGCTCCACGACGCCCGTCCGCGGCTCCGAGATACGCCCCGGACCCGTCCAGACGCGAACCTCCCGCACCGCCTCGGAGCCGACGGCCGCGTTGACCCGGCGGCGGATCTCGGCGGCGAGATAGCCGATCTCGGTGGCCCATACCGGTGTGTCGGTCCTCACCCTCAACACCCCGTCCCGGAGCGACGTGGGCTCCGCGTGCGCGGCGACATCATCGCCCACCAGGTCGACCCAGCGGCCCCAGATGACCGACGTCTCGACTGCCCCGCCGACACCCAGTCGACGCGCGACCGGCGCGATCACATCCTTGATGGGGCGAGGGTCTCGCTCATCCGACACGGAGCACTCCTCCGTCGACCTCGATGACGCGGCCTTCGCCCACCGCCTCGATCGCCCCGGGCTCTGCCGACGATATGAAGGTCTGGCCGATGCTCCGGACGGCATCGGCCAGCCACGAGCGGCGCGCCGGGTCGAGTTCGGAGAAGACGTCGTCGAGCAAGAGGATGGGCTGCTCGCCGAGGGCGTCCGTCACGAGATCGTGCTCGCCGAGCTTGAGGGCCAGGGCGCAGGTGCGCTGGTCGCCCTGCGAAGCGAAGAGGCGGGCGTCCATCGGGGTCGGGGTTCCCGACGCGGACGTGAGCAGGATGTCGACGTCATCGCGTTGGGGACCGACGAGCGACATGCCCCGCTCGATCTCGCGCTCGCGCACCTCGTCGATCCTCCTCTCGAGGGTCGTCCTCGCGAGCTCGACGTCGACCGTATCGGGCTCGGCGATCCAGGCGTCCGACACATCTGCTTCGAGCCAGCCGCTCGCATACCGAAGGTGCAGATCGCCGCCACCCGCTATCCCGACGTAGCGTTTCGCCGCGTAGGGGGCGAGGCGTCCCAGCACGTGGAAGCGCGCCGCGGCGAGCTCCGCGCCGACGCGGGCGAACGCTTCGTCCCACACCTCCAGCGTCGCGCGAGCGGACGTGCCGGCCGAACCCCGCAGTGGAGCGCTCTTCAAGAGCGCGTTGCGCTGGCGGAGCACGCGTTCCCACTCGCGCCGGACCGCGTCGCGAGCCGGGCGGAGTTTCATCGCCACCTCGTCGACGAACCGACGCCGGCCGTCGGGAGAACCCTTGATGAGCGACAACTCATCGGGACCGAAGAAGACGGTGGTAACTAGCTCCTTGAGCGCGCGCGTCCCGGAGATCGGCGACCCGTTGAGCAAGGCGCGGGCCCCGCGACCCGGCCGCAGCTCGATGTCGACGCGGACGCGTCTTGACCCGCGCGCCACCTCGGCGTGCACGACCGCGCGGTCGCACCCCTGCCGCACCAAGTCCGCGTCGGCCGAACGCGGCGAACCCAGTCCTCCCAGCAGGTAGACGGCCTCGAGGAGGTTCGTCTTGCCCTGTGCGTTCCTGCCGACGATCAGGTTGATGCCTGGAGCGAACGCTGCCGACTGCCGTTCGTAGTTCCTGAAGTCCTCCAACTCGAGGCGGTCGACCTGCACGGCACGCTCAGGAAAGGCGGACGGGCATCAGGAGGTACGTGAAGCTCTCGTCGCCCTCTCCGCGCAAGACCGCGGGCTTCAGGCCGTCGGCGGCCTCGAGGACGAGCCGCTCGGTCTGGATCGCGGATGCGCCGTCGTTCAGGAACTGCGGGTTGAACGCGATCACCAGAGGCTCACCCGTGTACTCCGCGTCGACCACCTCCTGACCTTCGCCTACGTCGGGGGTGTGTGCGGAGACCTCGAGCTCGTCGTGCAGCCGGAGCTTCACGGGCAGGTTGTTCTGCGCAAGCAATCCCACGCGCTTGGTGACCTCGAGCAGCGTCTCGCGATCCACGGTCAGCGAGTTCGTGTATCCCGCCGGGATGAGCTGCCGGTAGTTCGGGAACTCGCCCTCGATGAAGCGGGATCCGATCACCCACGAAGCCTGTCCATCGCCTCCGCCCACCGAGAACGACATGAGGTTCTCGCGCACGACCGTCCGGACCGGCGCGCCGGTCCCTTGCAGCACTCGCACGAGCTCGGCGAGCGTCCGGGCGGGCAGAACGACGTTCCGCCGCTCGGCAGGCCCACCGGCAGCAGCCAGGGTCCGGACGCCGAGACGGTAGGAGTCTGTCGCAGCGAGCGTGATGGAGCCCGACTCGACCTCCCACAGCACCCCCGTCAGGATCTGCCGCGTCTCGTCCGCCGACGCGCTTCGCACTACCTGGCTAAGACCGGTCGCCAGCGAGGTCGCGTCCAGCTCGATCTCGATCCCCTCACCCGCGGCGTCGTCGATCGGCAGGGCGGGGTAGTCGTCCGTAGCCAGCGTCTTGACGCGGAACCGTCCACGACCGGATGCGATCTCGACCTCGCCGTCACCGCCCGCGAAGCTGACCTGTCCTGCGCCCAGGCTCCGCGCCATCTCGGTGATCAGACGTCCCGGAACGATCAGCCGGCCGGGCTCATCGACGCCAGCCGCGAACGTCGTCTGCATCGTGAGCTCGAGGTCGGTCGCCGCCACGGAGACCGACCCCTCCTCGGTCGCCTCGACGCGCAACCCGGACAGCACCGGCAGCGTTGCTCGGTTCGAGATCGCACGGGACGCGAACTGGATCGCCTCCAGGAGGTCGTTTCGCTCACAACGGAACTTCATGCTGCTCCTCCGATCTGAAGATCCTGCGTCTCCACGCTAACGGGGCTCGAGGGGTGTACCGCGGTGATTTGGATCACGGTTGTTAGAAAAAGATCTTCTCGTTTCCTTAGTAGGTCCTGTGGATGTCGTGGAAAGCGACCATCACTCCAGGTCGGAGCAGCTTTCCGGGTGTGGGGAAGGGGGCGCGCCGGCGCGCCCGGTGACGCGAAGGACCGCAATCGGTGCTCTGGGCCGGCGATATATCCACGTGATCCACCGGCGCGCCGGGGCTTATCCACGAGCTGCTTGTTGACGGACGCGAGCCGTCAGCTCTTGCACCTGCTCGTAGCAGACGGTGCGCTCGGGAAGCTGCTTGCGGATCTTGGTCGTGGCGTGGATAACCGTCGAGTGATCGCGGCCGCCGAAGCGTTTGCCGATCTCGGGAAGAGAGAGGTCGGTGAGCTCGCGGCAGAGGTACATGGCGATCTGGCGCGCGTTCACGAGAGGGCGTGAGCGGTTGGCGGACTTGATGTCTTGAGGTGTGAGGTCGAAGTATTCCGCTGCGACCGAGATGATGAGATCGGCGGTCACCTGGGCCTCGTGCGTGTGCGGCAACAGCGACTGCAACACGTCTTGAGCCAGCTGGAGTGAGATCGGCGTCCGCGTCAGCGACGCATAGGCGGCGACGCGGATCAGAGCCCCCTCGAGCTCACGGATGTTCGTCTGGATGCGCGACGCGATGAAGTCGAGAACATCGGGCGGCGTATGGAGATCCTCGGTCTCGGCCTTCTTCCGCAGGATCGCGAGCCGGGTCTCCAGGTCGGGCGGCTGGATATCGGTGATGAGACCCCACTCGAACCGGGTCCGCAGTCGTTCTTCGAGGGTGGAGATCTTCTTCGGGGGCCGGTCCGAGGTGAGGATGATCTGGCTGCTCGGATGCAGCGCGTTGAACGTGTGGAAGAACTCCTCCTGGATCCGCTCCTTGCCCTCGAGGAACTGAACGTCGTCGACGAGGAGGATGTCGGCGACCCGGTAGCGCGCGTGGAAGTGAGGGAACGTGCGGCGCTGAACGGCCAGGATGAAGTCGTTCACGAATTGCTCGGTCGTGACGTAGCGGACCGTGAGGCCCGGGTGGTACAGGTTGACGTAGTGGCCGATCGCATGGAGTAGATGGGTTTTGCCGAGCCCTGCGCCGCCGTAGATGAAGAGCGGGTTGTAGGCCTGCGCCGGCGCTTCTGCGACGGCGAGTGCGGCTGCGTGAGCGAAGCGGTTGGACGAGCCGATGACGAAGGAGTCGAAGTTGTAGCGCGGGTGGAAGTCCGCGATGGCGGCGGGTTCGTCCGGCGGCGGTGCCGCGGCCGGCACCTCTTCGATCGGGGCGAGCTCTTCGTCGGGGGCGTCGCCCGCCACGAAGCTGACGTCGAGCGGACGCCCGGTGACGTCCAATACCGCGGCCCGTAGAAGGTCGAGATAGCGGCTCTCGATCCAGTCGCGGGCGAAGGGATGGGGGACCTGGAGAAGGACCGCATCCTCCCCGATCTCAAGGGCGCGGACGCCGGAGAACCACGTCGCGACCGGACCGTCGGAGAGGGTTCGGCGAAGATGCGCCAGGACGCCGTCCCACACCGCATCGGCCACTCCCCCGCCGATCGTCCCGTCGGCTGCCGCCGTCACGCCGGTATCGACCTCGCTGCTCGTCGCCACGTGGTCCCCCTTGTCCCTCCCGCCCGCGAGACGGGCCCAGTTTTTTCCACAGGCCGGGTCTTGCAGGCGATCCGCGAACGTCCTGCTCGCAGGCCGCACGCGCATCGCGGGAGAGAAGGTTCTGCGGGTCTGAGCAGGGAAGTGATCGTCCTCAACAGGTTTGTCCACACGTGTGGACATCCAGTCTCGGTCGGCGCGCGAGGCGCTGCTCAGCCGTCCGGTGCGGGGGGAAGTGCCGCAGCTCCGACGTCTCCACACTGCAAGACCCGAAACCGCTCGCCATCCTCCGCGCGTCGCGGAAGCATCGTCAAGCAGATTTCGTCGCGCTCTCCCGGCGCCGGCGGCGCAGGGCGATTTACGTGCGAAAACGATGGTCGTCTATACTGCGCCGGCACTCCGACGAGCCCCCGGATCTTCGCGACCATGCCGTCGCGAGCCCGGTGGGCGGCTTCCGAAAAGGTGGATGAATCGTGACGAAGCGGACGTACCAGCCCAACAATCGCCGTCGCAAGCGGAAGCACGGCTTCCGCGCCCGCATGAAGACGCGCGCCGGCCGCGCGATCTTGAAGGCTCGCCGGCTCAAGGGCCGGGCCAAGCTCTCCGCCTAGGTGAACGGCGCCGGAGAAGGGTGGTGGCGTTGCGCGGCCGCGAGCGCTTCGAGCGCACGCTGGTGCAGGGACGGCGCGCGCGCAGCGGGCCGCTCGCCGTGGCGGTCGCACCCGGTACGGACCCCGAAGGTTCTCTGCGGCTCGGGCTCGCCGTCCGTGTCTCCGGCAAGGCCCGCGCCGTGAGGCGGAACCGCCTGCGCCGCAGGCTGCGCGCGGCGGCTTCGGTCGCGGGGCTGGAGGGGCGAGACGTCGTCGTGCGCGCCGGCGCCGAGGCGCTGGGGCTGGACTTCCAAGACCTGGTAGATCACTTCCGGCGGGCCGTTGCGCGCGCGGAGCGGTCATCGTGAGCGTGGCCGCCCACGTCCTCGCCCGCGGCATCCGCGGCTACCGCCGCTGGATCTCGCCGCTGCTGGGGCGGCGGTGTCGCTTTGAGCCCACCTGCTCCGCCTATGCGCTGGAGGCGGTCGAAACCCACGGCGCCTGGCGCGGGACGCTGCTGTCGCTGCGGCGCATCGCACGGTGCCACCCCTGGAACCCGGGCGGGGTAGATCCTGTGCCGGCGGGGAGGCGCTAAGTGGACTTCGGCTTCTTCGAGCTGTTCTCGAGCGCTCTTGCCGGCTTCTATGCGCTGATCCCCAGCTACGGGCTCGCGATCATCCTGCTCACGGTCGCCGTCCGTGTGCTGCTCCTGCCGCTGTCGATCAAGCAGACCCGCTCGATGCGCGAGATGCAGCGCATCCAGCCCGAGATCAAGCGCCTCCAGGCCAAGTACAAGGGCAACCGGCAGAAGATGAACGAGGAGTTGATGGCGCTCTACAAGGAGCACAACGTCAACCCGTTCGGCGGTTGCCTCCCCCTGCTGATGCAGTTCCCGGTGCTGATCGGGTTGTTCTACGTCGTACGCGAGCCGCTCAAGTACATGGCGTATCTGCCCATCCCGAGGAGAGGGACCCCGATCGTCGGGTGGGAGCCCGCTCCCGACGTCACCGGGCTGCTGGAGAAGGTCCAGGGCTCTGCGCTGGCGGAGGGGTTGCAGTCGGCGCCCGAGAAACTCAACCAGTTCCTCGGCATGCGGCTCGACTGCTCGGCCGGCGGGATCATCAGCCCGCCGGACCCCGACCAGGTCCGCCACGCGCTCGAGGCGACCTGCCCGCAGGGGATCGTGGCGTCGTGGCCTTACCTGCTCCTGGTCGTGCTGATGGGCGTGACGACCTGGTACCAGCAGAAGCAGATGCAGGCGAGCCGCGGGCCCGGCGCGGCTAACGATCCCACCGCCAAGCAGATGCAGATGATGGGCAAGATCATGCCCGTCATGCTGATGTTCTTCGCCTACACCTTCCCGCTGGGCGTGGTGCTTTACTGGCTCACGACCAACGTGTGGACGATCGGGCAGCAGCGGATCATCCTCGCGGCGGCGCCTCCGGAGCCGCCGAAGGGAGCGGAGAAGAAGCCCAAGCAGCCGGTCGAGGCGAAGGTGGGGAAGACGTCGGGGAACGGCAGCGGCGGCAAGACGAAGCCCCACCCGTCTAGCAAGAAGAAGCGGAGACGGTGATGGACGACGTCGAACAGCCGACGAGCCCGGATGCGGTTGAGTCCGATCTCGGTCCTCCCCCGGCCCCGGAGGAGGTGGCGGGGGTCGCCCGCGACTTCGTCGCAGGCCTGCTGGAGTCGCTCGGCCTGGCCGGCGACGTGGGCGCCCGCGCCGAGGGGGAGACGGCTCTCGTCGAGGTGACGGGGGAGGATCTGGGCGGCCTGATCGGGCGGCGAGGGCAGACCCTCGACTCGCTTCAAGAGCTCACGCGCACCGCGGTGCAGCGCCGCCTGCGAGCCCGGGTGCGGATACTCGTCGACGTGGAGGGCTACCGGGCGCGACGGCGCGCCTCGCTCCGTGACTACGCCATCTCGATGGCGCGCCGGGCGATCGAGCGCGGCAGCGAGATCGAGCTCGAGCCCATGAACGCTTACGAGCGGAAGATCGTTCACGACGCGGTCGCCGAAGTGGAGGGGGCCACCAGCTTCTCCGAGGGCGAAGAGCCGAACCGGCGCGTGGTAGTCAGCGGGGCGTAGTTCCACGTGAAACGAAGGGCGCGTGTTCCACGTGGAACGTGACGCCCTCCTCGAGGCGTATCTCGACCTCGTGCGGCGCTGGGCGCCGAAGCTCGATCTGGTTTCCCCCTCCGACCTCCCCCGCTTCCGCGAGCGCCACATCGAGGACGCCCTGCGAGCCGCCCCCCTGCTGGCCGATCTGCCCGACGGTCCCTGTGTCGACGTCGGCTCCGGCGTCGGCATCCCGGGGGTCCCACTCGCGGTAGCCGATCCGGCGCGCCCCTGGACGTTCCTGGAGCCGCGGGGGCGGCGTGCCGCCTTCCTCGAGGAGGTGGTGAGGGCGCTTGGGCTCGGTTGCCGGATCCTGCAGAAGACGGCGCAGGAAGCGACGGCCGCGGGAGAGACGTTCGCGGTCGCCACCGCGCGGGCTCTCGCTCCGCCTGAGGTGGCGTCCCGGCTCCTGCTCCCCTTGCTGCGCCCGGACGGCGCGGGGCTGCTATGGATCGGCAGGCGGGCCGAGGCACCGCCCGGTGCCGAGGTATCGGAACCGGGCCTTGCTATCATCCGCCGCGACCACCTCTCGACCGAAAGCCCGGATGACGGCGGACCTGAATTCCAGTAACTGGAAGCTCCTCGAGCAGCGGCCGCTCACGCCCGGCCGGGGCCGGACCGTTTGCGTCGCCAACCAGAAGGGAGGCGTCGCCAAGACCACGACCTCGGTGAATCTGGCGGCGGCGCTGGCGCTCAGGGGTCACCGCATCCTCGTCGTGGACGTCGACCCGCAGTCGAACGCCACCACCGGGCTCGGACTCGACCACCGCACGGTCGGACGATCTACCTACGACCTGCTCGTCGAGCAAGCCGGCTTCGAAGAGGTGGTTCGACCTACCGACGTACGGAACCTCGACGTCCTGCCCGCGTCGCTCGATCTCGCCGGCGCCGAGATCGAGCTCGTCGGCTCGATCGCGCGGGAGCGGAAGTTGGGCGAGGCCCTTGCGGGCCATAGCGACCGTTACGAGCTGGTGTTCCTCGACTGCCCGCCCTCCCTGGGGCTGCTCACGATCAACGCTCTGGCGGCGGCCGAGGACCTGATCGTCCCTGTGCAGTGCGAGTACTACGCGCTCGAGGGTCTCGGCCAGCTGCTCGGCACCGCCGAGCGCATCCGCCGCTCGCTCAATCCCACACTTCGGATCGTCGGCTTCCTTCTCACGATGTACGACGCCCGCACGAAGCTGGCCGGACAGGTCGCGGACGACGTGCGCCGTCACTTCGGCTCTCTCGTCTTCAACACGATCATCCCGCGCAGCGTCCGCATCTCGGAGGCGCCGTCGTTCGGCGAGGCCGTCGTCACCCTCGACCCGTCCTCCCGCGGCGCCATCTCCTACCGGCTTCTTGCCGCTGAGGTCGAGGAGCGCTACGGGCTCGAGGTGCACGTGCCCCCACCCCCCCGCGCCGTGGACGCCGCTCCGCCTCCGGTTCCGGGGCCGGGCGGCCGCGGCTACGGGACGATCGCGCCGGAGCCTCCCGGTCTGGATGACGCGTGGCCGCGGCGGGAGCCGTGGACGGCCGCCCGGTGAAGAGGCGGAGCGGCCTCGGTCGCGGGCTCGACGCGCTCCTGCCCGGGGGCGACGACCGTCCTGAGGGCGGTCGTGCGCTGCGAGAGGTGCCGCTCGAGGCCGTGAAGGCCAACCCGGCGCAGCCGCGACGCCGGTTCGACGAGGGGGCGCTCGCGGAGCTCGCCGACTCGATCCGGATGCTCGGCGTCCTCCAGCCCTTGCTCGTCCAGGATCGGGGGGACGGCACCTACCACCTCGTGGCCGGCGAGCGCCGGCTGAGGGCGGCGGGGCTCGCCGGGCTGGAGACGGTCCCGGTGGTGACGGTGGAGGACGACGGTTCGTCGTCGCTCGAGCGGGCGCTCGTCGAGAACCTCCACCGCGAGGATCTGAACCCGATCGAGGAGGCCGCCGCGTACCAGGGCCTCCTCGAGGAGCGTGGCTTCACGCAGGAAGAGCTGGCCGAGCGGCTGGGTCGGAGCCGCTCGACGATCGCCAACGCGATCCGTCTCCTCGACCTCCCGGACCGGGTACAGGCCCTCCTCGTCGAAGGCCGCCTTTCGGGCGGGCACGGCCGCGCCTTGCTGGGGTTGGCGGGGAACCCGCTTCTCGAGCGGGTCGCGATCCGCGCCGCGCACGAGGGCTGGAGCGTGAGGACGACGGAGGAGCAGGTGCGCAAGTTCCAGGCGCTGAGCGGGGACCGGCAGGGCGCGCGGGAGGACAGGCCGCAACCGGCACTGGCCGCCCACGCGCAGCGTGTCCTAAGTGAGCGCTTGGGAACCAGGGTCAAGGTCGACATCGGGGCGCGCCGGGGGAAGATCGTCATCCAGTTCAGCGACGGCGAGGATCTCGAACGGCTCTTGCGCTCGCTCGGAGCGGATCAGGACCTGAACGAGTCGAAGTAGTCGCGCACGCCGCTGGCGACGGAGTCGGCCAGGTCGCTCCTGAACCGTGGGTCCTGCAGGCGCTTCGCTTCCTCAGGATTCGTGATGAAGAGCGGCTCCACCAGGACCGCCGGCATCTTCGTCTCGCGGAGCAGGGCATAGGTGCGGGGATGGGAGCGGCAGTCCCGCAGCCCCAGCTCGAGGAGACGATGCTGGATCGCGTCGGCCAGGCGTGCGCCGCCGTGGGAGCTGCGGAAGTAGTAAGTGCT
>DATLFS010000108.1:0-10299 GCA_035540935.1 Actinomycetota bacterium
GGTGAGGACCGAGCACCATCGTCATGTTGCGGCCGTCGAGCTTCGGATGCGCCTCGATCTTCGCCAGCTCGTCCACGTCGGAGGCGAGCTGGAGCAAGAGCCTCTGCCCGATCTCCGGGTGCACCATCTCCCGACCGCGGAACATGATCGTCACCTTCACCTTCGCTCCGTCTTTGAGGAAGCGCACGATGTGACCCTTCTTCGTCTCGTAGTCGTGACGGTCGATCTTGGGGCGCATCTTCATCTCTTTGACGACTACGTGCGATTGCTTCTTTCGGGCCTCGCGCTGCTTGACCGCCTGCTCGTACTTGTACTTGCCGTAGTCCATGATCCGGCACACGGGCGGATCGGCCTGCGGCGCAACCTCTACGAGATCGAGATCCTGCTCCTCCGCCAGCTTCTGCGCGTCGCGCGTCGGCAGGATCCCTACTTGGGTTCCGTCGGCGCCCACCACTCGGACGCGGGGAACACGGATGCGGTCGTTGATCCTCAGCTCGGTTGCGATACTGCGCTCCTCTCGTTCGACTGCAGTCACACGCGAAAAAGCCGATGACGCCAAGACCTGACGCCACCGGCTCGAGGACGCACCTTGCACGGCGCGCCGAGTCGGAGACTCGGGAACCCGACAGACCTTCGGCCCGCAGGTGAGGCCGGCGGATGCTGCTGCCGGCCTTCTTGGCGACACGTTCGCAGGAGGGAGTATAAGGGACGCCATGACAGACGAACAGCACGAGCACGACGAAGAGCAGCAGGAACGATCCCGTCCCCGCGTCGTCGACAAGAGGATCTCGGCACGCAAGGAGAGCGACCCCCCGCCTCCTCAGACGGACCCGGCGCCGCCCGCGGAACCGGACCCGGCACCCGTCGACACACCCGACGATGAGACCTTCCGGCCGCCCGCCGATGAGACGCCGGACGCCGGCGGCCCGGCGGGAGAAGCCGTCTGGACACCCGAACAGGAGGCCGAGGCGCAACGCATCGTCGCCGAGATCGACCGCGTCGCCGCGCGCGACTGGGTCGTGAACGCGGCGATGAACCTGGTGAACGTAGCTTCGGTGAAGCTCGATCGAGGCGACGGCGCCGGCGCCCAACTGACGATCGACGCGCTCGCCGGCATCCTCGAGAAGACCGGAGCGCGCCTCGGCGACGCCGAGGGGCCGCTGCGCCAGGTCCTCGCCCAACTGCAGATGGCCTACGCGGGGAGCGTGGCCGGCGGTCCCGGCCCGGGGCCTTCGGCCTAGATCACGATCTTGCGGATCGGCAGCTCCACGATGTCCCCCGCGCCGTGCGCCTTGAGCTTCGGGATGAGCACGTTTATCTCGGTCTTCGGCACTACCGTCTCGACCGCGTAGAAGCCCTCCTCCGCCAGCTCGTTCACCGTCGGAGCGCGCATCGCCGGGAGGATGGCCACCACTTCGTCCAGGTGATCCCGATGCACGTTCAGTTTCACCATCACGCGCCCGCGGGCGTCGATGGCCCCGCGCAACAGGATGCAGATGTCGTCGATCGCACGACGCGCCTCCGGTTGCGCGTATACCTTCGGGTTCGCGATGAGATGTGTGCGGCTCTCGAGGATGACATCGACGATCTCCATCCCGTTGCGCCGCAGCGTCGAGCCGGTCTCGGTCACGTCGACGATCGCGTCGACGATGTCGGGAACCTTCGCCTCCGTCGCGCCGTAGGAGAGGAAGATCTTCACCGGGATGCCCAGGTCGTCGAAATACCGCTTCGTCAGCTCGGGGTACTCGGTCGAGACCCTCGAGTCGGGCTTGATCTGGGAGGCCTCGGTGATACCGGCTTCCCGCGGCACCGCGAGGACGATCTTCACCGGACGGTCCGTGTTCTTCGAGTAGTTCAGCGGCGTCACCTTTACTACGTCGGCGCCCGTCTCGGCGATCCAGTCCTCGCCGGTCACGCCCACGTCGAAGAAGCCTTCAGCCACGTACGTGGGGATCTCCTGCGGGCGCAGCACCATGACGCTGTCGATACGGGGATCGGTCACCGACGCCCGGTAGTCACGCTCCGAGCCCCGCTCGACGCGTAGGTCGGCCTCTTCGAAGAGATCGAGCGTGGCGCGCTCGAGCGAGCCCTTCGGCAGGACGAACCTGAGCACGCTAGAGCTCCTTCGGAAGCTCGGCGAGGAGGTTCGCCATCTCGATCGCAGCGAGCGCGGCCTCGAAGCCCTTGTTCCCCGCCTTGCCGCCGGCGCGCGCCTCGGCCTGCTCGACCGTGTCCGTCGTCAGCACGCCGAACGTCACCGGGACGCCGTCCTCCTCGGCGGCACGCGCGATGCCGGACGCCGCGCCCCCGGCCACGTAGTCGAAGTGCGGGGTGTCGCCGCGGATCACCGCGCCGAGAGCCACCACCGCATCGACCTCGCCCGAACGCGTCCACCGGCGCACCGCGACCGGCAGCTCGAATGCCCCCGGCACCCAGGTGACGCTGATCGCCTCCTCCGGCGCGCCGTGGCGTCTCAAGCAGTCGACCGCCCCGTCGAGCAGCTGCCGGCAGATCGTCTCGTTGAAGCGAGCGACGACGATCGCGACCCGCAGGTCACGTGCGTCGAAGCTGCCTTCGAAACTCTTCATCGGTCGGCTCCTCTCTGCGCCGGAGTGGTCCCTTCGACCTCCGCCGCGATCGCCTCCGGGTCTTCGGTCGCGAAGGCTCCGGAGATCGCGGGGCCGAGCGACTCGAGGAGGTGCCCGAGTTTCTCCTTCTTCGTCCGCAGATAGCGCGCGTTGTGGTCGTTCGGCGGTGACTCGAGCGGAACGCGGCCGGTGATCTCGAGCCCGTAGCCTTCGAGGCCGGCTCTCTTCGTCGGGTTGTTGGTCAGCAGCCGCATCGTCGTGATGCCGAGGTCGACGAGGATCTGCGCGCCGACGCCGTAGTCGCGGGCGTCGGGTGAGAAGCCGAGCTCGAGGTTCGCCTCGACGGTGTCGAGGCCGCCGTCCTGAAGCGCGTACGCCTCCAGCTTGTGGCGGAGGCCGATGCCGCGACCCTCGTGGCCGCGGATGTACACGACTACGCCTTCGCCCTCGTCCGCGACGCGGCGGATCGCCTCTTGCAGCTGCAGCCCGCAGTCGCATCGCACGGAGCCGAGCACGTCGCCGGTGAAGCACTCGGAGTGAACGCGCACGAGCACGTCCTCCTTGCCGCCGGGCGCCCCCTTCACGAGCGCGACGTGCATGCGATCGTCGAAAGACTCGTACGCCACGGCGGTGAACTCGCCGTATGCCGTGGGGATACGCGCCTCCGTCACGCGCCGGACGAGCTTCTCCTGGCGCCTGCGCCACGCGATGAGATCGGCGATCGAGACCATCAGGAGCCCGTGACGCTCGGCGAACCGCTCGAGCTCGGAAAGGCGCGCCATCGATCCGTCCTCGTTGACGACCTCGCAGCCGACGCCCGCCGGATAAAGACCCGCGGCCCGGGCGAGGTCAACCGAAGCCTCGGTGTGGCCGGCGCGCCGCAACACACCGCCGGGGCAGTATCTGAGGGGGAAGATGTGGCCGGGCCGGGCGAGGTCGCCGGGCACGGCATCCGGGTCGATCAGGGTCTTGATCGTGGCCGCGCGATCCGCGGCGGAGATGCCGGTGGTCGTTCCGCGGCGCGCATCCACCGAGATCGTGAAGGCCGTGCCCATCGACTCGGAGTTCTCCGGGACCATGAGCGGGAGATTCAGCTCCTCGAGCCGCTCGCCCTCCATCGAGACGAAGATGATCCCCGAGCAGTGCCGCACCATGAAGGCGACCGCTTCGGGGGTGACCTTCTCGGCCGCGAGGATGAGGTCTCCCTCGTTCTCGCGGTCTTCGTCGTCGACCACCACCACCATCCGCCCTTGGCGGAGCTCTTCTATCGCCTCTTCGATCCGTGCGAGCGGCATGACCTACTCCTTGTCCATGAGTCGTTCGACGTACTTCGCGATGACGTCTACCTCTACGTTGACGCGCACGCCGACGGCCACTTTTCCGAGCGTTGTGACTTCCATCGTGTGAGGGATGAGAGCAACCTGAAAGGTGGTGCGGCCGACCTCCGCGATCGTGAGAGACACGCCGTCCAGCGTGACCGACCCCTTGTCGACCATGTAGGCCAGCAGATGGTCGCCGGCCGCGAACCACACGCGGCGCATCCCCTCCGCATCCTCGACGCGCACCACCTGCGCGGTGCCGTCGACATGACCCTGCACTAGGTGACCGCCGAGCCGGTCGGAGAGGCGCGCCGGAAGCTCGAGGTTGACGCCGCTCCCCTTCGAGAGCGCCGAGAGCGTCGTCCTCGCCAGCGTCTCTTCCACGACCTGCGCCTCGAACCGACGGCGCGCCGTAGCAGTGGCGGTCAGGCAAACACCGTTCACCGCCACCGAGTCGCCGACCTTCACCTCGCGCGCGATGCGCGGTGCCTCGACCTCCAGGTGGAGGACGCCGCCGCGCTCCCGCGCCCGCTTAACCTTCCCCTGCTCGACGACTATGCCGGTGAACATCAGCGGTCCTGCCTTGCAAGGACCAGCACGGCGTCGGGACCGCTGCGTTCGACGGTCAGGGTTTCCCACCTAGGCGCGTCGCTCATGGTCGAGACGCGCAGATCACCCAACGCCACGCCTCCGTCGCCGATCAGAACGGGAGCGACGTGCGCCTCGAGACGATCCACGAGATCGAGGCGCAGGAGTGACGTGGCGAGCCGGCCCCCTCCTTCGCACAGCACGTCTAGTAGCTCGCGGCGTCCCAGCTCCTGCACGAGCGCGTCCAGATCGACCCCTTCGTCGTCGAGCGGCAGCACCACCACCTCCGCACCGGCTTCCTTCCACGCGGTCTGCACCTCGTGGGACGTTCGGTCGGTAGTGGCGACGAGCGTTCCGGCGGCGGACGAGAAGATGCGAGCGTGCGGCGATACGGCGCCGCGGGAGTCGACGACGATGCGCAGCGGCTGCCGCGACACAGGCACCTCGCGCGCCGTCAGCTCGGGGTCGTCATTCACGACGGTTCCCGCTCCTACGAGGACGGCGGCCGCACGCGAGCGCGCCAGGTGCACCCGACGCCGTGTCTCTTCCGACGTGATCCAGCGCGACGTTCCGTCCGGAGCGGCCATGCGGCCGTCGACGGAGAGCGCGAGCTTCAAGGTCACGAGCGGACGGCCGGTGCTCCGGTGGTGTACGTAAGCGTCGTTCAGTCGCCGCGCCTCCTCCTCGAGCACCCCGAGCTCGACCTCGACGCCGTGATCCTCGAGGTGGGCGATCCCGCTTCCGGACACCCTCTCGTCCGGATCCTCCATCGCCACCACGACGCGTGCGATACCGGCCGCGACCACGGCCGGAGCGCAGGGCGGCGTCCGGCCGGTGACGGTGCAGGGCTCCAGCGTGACGTACATCGTGGCGCCGGAAGCGCGGGGGCCGGCGGCTCGAAGCGCTTCCCTCTCCGCATGGGGGCGTCCGGCGCCCGCGTGGAAGCCCTCGCCCACCACCTCACCGTCGACGACGACCAGCGCCCCTACGCGGGGGTTGGGCGCGGCGGTGTCGACACGACGCGCGAGCGTGAGAGCCGCCGCCATGAACCGCTCGTCCTCGTTCAACACGCCTCCGCTTCGACGGGTCTTCCGTCTCCCGGGGCGCGGCGACGAGCAGGGTGCCCGCTACGGCGCGGGCGCCCAAGCCTCTTCTCCCATCCGGACTACGGAGACGTGCTCCGATCACCGTCGGCCCCGGAATCGCACCGGGTCGGCCCGAAGGCTCGCGGGCTTCCCACCATGTGGGTCACCGCCGGTCGGGGTTCTCACCCTGCCCCGAAGAGACCCTCCGAGTATAGGAGCGGCGGTCTAACTTGACCAACGGGTCAAGGACCGCCCCCGTCGCCGCTGCGGCGGTCGAGGGAGAAGCTCGAGCCGGGCTGCTGCTTCGCGTACTGCTTCATCTCGCTGGCGATCTCGGCGGCCTCCCAGTGGGAGGAGATCTTGCGCCGGGCGGTGGAGGCGATCCCGATCGAGACCGTCGTCACCGGGAACCGCCGCACCTCGCCGCGGCGGTCGGCCACCTCGACGTAGCCCCGCGCAAGATCCGGCTCCTCGTACAGGGCCGGCGCCCGCTCGTCCCACGCGGCGATGACGTCCGCCGCGACCTCCTCCGCGTTGTCGGGGTGCACGAGCGCCACGAAGTCGTCACCGCCGATATGGCCGACGAAGGCGGTCGCGTCCCCTCGCTTCTCTACCGCGTCGCTGATGCAGCGCCCGAGAAGCTTGATCGCTTCGTCGCCGCGAAGGAAGCCGTAATGGTCGTTGTAGGACTTGAAGTTATCGAGGTCGACGTACAGGAGGGCGAACGGCACCCCGATCCCGACCCGCTTCGCCACCTCGTCCTGCACCTGCACGTTGCCGGGGAGTTGCGTCAGCGGGTTCACATCGCGCATCTCGCGGGAGCGCCGCAGAGCGGACTTGACGCGGGCGACCAGCTCGATGGGGTCGAACGGCTTGATCATGTAATCGTCGGCGCCGGCGGTGAGGCCCAGGACCTTGTCGGCCGACAACGATCTGGCGGTCAACATGATCACCGAGATGTGCCGGGTCCTCGAATCGCTACGGAGTCGTTGACACACCTCGAAGCCGTCGAGCGCCGGCATCATGACGTCCAACAGGACCAGGTCGGGCATGAGGTCGATCGCGGTTCGCAGGGCGGCCTCACCGTCGAAGACGGTCGTCACCTCGAAACCCTCCAGCCTGAGGTTGACCTCGACGAACCGGACGATGTCCTCGTCGTCGTCGGCCACGAGGATCCTGTCCCGGCGGTCGCTCATCGCTCCCTTTCCATCGCGTCCAACCGCTCCCGCAGGCGCTTCGCGGCCGCAGGTGCGTCGCGGCCGTCGAAGATCGCGCTCCCGGCGACGACGATGTTCGCCCCCGCCTCCACGACCCGGTCGACCGTCTCGAGGTTCACACCGCCGTCCACCTCGAGATCGGCGGCCGAACCCGTGTCGTCGAGCAGTCTCCGCGCCTTCTCGATCTTCGGCACGACCTCGGCGAGGAACCGCTGTCCGCCGAAACCCGGCCGCACGGTCATGATGAGCAGAACGTCGAGCAGGGGCAAGAGGGGTGCGAGCGGTTCCACCTCGACGTCCGGATGAACCGCCACCCCCACGCCCGCGCCGGCGTCCCGGATCGCGGCCGCGGCATCCTCGGGAGCCTCCACCACCTCGGGATGGAACGAGATCCGGTCGGCCCCCGCACGGGCGAAGACGTCCGCGAATCCGATCGGGTCCTCGATCATGAGGTGGACGTGGAGGGGCAGCTCGACCGCGGCATCAACGGCCGCGACGGTCGACGCACCGAAGGTCAGGTTCGGCACGTAGTGCCCGTCCATCACGTCTAGGTGGAACCAGTCGACGTGTGGGGCGACGCTCGTGACCTCCTCACGAAGGCGGCCGAAGTCCGCGGTGAGGATCGACGGCGACACGAGGACGCGCCGGGTCACCGCAGCACCTCGTCGCCGGTGGGGCGCAAGCCGCGGGCGAGATCGGCACCGCTCATAGCGCGTTTGCCGTGCGGTTGCACCTCGAGCAACCGTACGGCCCCGTCGCCTGCCCCGACCGCCAGGTCTTCGCCGATCCGCTGGAGGCGGCCCGGCGGCAGCACGAGGTCGTAAGGCTCGGCGCGCAGGACCTTGATGCGCCTGTCGCGGAGATTGCTCCATGCCCCGGGCGCGGGATTGAGCGCTCGGACCAGGTCACAGATCGGCTTCGTCCCCCGGTGCCAGTCGATGTGCGCCTCTTCGGCGCTGATCTTGGGCGCGTACGTCGCCCGTTCGTGGTCCTGCTCGCGCGGCTTCAAGTCTCCGGCTGAGTACGCGCTGAGCGCGCCTACGAGAAGCGGTCCGCCGAGGGCGGCGAGCCTTGCACCGACCTCACCCGCGCTCTCGCGCTCGCCGACGGGCGTGCGCTCGACCGCGAGGACGGGACCCTCGTCCATCCCCTCCGTGAGAACCATGATCGAGACGCCGGTCTCGGAGACCCCGTCCATCAACGCCCGCTGCACCGGAGCCGCGCCGCGGTAGGCCGGAAGGATCGAGAAGTGCACGTTGACGAAACCAAGTGGGGGTACGTCCAGCAGGACGCGCGGCAGGATCTTCCCGTAGGCGACGACGACGCACACATCGGGCGCCCGCTCCTCGAGCCAGGCGACGGTCTCCGGCGAGCGCGCGGAGCTCGGCTGGAAGACCTCGATCCCGTGTTCCGCGGCCGCGACCTTCACCGGCGGCGGCGTCAGCTTCATGCCGCGGCCCGCCGGCCGATCGGGGTTCGTCACGACGCCGGCCACCTCGACGCCGGCGGCGAGAAGGGCCGCGAGGCTCGGCACCGCCCAAGCAGGGGTGCCGAAGAAGACCGTCTTCAGAGTGCGCCGCCGCTATCTGCCGGCGTGACCTCCGGGGCCACCGCGACGGGAAGCCCGAGCGCGGCGTCCCGCAGCGTGCGGAGCGCCTCTTTCTTGAGCTCGGGCGGCAGACGATCGATGAAGAGCACCCCGTCGAGGTGGTCGAGCTCGTGCTGGAAGACGACCGCTTGCAGGCCCTCCGCCTCGATCGCGACCGTCTCACCCCGCTCGTCGAGGCCCTCGAGCCGAACGGCGGTCGAGCGCTCCACGGGATAGACGAGCCCGGGCAGCGAGAGACAGCCCTCCGCGTCCACCTCGGTCTCGTCCCCCCGTGCCGTGATCCTCGGGTTTATCACCGCCCCCCACGCATCTTCGACTTCCCAGACGAAGATGCGCTCGAGGACGCCCACCTGAGGCGCGGCCAGGCCGACGCCGGGAGCATCGCGCATCGTCTCGAGCATGTTCGTTATCAGGGCGCGGTGCAGGTCGGTGATCGCCTCGACCTCGCGCGCCTTCTGGCGCAGCACCGGGTCCCCGAACTTTCTTATCGGAAGGATCGCCACGTCTTCCCCTCGATCGATCTGAGTCCCGGCAACGGTATCAGCGGGGATCGACGTCGAACTGCATCCGCGCGCCGTCCGGAGGGTCCGCCGCCAAGGAACGCAGCGAGCGCGCCACCTCTTGTCCGGAGGACGCCTTGGCGAGGATCTCGAGCGCGCGCCCGCCGTCCGACGCCGTCACCGCGATCGGCCCGAGCACGCGCGCGCCCGCCGCCCGGCACGCCTCCGCCGCGGCTGCGATCCCCTCCTGCGCGCGATCTCCGGAGGCCCGCACCTTCACCAGCTCAGAGAACGGCGGGTACCCAAGCTCCCGTCGCTGCTCCAGCTCGCGCTCGGCGAAGAACCGATACGACCCCCGGACGACCGCCTGGATCGCGTGATGTCGTGGCTCGTCCGTCTGCACCAGCAGGCGTCCGGTGGGACCCGCCCACTCCGCCATCTCCGCGAGCGCCTGATAGGCGCGCTCGCCGGCGCGCCACTCGGGTCGTCGCACGAGGTGGTCGACCGCAAGAACCCCCACGAGCTCCACCTCGGGCCGCAGCGTCTCCTTCACGCCTATCCAGGTCGTGACGTAGATCTGAGCGTCGGCGACACCGGCGCTACCGTGCGTCTCTAGGACGGCAGGGTCCATGCGCACGACGCGGGCGCGCGGGAACGCCGCTCCGATCTGCTCGGCGAGCCGCTCGCTGCCTGCGCCCAGGAACCGGAAGTCGACACCGCCACAGGTCGGACAGACGTCGGGAGGCGCGGCGCGGAACGAACAGCGGGGGCATCGCACCACGCCGTCCTCCCGCGCGTACACCAATCCTGCTTCGCACACGGGGCAGCGCAGTGACCGACGACATTCCGCGCACCAGACGGCGCGCGCGAACCCGCTCCTCGGGACCAGCAGCCCGACGCGTCCGCCGGCGCGCAGCGTGTCGCGGATGCGGCCGTGGAGGACGCCTCCAAGCTGACGGTCCGGATCGGTCTCGACCAGCTCGACGGGCGGCCGACGATCGCGCTCGACCGCGCGCGACGGCCCCACCCAGCCAAGGTCTCCCCGCTTCGCCCGCCCCGCGAGCTCGACCGACGGCGTGGTGCTGACGAACACGCAGGCCGCGCCCTGGATCGCGGCGCGCCGTTCCGCCAGCACGCGTGCGTCGTAGCGCGGAGACCGATCCTCCTTATAGGAGGGATGGTGCTCGTCGTCGAGCACGAGCAACGAGAGCGACGGCGCCGGGGCGAGCACGACCGAACGTCCTCCCGCGCCGAGGCCGTGGCCGCGGGCCAGCCGCAGCCAGGAACGCGCCCTCTCCGGCTCGGGACGCGTCACGTCGACGCGCGCTACATCCGGCCAGCGCTCCGCGAGGCCCTCGACGACGCGGGACCCAAGCGCCACCTCCGGAACTGC
>DATLFS010000109.1:0-5505 GCA_035540935.1 Actinomycetota bacterium
GTCCGTGATCGCGTCCGGGTCGCGCACGTCGACCGGCACCGCGATGACCTCGGGCCCGATCTCGCCGAGTTCGCCGGCCAAACGGCCGAGGACGTCGGCACGGCGCGCCGAGATCGCCACCCTTGCACCCTCGCGTGCGAGCGCTGCTGCAGTTGCGAGGCCGAGGCCGGACGAGGCGCCGTGTACCCACGCCACTTTGTCCTTCAGTCCTAGATCCAAGTCTCTCCTCAGCTCCGCGGACAGCGTCATCGTCGCACAGCCTTTTCACCGCACCTCGAACCCGCCCCGGTATCCTGCGGCCGCTATGAGGATCCTGGTGCTCGGTGGTGACGGCTATCTCGGCTGGCCGACGGCGATGCATCTATCGGCCGCCGGCCACGACGTCGCCGTGGTCGACAACTTCCTGCGCCGCCGGATGACGATCGAATCCGGCGCCGTCTCGCTGACGCCGATCCGCTCCCTTCACGAACGCGTGGCGGCGTGGCGCGAGCTGACCGGCCGCCAGATAGACCTCTTCATCGGCGACCTCGTCGACCCGGGCTTCGTCGAGGACCTCTTCCGCAGGGTCGAGCCGGACGCGGTGGTGCACTACGCCGAGCAGCCGAGCGCGCCTTACTCGATGGTCGACCGACGCCACGCCGTCTTCACCCACCGCAACAACGTGGAAGGAACGCTCAACGTCCTGTATGCCATGCGCGATCTCGCACCGGCCGCTCATCTCGTGAAGCTCGGGACGATGGGGGAGTACGGCACCCCCGAGATCGACATCGAGGAGGGCTTCATCGAGATCGAGCACAAGGGGCGGCGGGACACGCTTCCGTTCCCGAAGATGCCCGGCTCGATGTACCACCTGACGAAGGTTCACGACTCGCACAACATCCACTTCGCGTGCCGCGTCTGGGATCTCGCCGCCACCGACCTCCACCAGGGCGTCGTTTACGGCATCCACACCGACGAGACGGCGCTCGACGAGCGTCTCTGCACCCGTTTCGACTACGACGAGATCTTCGGGACCGCGCTGAACCGGTTCTGCGTGCAGGCGGTGGTCGGCTATCCGCTGACCGTGTACGGGAAGGGCGGCCAGACCCGCGGCTTCCTCAACATCGTCGACACGATGCAGTGCGTTCGTCTCGCGGTCGAGAATCCGGCCGAACCGGGCGAATATCGCGTCTTCAACCAGTTCACCCAGCAGTTCTCGGTGGGGGATCTCGCCACGCTCGTCCAGAGGGTGGGCGACGAGATGGGCTTCGACGTCGTCGTCGACACGCTCGAGGATCCGCGGATCGAGGCGGAGGACCACTACTACAACGCGGCCCACACCAAGTTGCTCGACCTCGGGCTGCGCCCGCACCTGCTGACCGACGAGGTGGTGGCGAACCTCCTGCGGACGATCGAGGCCCGGCGCGACCACGTGGCGCTCGACCCGATCCCGCCGCGCACCCGCTGGGACCCGCGCCGCTAGCCGGTTCTGGCAAGGAGGCAGGAGGCGGCGCCCGGCCGCCTAACCCGCTATGAGGACCGACGACTCGTACGACGACACGAGGTGACTTCGATGCGCAAGGTACTCGCAGTGTTGGTTGCCGCCGGACTGGCGGCAAGCCTGATCGCGCTGCCCGCCGCGGCTGCCGGCAAGGGCAAGAAGAAGCGGATCGAGGATTCGTTCACCGCGACGCTGCTGCCGTTCCCCAAGCTCGCGACCTGGGGCGACCCGGTCGGCCTGACCGAACCGGGCTGCAACTCGGGCCAGGAGGGCGTGCACAAGCAGACGGTGGCCTTCGAGGCGCCGGCGGCGGGCACCTTCAGCGCCCACATGACCGGCTTCACCGGTGACTGGGACCTCCACATCACCGACCCCGACGGGCACGCCGTCCTCAGCAGCCAGAACGACCAGATCCAGGGTGGCGCCGAGGCGGAGGAAGAGGTGACGTTGGCCCTGAAGGCGAAGCAGACGATCGGCATCGTCGCCTGCAACTGGGCGGGCCTTCCGCAGGCAGAGGTCCACTACGTCTTCGAGTACCCCGTCAAGAAGAAGAAGGGGTCGAAGCACCACCACTAGGCACGCGTCACCTCGTAGCGCCGGCCGACGGTCCTGAAGCCCAGCCTGCGGTAGAGGTCCTTCGGCCAGTCAGCCTCGTCGGCGACGAGGAACACGATCTCCGCGCCCTCCGCGCGAGCGGCCCGCGCCGCCGCAAGCACCGCGGCTCGGGCGTAACCGCGGCCTCGCGCCTCCTCCTGGGTCTGCACGTCGTCGATCTCGGCGACGCCGTCGAGGCGGAAGAGGTTCAGCGACGTGCGGATCGCGCCCGATTCGTCACGGACGACGAAGAACCGGCCGTTCCCGGCGCGCCGGTAGAGATCGTCGCGGCGAAGGAACTGCTCGACGACATCGTCGGGCGCGCGGTGAACGCGCCTCGTCTGCGCCGCACGGAAGTCCCTCAGCTCCTCGAGCGGGATCTCCTCGGCGGTGGACGGACCTCCAGGATCGGCCTCCCAGACCATCTCCAGCAGCGGGGTCGCCTGCCATCCCGGAGCGGCGTCCGGCACGAGACGGTCGGCGACCTCCTCGTCGGGGACGACGAGCTTCCGGTGCGCGTAACGAGCGAGCAGGGTCTCCGCCTCCTCGGCGGCTTCCTCGAAAGAGCTCGGCCGGAGGACCCAGAGCGCGTTGATGTCGTACATCGCGGGGAGCGAGGGCGTGAGGTACGCGATCCCCACCTTCGACGGGACGATCTGTTCGGCGCATCGCTCCGCGAAGGCGCGCGCGTATCTCTGGATGAGGTCGCGCTCGATCACACCTCTGCGAACTTCTCGATGACGGCGTCGGCGACCTGCTCGGTCGTCGCCGGCGCGCCGCCCGGCCGGATGTCGGCGGGGCGGACCTTCCCCTCGGCGAGAACCGCGGCGACGGAGCGCTCCAGGACGTGCGACTCGCTCTCGTAGCCGAGGTGACGCAGGAGGAACACCGCCGACAGGATCATCGCGAGCGGGTTCGCTATCCCGCGCCCTGCGATGTCCGGCGCCGACCCGTGTACCGGCTCGAAGACCGCGTACTCCTTGCCGAGGTTCATGCCCGGCGCGAGGCCGAGCCCGCCGGCGAGCCCGGCGCACAGGTCGGAGACGATGTCGCCGTACAGGTTCGGCAGAACGATGACGTCCATCTCCTGCGGCTGCCACACCAGCCACATCGCGAGCTCGTCCACCTGGATCTCCTCGAATCCGACGTCCCGGTACTCCTCGGCGAGAGCCAGCCCGGTCTCGAGCCACACGCCGTCCGAGAACTTCATGATGTTGGCCTTGTGGCCCAGCGTGACCTTTCGCCGGCGATGCGAGCGAGCGAACCCGAACGCGAACTCCACGATGTCGCGCGTTGCGGTGATCGAGATCGGCTTGATCGAGACACCCGCATCGGCGGCGATCGGGTAGTTGTGGAAGTACTTGAGGAAGCCGCGGAGCTTGTGGAGCTCGGTCGATCCCATCTCGAACTCGATGCCCTCGTAGAGGTCTTCGGTGTTCTCCCGGATCACGACGATGTCGATCGCGTCGAAGCGCGATTGGACACCGGGGTAGAGCCGGCACGGCCGGACGCTGGCGAAGAGGTCGAGCTCCTGGCGGAGCGCGACGTTGATCGAGCGGAAACCCGTTCCCACCGGCGTCGTCACCGGGCCTTTGATCGCCACGCGGTTGCTCTGGATCGACTCGAGGACATGCCGGGGGAGGGGATCCCCGTGGACCTCGATGGCGGGGATGCCGGCCTCTTGGACGTCCCATTCGATCCCGACGCCGAGGGCGTCGACGACCCTCCGCGTTGCGGCGGAAACCTCTGGTCCGATGCCATCTCCGGGGATTAGGGTTACGACGGGCATAGGGCCCAGGATACGAGTTTGCCGTGCACCGCAACCTTCTCCTCCTCGCGGGCGTCTGAGAGGCAGGGCGAACGTCTTTCGTTGCGCAGGCAGGACGTTCGCATGACAGCGCCTTTGGGCGATAAGCGGGAGGAAGAGATGCGCACAGAGGGGGCGAGGCCGTTCCTCGCGGCGCTCACCCGGGTGGCGGCCGGGGTGGCCTTGATCGCGTCGTTGTTGTTCCCGGCGCAGGCCGGCGCGACGCCGGTCGCGTGCCCGCAGCCGTATCCGGTCGAAAATCTCGAGCCGGGCATGACCGCGACCGGCTACACGGTCGAGAAGGGCTACGAGCCGACGCCGTTCGACGTCGAGATCCTGGGCGTCATGCCCAACGCGCTGGCCCCCGGCAAGGACCTCATCATCATCGAGGCCGGGGGCCCGATGATGGAGCGGGTCGGCACGATCTGGGCCGGGATGTCGGGCTCGCCCGTCTACCGGGACGGCAAGTTGATCGGCGCCGTCGCCTATGGCCTCACGTGGGGCCCGTCGCTCATCGGCGGCGTCACGCCCGCGGAGGACATGTTCGAGGTCCTCAGCTACCCAGAGGCGCAGCGCGCCGCGGAACCGCGCCGCGTCCGGCTCGACGACCGCACCCGGCGAACGGTCGCCCGTTCGACGGGCGTCCAGGAGTCGCAGATCGGGAGCATGGAGCGCCTCCTCACGCCACTCAGCCTCTCCGGCGTCTCCGGCCGGGGCCTCTCCAAGATCCGCGACGTCCTCACGCGCGAGAAGGCGCCGTTCATCGCCCACACCGGGGGATCCTCCTCGGGGAGCCTTGCGCCGGGCGATACCACGATCGAGGCCGGCGACTCCTTCGCGGGCGCGCTGTCCTACGGCGACCTCACCGCCGCCGGAGTCGGAACGGCGACCTTCGTCTGCAACGGCAAGGTGATCGCCTTCGGCCACCCGTTCTTCTTCAACGGCTCCACCACCCTCGGAGCGAACGCAGCGCGCGCTCTTACGGTGGTGAGCGATCCGGTCTTCGGCGCGTACAAGCTGGCGACGATCGAAGGCTCGGTGGGCACCGTCGATCAGGATCGGTTCAGCGCCATCCGAGCCACGTTGGGAACCGGGCCGTCCACGATCCCGATCGACTCCACCGTGACGTCCCTCGACACGGGCAAGTCGCGCGACGGCCAGACGCGCTCGGTCCTGAGCCGATACGTGCCGTTCCTCGCGTTCGTCCACTCGTTCCTGAACATCGACGTCGTCTTCGACCAGATCGGTCCGGGTTCCTCGAGCCTCACCTGGAGGATCACCGGCACGACCTCGTCCGGCGCGCCGTGGGAGCTGAACCGGGCGAACCGTCACGCGAGCCGTTACGACGTCTCCTTCGACTCGCTGTGGGAGCTGCTCGACACGCTGTTCGTCCTCGAGAGCAACCGTTTCGAGGAGATCGAGTTCACCGGGATCGACATCGACGTGGACGTCGAAGAGACGGTCCGCCAGTACACGCTGACCAAGCTGACGTGGTCGCTCGACGGTCGCACTTACAACGAGACGAAGCGGGTGCCGGTGCGCGGGCGCGAGACGCTCTACCTCAGGGCCGAGCTCGAGCCGTTCGACGGCGGCGCGACCAGGACGGTCGACCTCACGCTGAACG
>DATLFS010000110.1:0-7630 GCA_035540935.1 Actinomycetota bacterium
GCTTCTGGCCGACGTGATCGAGGAACAGGTGGCGGCGCTGTGATCCACAACCCGATGGTCGAGATCCTCGGCGCGAAGGAGATCATCGTCTGCGCCGGCGCGGGTGGTCGTCTTCCCCACACCACCCGCGCCGGCGCAGACGATGATCTCCTTCGCGCCGAGGATCTCGACCATCGGGTTGTGGATCACAGCGCCGCCACCTGTTGCTCGATCACGTCGGCCAGAAGCTCGACATCGGGAAGGGCCAGCCCCGCGGAGAACACGAACGGAAGCTCCAGCACGGGCTGGGCGACCCCGCGTTTCAGAGCTTTCAGGTGCTTCTGCTGGATCGAACGTCTCGCATCGCGGAAGCGCGCGTAACCGAGGAGCGCCTCGAGGTCGTCGTGTTCGAGACGGAGCCCGACCTCGTTCGCCTCACCGCACAACTCGTCGAGCGACCCATCGTCGGCCAGCTCGCCGAACAGCTTCGTCTCGGACTTCGACAGGAGTGGCTGGTAGACGGCGTTCGCCAAAACCGGTCCGGCGGAGATACCGATGCGCTCCCGGAGCGCGGCGTCGGTTTCGAGCGTCTCCGTCACCGGCATCTCCTCGGGCAGGGTCACGAGGTGCACGCGCGTCCGGCTCTCGTCCTGCAGCATCTCGACGAGCCATTCCGCCTGCCTGCGAATCGGTCCGACGCGCACCGCGTCGGAGAGCCCCATCGGGGCAGAGAGGAACTGCAACATGTGCCCCGCGGCCGGCGCATCGAGGACGATCGTGTCGAAGTCGTGGCGCGTTCCCGCAGCGCGGTTCTTCTCGAGGTACCAGACCTTGCCGAGCACCAGGATGTCCTTCAGACCCGGCGCGGCCGTAGCCACGTAGTCGACGAAGTGGGTGCTGGTGAAGACGCGGGAGATCCGCTTCATCTTGTACTGGACCTCAAGGTATTCCGCGAGCGCCTCCTCCGGCGCGATGTTGACGCCCCACACCCCCGGCGTCAGCTCCGCAGGTTCGTAGGTGAGATGGGTGCGGCCGCCGAGGAGGCGCGCCAGGCTCCCCTTCCGGTCGACCTCGGCGACGCAGACCTTGCGGCCGTGCCGCGCGGCGATCAGCGCCAGAGCGGCCGCGGCCGTCGTCTTCCCCACGCCGCCCTTCCCCGCCACGATGAGGATGCGGGGCGCGAGGAACTCATCCATCTGCACCCGCGTGTTCTACAGCATCGCCTCGCGTCTGCGACCATGTGTGGATGCGGCTGCGACGGCTGTTGTTCGCCCTCTGTCTCCTGCTGGGATCGGCAGGGCTCTTCGCTCCCGCGCAGGCTCAGGACACGAGTCGTCTGGTCGACGTGATCGAGGTGAAGGGCGTCATCGACCCGACGATGGCCGACTACCTCCGGGCGCGTATCGCGGCGGCCGAGCGCGACGGGGTGCACGCCGCGGTCATCGAGATCGACACGCCGGGCGGCCTCGATATCTCCATGCGCGGGATCCTGCAGGAGATGCTCGATTCCGAGGTGCCGCTCGTGGTGTGGGTCGCGCCGCGGGGAGCGCGGGCCGCCTCGGCCGGCACGTTCATCGCGTACGCGGCGAACCTCCTCTACATGGCGGAGTCGACAACGATCGGCGCGGCTTCTCCCGTGAACCTCGGCGGTGAGGACATCGACGACACGCTGAAGAGCAAGATCACGAACGACGCCGCCGAGCTTCTCGTCGGTATCGCCGAACAGCGGGGACGAGACGTCGAGTTCGCGGAGGATGCGGTGCGCACGGCGCGCTCGCTCGGCCCGCGCGAGGCGCTCGAGGTGGGCGCGATCGACGGCATTGCGTCCTCGCTGAACGCGGTGCTGGGGGAGATGGACGAAACCACCGTCACCGTCGGCTCGGGAACGCAGATGGCGCTCGACACCCTGGACGAGAACGGCGTTTTGGCCGTCACTCTGCGGTTCCAGGAGATGAACCTTTTCCAGCGGCTCCTGCACACGATCACCAACCCCGAGATCGCCTTCCTGTTGCTGCTCATCGGGCAGTTCGGGATCATCTTCGAGATCTACAACCCGGGGATCGGGCTCGCCGGCATCCTCGGCGCCGTCTCGCTCCTACTCGGCTTCTATGCGCTCAACGTCCTGCCGACGAACTGGGCGGGTGTCCTCCTCATCCTCCTGGGCGTGATCTTCTTCGTCGTCGATCTGCACACTTCTGGGCTGGGGATCTGGACGGCGGGAGGGATCGCCTCGCTCGTCGCCGGCGCCCTGATCCTGTTCGCCGGCGCGTCACCCGACCTGCAGGTCGGTGTGGACACGATCGTCCTCGCCGTCGTGCTTACCCTCCTCTTCTTCATCTCGGCGATGACCGCCGCGCTCCGCGTCCGCTTGCGGAGACCGATCACCGGCGAGGAGGCGATCGTCGGGATGGTCGGTGAAGCCAAGACCGACATCGCCCCCGAGGGGACCGTCCTGACCAAGGGAACGCTGTGGCGGGCCCGCACCATGGAGACGGGCATCGCGCAGGGCGAGAAGGTGCGGGTCATGGCTACCGAAGGTCTCGTGCTGCTGGTCGAACCGTTGCACGAGGAAGAGCCCCACCTGCCCGGCGGAGCCGAGCAACCCTCTATCTCGTAGTCTGTCGCCGACACACTCGCGGAAGAGGAGGGGACATGGGTCTTGCCGCAGTCGGGGTCGTCCTGATCCTGGGGCTCATCCTGCTGGCCGCGTCCGTGAGGATCGTTCAGGAGTATGAGCGGGGCGTCATCTTCCGCCTCGGCCGTGTCGTCGCCGGGGCCAAAGGACCCGGACTCTTCTTCATCATCCCGATCATCGACCGCATGGTGAAGGTGAACCTGCAGATCGTCACCCTCGACGTGCCGCCGCAGGACGTCATCACGAAGGACAACGTGACCGTGCGCGTCAACGCGGTGGTGTACTTCCAGGTCTTCAACCCGGTGAAGGCGATCGTCGAGGTGCAGAACTACCTCTTCGCCACCAGCCAGATCGCGCAGACGACACTGCGCGCCGTTCTGAGCAAGGCCGACCTCGACGAGATCCTCTCCGAGCGCGACCGCCTTAACTCCGACCTTCAGCGCATCATCGACGACCTGACGGACCCGTGGGGGATCAAGGTCGCGCTCGTCGAGATCAAAGACGTCGACCTGCCGAGCGAGATGCAGCGCGCGATGGCGAAGCAGGCGGAGGCCGAGCGTGAGCGGCGTGCCAAGATCATCAATGCCGAGGGTGAGTTCCAGGCGTCCGAGCGCCTCGCCCAGGCCGCCGCCGTCATCGCCCGCCACCCGATCGCCTATCAGCTCCGCTACCTCCAGACCGTGACGGACGTGTCCGCCGAGAAGAACTCCACGCTGGTCATCCCGATACCTATCGAGCTGCTGGGACCCTTCCAGGCGGCCTTCGGGAAGGACCTGAGCGCGTTCTCCGGCGACGGAGAGTCCGGCGACGGGGGACCGGACCTAACGGTGGTGGACGACAGGCCGCCGCCGCCCCCGACCCACTAGCGCCCGGTGGCGCACGGCCACACCCACGCCCCGGACGACTTCCCCCGGGCGTCCCCCGAGGTCCGGCGCCGGCTCGCGTTCGCGGTCACGCCTTTCCTCGTCGCGACGCTCGTCGGGCTCGCGTGGCTGTGGCCGCGCGGGGACACGCCGACGTTGGGAGGGCCTCCGGCGGACGTCTACAAGGGCGAGGTCGTGGCGCTCGATCCGGTCGAGTGCGGTGACCTCCCGACCGCCGAGTCGTTCGACTGTGCCGAGGTCGGTGTCCGCCTGAACGAGGGTCCCGACGCGGGAGAGGTCGTCACCTTCCAGGCGGCACAGGGGGAAGGGGGGCGTCACTTCGCCCGCGGTGACGACGTGCTCATGTCTCGTTCGCCCGACGCGCCGGAGGAGTTCGCCTACAACTTCTTCGACTTCCAGCGCAACCGCCCGCTCGCCCTTCTCGGGGTCCTGTTCGCGATCGTGGTCGTCGCGCTCAGCCGGTGGAAGGGCTTGTACGCGCTCGCCGGACTCGCGATGAGCCTTCTCGTCCTCATCCAATTCGTCCTGCCGGCGATCCTCTCGGGCCGGCCGCCGCTGGCGGTGGCGATCGTGGGCGCCGCCGCGATCATGTTCGTCTCGCTCTACCTCGCGCACGGGTTGAACGCGCGCACGACCACCGCGGTGATCGGGACGATGGTCTCGCTCGCTCTCACAGGTCTCTTGGCACTCTTCTTCGTCGACCTCGTTCGCTTCACCGGCTTCGGCAGTGAGGAGGCGCTCTTCCTTCAGGTGTCCGCGCAGCAGGTGAACCTGCGGGGGCTGTTGCTGGGGGGGATCATCATCGGGACGCTCGGCGTCCTCGACGACGTCACCGTGACGCAGGCTTCGGCGGTGTGGGAGCTGCACATCGCCAACCCGGCGTATTCGCTGCGCCGGCTTTATCGGGCGGCAGTGCGGATCGGCCACGACCACATCGCGTCGACCGTCAACACTTTGGTCCTGGCCTACGCGGGCGCGTCGCTGCCGTTGTTGATCCTCTTCGTCCTGAGCGAGCGCCCGATCGGGCAGCTCATCACCACCGAGGTGGTCGCGGAGGAGATCGTCCGGACGCTCGTCGGCAGCATCGGCCTCGTCGCGTCGGTGCCGATAACCACCGCGCTCGCGGCACTAGTCGTGCGTGCGGGTCACGGCGAGAGTGAACCCGCGGTAGAGGAGCCACCTCCTCCGGAGCCGGAGCCGCGCGAGCGAGGGTGGCGGCGGCCGAAGGCGGAGGAGGAATGGCGCCACGCGCTCGACGAAGAGGAGCAGCCTTAGACTCGCGGCTCTCGGCAGCCGGTGCACACGCCGTAGACCTCGGCCGTGTGTGTGACCTGTGAGAAGCCGTGGTCGGCCGCGGTCACGGCCGCCCATCGCTCTACGGCCTCGCTCTCGATCTCGACCGAATGGCCGCACTCGCGGCACACCAGGTGGTGGTGGTGCGCGTCCGTCTCGCACCGCCGATAGATGGCTTCGCCCCCGTCGGTTACGAGCACGTCGACCTCGCCTTCGTCGGCGAGCGACTGCAGGGTGCGGTACACGGTCGTGAGTCCCACCTGCTCGCCGTGCGCGCGGAGCTGATCGAACAGCTCTTGAGCGCTGCGGAAGCCGGTGGCATCGGTCAGCGCCCGCACGATCGCGGCGCGCTGCTTGGTGCTCCGGCGGCGCGGGGCGTCGCTCACGCCGCAACCCTGCGGAGACGTGCCGTCGCGGCCGCCAGCGCGAACACGATCATCGCTCCAAGCACGATCGTCGCGGCCGGGTAGACGTCGGCGTAGAAGGCCACCAGCAGGCCGGCGACGGCTTCGACGGCGCCGAGAGCCACGGCGGCGAGCACCGTCGCGCGGAAGGATCTCGTGACCTGTTGCGCGGCCGCGACCGGAAGAACGAGCATCGCCGACACCAGAAGGATGCCGACCACCTTCATCGTGACCGCGATCGTCACTGCGGCGGCGACCGCGATCGTGATGTTGAAGAGCCTGACCGGAAGCCCTGCGGTGCGTGCGATGTCTTCGTCGTAACAGACGGCGAACAGCTCCTTGCGCAGAAGGAACGTCAGCGCGAGCACGGCCGCGGCCGCACCGCCCGTCACCGCGAGATCGCCGTTGTCGACCGTCACCACCGAACCGAACAGATAGCCGATCAGGTTCCCGCTCGTTGCGTCGCTCATCGAGGTGAGGAAGACGCCGAGAGCGATGCCGCCGTAGAAGATCAGCGCGAGCGCCACGTCGCCGGCCGTCCTGCCGCGCTCGCGCAGGAGTTCGATCGCGATCGCGCCCAAAACGGCGGCCGCGACTGCCGTTGCGACCGGCGCGACCCCGGCCAGGAAGCCCGCCGCCACCCCGGCGAAAGCGACATGCCCGATCCCGTCGCCCATGAGCGCGAGGCGTCGCTGGACGAGGAAGACACCCACGGCCGGAGCCGCAAGCCCGATGAAGAGCGCGGCCAGCAGCGCGCGGCGCATGAAGTCGAACTGGCACGCCTCGAGGGGGCAGAGGTCGAAGACGCTCACACCGCTCCCTTTCCGGGAGGCAACGTGCGGGGCGTCTCGGCGTGCAGGTGCGGATGGTGGTGCACGTGCTCGATATGGAAGTGCTCGTCGAGCGGCGGCCCGTCGTAGGTGACGTGCCCCGCCTCGAGGACGACCGTGTGCGAAACGAGGTCCTTCATCGATCCCAGCTCGTGCGCCACGAGGAGGACGGAGCGCCCCTCCCTGCGGAGCGTGGACAGGGCGTCCGCGAAGATCTCTTGGTGCTCGAGGTCGACGCCGGCCACGGGCTCGTCGAGCACGAACGCATCCGGGTCGCCGGCGAGCGCGCGGGCGATCAGGGCCCGCTGCTGCTGGCCGCCCGAGAGCGTGTGGATCGGATCCGCCGCGCGGTCCCCCAGCCCGACCGCTTCGAGCGCGGCGGCCGCGGCCGCCCGATCGGGGCGCCGGTACGGAGCGAAGCGGCGCGCCCGCGCCACTCGCCCGGACAGGACGACCTCCTCCACGGTCGCGGGGACGCCGGACGCGGCACCGGGCCGCTGCGGGACGTATCCGATGCGCCACCACTCGCGGAACCGCCGCGCTTCGATGCCGAACAGCAGCAGCTCGCCGCCGGTCAGGGGAACGAGGCGGAGGAGCGCACGGACGAGCGTCGTCTTGCCCGATCCGTTCGCCCCCAGGAGCACCGTGAAGCTCCCCGGCTCGAGCGCGAAGTCGACATCGTGCAAGACGGTCCGGCCGCCGAGCGCCACGCGTCCGGCGCGGAGCGAGAACGGGACCGTCAGCACCCGAGGGCCTTCCGGAGCGCCTCGAGGTTCGCCCGCATGCCCCGGAGGTAGTCACCACTCTCCGGGGGACCCTCGAGCGGGTCGAGCACGGCCGTCTCGACGCCGGCCTCGGCGGCGACCGTCTCCGCGATCGCCGGCGAGACCAGCGTCTCGAAGAAGATCGTGGTGGCGCCCTTCTCACGCGCCAGCCGCGTGACCTCGGCGATCCGGCCGGGTGACGGCTCCGCCTCGGGGTCGAGCCCCGAGATCGCGATCTGCTCGAGGCCGTACCGGTCGGCCAGGTAGCCGAACGCTTCGTGGCTCACGACGATCTCGTGCCGCTCGCACCCGGACAGCCCCGCCTCGAAATCTCGGTGCAGGGCGTTCAGCTCCTCGGCGAGCTCCGCCGCGCGGGCGCGGATCGCGTCGGTGTCGTCGGGGACGAGCTCTGCGACGCGGGCCCCGACCGCCTCCACCACCGCCTTCATCCGCACCGGATCGAGCCAGACGTGGGGGTCGACCGGGCCGTGGTTGTGATCATCGTGTTCGTCGGCCGCCGCGAGCGCGTCGACCGCCTCCAGCACGTCGAGCGCCTCGTCGCGGCCGGACGCGACCTCCTCCACGGCGGGCTGGAAGTCCGCGCCCACGTAGAGAACGAGGTCGGCGCCGGCGACCTGTCGTACCTGCCCCGGCGTCAGCCCCAAATCGTGCGGCTCCGTCTGCGCCGGGGTGAGGATGGCGACCTCGATCGCGTCTCCGCCTACCCGCTCTGCAGCCCAGCCGAGGGGGAAGACGGCCGCCGCCACCAACGGACGGGAAGGCCCGGCGGCGCCTCCGCCGCAGGCCGCGAGGAGCGAGAGGGAGAGAGCTAGGAGAGTCC
>DATLFS010000111.1:0-8961 GCA_035540935.1 Actinomycetota bacterium
TCGCGGCACAGCTTCGTGAGCGGGATGAAGACCTTCCGTGAGTACGTGACCCGCGGGCCGCAGGACGCGTCGCGTCGCGCCGCAGCCGCTGCCAGGAGGGGAGCCGGATCCTGCACCGAGAGCGACGCCAGGGAACGGATCTCCTCATCGGACAACCGTTCGCCGCGCGCGGCGCGGTCGGCGAGCCGGTCCAGGATCGTCATCCGCGCAGTCTACGCGCCGCCTTCGGCGCGCCGCGATAGGTTCACTCACGTGAAGATCACCGCCCTCGCAGGCGGGGTCGGGGGCGCGAAGCTCCTCGTGGGCCTCGCAGCGCTCGACGACGTCGAGCTGACGGCGATCGTCAATACCGCCGACGATGCGCGCATCTACGGGGTCCACGTCTCGCCCGACGTCGACATCTGCACCTACTGGCTCGCCGGCATCGCCGACGAGGAACGCGGATGGGGGATCGCCGGCGACACGTTCCACGTGGTCGACGCGCTGCGCGCGCTGGGCGAGGACACCTGGTTCTCCCTCGGCGACAGAGACTTCGCCACCTGCATCCATCGCACCGATCGTCTCGATCGCGGCGTCCCCCTGCACCGCGTGACGCGTGACATCGCGGTGTCCCTCGGCGTGACCGCGTCGGTGTTGCCGATGTCGGACGACGAGGTCAGAACGCGCATAGTCACGCCCGACGGCCGCACGCTCGACTTCCAGGAGTATTTCGTGAAGGAGCGCCAGGAGCCGGAGGTGGCGGAGGTCCTGTTCGCCGGGATCGCGGCGGCGACCCCCGCGCCCGGCGTCCTCACGGCGATCGCGGAGGCCGACCGGGTGGTCGTGTGCCCTAGCAACCCGGTCGTTTCGATCGGCCCGATCCTGGCGCTCGCCGGAGTGAGGGACGCGCTGCGAGCGCACCGCGATGTCGCGGCCGTCTCCCCCATCGTGCGAGGCCGCGCCCTCAAGGGACCGGCCGACCGGATGCTCGCATCCGTCGGTGCACGCGTTTCCGCGGCAGGCGTCGCCTCGCTCTACGCCGATTTCGTGACGCGCTTCGTGATCGACGAGACCGACGCGGGAGAAGCTCCGCCGGTCGAGGAGCTCGGGCTTGCGGTGCAGACGGTCGACACGATCATGACCGACCGCCGGGCGTCGCGCCGTCTCGCGCGAGCGCTCGCGGCATGAACGACATCCACGTGCTGCCGGTGCGCGGCATACCCGAGATAGAGACGGGCGACGACCTCGGCCGGATCATCTGCGACGCGCTGGCCGATCTGGTCGTAGCACAGGACGTGGTCGTGGTCGCACAGAAGATCGTCTCGAAGGCGGAGGGTCGCCGCGTGCCCGCGGCCGACAGGCGCGACGCGGCGATCGCGGAGTCGGCGCAGATCCTCCGGCGCGCCGGCGACATGATCATCTCGGAGACGAGACACGGCTTCGTCTGCGCCAACGCGGGCGTGGACGCGTCGAACGTGCCGCGTGACGAGGTCCTCCTGTTGCCGGTCGACCCCGATCTGTCGGCGCGCCGCATCCGCGGCGCGATCGAGAGAAGGCTCGGGACGCCGGTGGGTGTGGTCGTCGCCGACACCTTCGGGCGCGCCTGGCGGCTCGGCCAGACGAACGTCGCGATCGGCATCGCGGGGTTCGACCCCTTCGTCGACTACCGCGGCCGGCTCGACGCGAGCGGACGCGAGCTGACTGCGACGCGCATCTGCGTGGCCGACGAGATCGCCGCGGCCGCGGAGATGGTCATGGGGAAGACGAGCGATATACCGGTCGCGATCGTTCGCGGCGCGCCGGTTTCCTGGGGGCGCGGGTCGGCACGCGCGATCGTCCGACCGCACGGCGAGGACCTCTTCCGGTGAACCTCGAGGAGGTCGTGGCGGCGCGCCGCAGCATCCGCGCGTTCGACGGCCGCGCCGTGCCGCGGGACGACGTGGAGCGCGCGGTCGCGTTGGCGGTTCAAGCACCCGCTCCGCATCACAGCGCGCCGTGGAGGTTCGCTCTGCTCGAGTCGGAG
Organism: Actinomycetota bacterium; assembly: GCA_035540935.1. Classification (GTDB taxonomy): domain Bacteria; phylum Actinomycetota; class CADDZG01; order CADDZG01; family WHSQ01; genus DATLFS01. The sequence goes on from DATLFS010000111.1 coordinate 2,003, forward strand.
CGGGCCAAAGACGATCTTGCCCGCGCCATGGGGGCGCGGTGGCTCGAGGACCTGCGGCGCGACGGCATCGCGGACGAACGAGCCGCGGCGATCGTGGAGCGGTCGCACCGCCTCCTGACGAGCACCCCGCTCCTGACGATCGCCTCCGCCGATATGACCCGGGCGCATGTCTATCCCGACGAGCGTCGACGGCTCGCGGAATGGAGCCTCTTCGCCCACTCCGTCGGCGCGGCACTCCAGACGTACATGCTCGGCCTCGCGGAACGCGGCATCTCGTCGTGCTGGATCTCCGCTCCGGTCTTCTGTCGCGACGTGGTACAGGACGTGCTCGACCTGCCTCCCGCCGTGGAGCCGCACGCGCTCGTCCTCGTCGGATACGCGTCCGGCGACTACCGCCCGCGCCCTCGTCCCGCACCCGACGGCCGCGACTACATCCTCGGTTCTTGGTAGCCTCTCGAACCCGATGAGCAAGAAACTCGAGCAGAAGCAGCAACGGCGCGCCCTCGAAGAGGCGCGTCAAGCCGAGCTGAAGGCGCAGGCCCGCAAGCGCAACCTCATCACGCTGGGCGTGATCGGGCTCGTCCTCGCGCTCGTCGTGTTCCTGATCCTCAGCGAGCGCGACAAGACCACGGGACCTGTCGGCGTCGCCGCACAGGAGGCGGGTTGCGGTGAGATCCAGCAGCCGCCCGAGGCGGAATCCGCCAATCACGTCGAAGACGGCACGCCGGTGAACTACGCGTCGAACCCGCCGACGTCGGGCGACCACTACGCGCAGCCTGCAGACGCACGCTTCTATCCCCCGGAGAGCGTGGGGAACCCGCCGGCGGAGCGGGTGGTGCACAACCTGGAGCACGGGCAGATCGTCATCTGGTACGACCCCGCGGCCCCTTCGACCGTCATCGACGAGATCGAGGGATACATGGACAACCTCGGCGGCAACCAGGTGCTCGGTGTCCTCGCGGTCCCGTATGAGCAGCTGGGCGAGGGGAACTTCGCCGCGGCCGCGTGGGGGGCGTACCAGGCGTGCGAGCGTGTCTCCGAGGAGGTGCTCGACGAGTTCCGGGCACAGTTCCAGGGCAAGGGCCCGGAGAACGTCGGAGTCCCGACCTTCAGCGCCGGCGACTGAGCGCCGTCACTTCTTCGGATTGGCGCGGAACCACGCGACCGTCTGCTTGAGCCCCTCCGTGAGGCCGACACCCGGCCGCCACTCGAGGACGTCGGCCGCCTTCGCGTTGTCCACGCGTATCCGGTAGAGCTCGCCGGGACGAGCGGCGGCGTGCACCGCCTCGTAGCGCGTGCCCGTCAGCTCGGCCAGCCGGTCGTGCAGCTCGTTCACCGAAAGCTCGCTGTTGGTCGAGATGTTCACGAGCTCGCCGGACCCGCGGGAGCGGGCCGCGAGGTAGCCGGCCACCACGTCGTCCACGAAGACGAAGTCGCGCGTCTGGCCGCCGTCGCCGTAGATCGTGCACGGCCGCCCCGCGAGCATCTTGCGGCAGAAGATCGCGACCACCTGGCCCTCGAGACCGACCTCCGAAGCAGGCTCCTGCCGCGGCCCGTACACGTTCGACAGGGCCAGGGCCGTGTAGTCGAGCCCGTGAACGGTCTTGTAGTAGCGGAGGTAGTCGAGGACGACCTTCTTCGACACGCCGTAGGGGGACTCGGGAAGTGCCTCCGGCGTGAAGACCTGGTCTTCCGTGACCGGTAGGCGGGACTCGTCGGGCTCGCCGTAGATGCATCCACCCGACGACGTGAACACGACCTTCTCGGTGCCCGCTTCCACCGCGGCCTGGAGGATGTTGAGCGTTCCGACGAGGTTGATCATCGCGTCGTGGATCGGGTCCGACACTGATCTGCGCACGTCTACCTGTGCGGCGAGGTGCATGATCTGCTGCGGCTTGGTGCGCCGGATCAGGTCGGCGATCGCGGTCGAAGTGATGTCGACGCGGTGGAAGCTGAACTTCCCCAACGACGAGCGGCGCGCCTCGGACAGGTTGGCCAGTGAGCCCGACGACAGGTCGTCGACGCCGACCACCTCCTCCCCCTCCTGCAGGAGTCGGTCGACCAGATGCGATCCGATGAATCCCGCGGCCCCCGTCACCAGAACGCGCACGTCGTCTCCTATCTGCTTTCGTCGTCGGCCAGCGTCTCGTCCACCAGGCGCGTCCCAGCCGAGACCACCGCGCCGGCACCCAGGATGGACCGCCGCACCACGGCGCCGCGCCCGACGCGCGCGCCGGGGAGCAGCACCGACGCCTCGACCTCGGCGTCTTCCTCGACCACGCAACCGGCGCCGAGACAGGCCGAGGATACCCGGGCGGTGCCGTCGATCACGGCCCCATCCGCCCGCAGCACGGCGCCCTCGTGCGGCTCTGCCACCGCCGGCGTGCGGAACGCGCCGGCGAGAGCGTCGAGGTTCGCCTGCAGGTATTTGGCCGGGGTCCCGATGTCCATCCAGTAGGACGTGGTCGCCGTGGCGAAGAGACCGGCGCCCTCCTCCACCAGCCCCGGGAAGAGCTGGCGTTCGGCCGACCAGACCTCGCCCTCGGGTATGCGTTTCAGGATCGAGGGCTCGAAGACGTAGATCCCGGCGTTGATGAGGTTCGTCGGCGCGGCGCCGGCCGGTGGCTTCTCGATGAACCCGAGCACCCTGCCGTCGTCGTCGGTCGGGACGACGCCGAAAGCGGAGGGATCCTCGACCGGCTGCAGCCAGATCGTGGCTTCGGCGCCCTTCTCCCGGTGGACGCGGACGAGCGCTTCGAGGTCGCAGTCGGTGAGAATGTCGCCGTTGAACACGAGGAAGGTGCCCGACCCCGCCACCTCCTCCGCGTTCTTGATCGCCCCGGCGGTTCCCAGAGGCTCCCGCTCGTGGGTGACCTCGACCGACAGCCCGCGCGACCGCGCCGCGGCCGCGACCTCGTCGAACGCCTCCGCGAGATAGGAGGTCAGGAGCACGACATCGGTCACGCCGTGGCGGATCAGGAGGTCGAAGACGTGCTCGATGTGCGGCCGGTTGGCGATCGGAAGGAGGTGCTTGGGCCGCGTGTAGGTGAGCGGCCGGAGGCGCGTCCCGAGGCCGCCGGCGAGGAGTAGTGCCTTCAAGGCCGCGACGGCTTCACGTACCGCTGACGCTCCTCGACGAGGCGCCGATCACGGCGATGCCGAGCGCCACCAGCGCGACCCCCACCCAACGGAGGGGAGGAACCTCCTCGTGCAGCGCGAAGCGTGCGATCAGAACCACCACGATGTAGGAGATCCCGACGAAGGGATAGGCGAGCGAAAGAGGCACCCGCGAGAGCACGACGAGCCAGAACGCGGCCGAGCAGCCGAAGAGCGCGAGACCGCCCCAGAGCCTCGGCTCACGGGCGGCCCGGCCGATGTATTCGCCGGCCTGCTTCACCTCGGCCGAGCCGAAGCGCCCGATCGAGTCCATAGCCGACTTCAACATGAACTGGCCGCCGATCGCGAAGGCGACGCTCACCAGAAGGATGGCGACCGAGATCGCGCTGCTCGAGCGCGAGACGTGAGCGGCGGCGAGCTCGTCGGGGGTCGGAACTTCCACGCCGGGGAGTGTACGGGACCTTCAGAACGGCAAACGAGGCGCGTCGGGCGCGCCCCGCCGGTGGTCGTCAGCGGTCGGTGAAGTCGCCCTCCGCCGACGCCCCGGTCCGCGTCGCGGTACCGGAGTCGGTCGAGGTGACGGAGACGCGGAAGAGCGTGTCCTTCAGGCCGAGAGCGCTCCGCACGTCCCATCCGGAGACCCGTACGGTCTTGGTCTCGCCGACGATCTTCACGCCGCCCTCGGTGGCCGACTTCACCACCGTCACCCGCCCCGAGACGCCAAAGGGCGCGCGGAGGCGGAACCGGAGGACCTTCCCCGTACCGAATCGCGCCGCGAGCTTCGACGAGAAGGACCGCCACGACATCGTCATCTTCCACTTGTGGTTCGGGTTGGCCGAGACGGCGTCGGGGCCGTCGTTCACGCCCCGCAGGTACGAGATCGGCGCCCCGCCCCACACGTTCTCGTTGTTCTCGGTGTGGCCGCCGGACGACGAGGAGTAGAGCGCCTGGATCGGCGTCCCGTTGTGGAGGATCACCTGGTTCTTCGTAGCGTCGACGGCACCCTTCCAGTCGTCCCAATACGAACCCGACCCGGTCCGTTTGGCGTCGCCGATATACGCCTGGTCGATCGTGGAGTCGTAGACCGCGCAGGAGCAGGGGTAACGGTTCTGTCCCAGGCGGCGCACCTTCTCGAGCGCGTAGGTGCGGCCGGCGATCGCCTGCGCCCGCAGGACCGCGGCCGGCCACGACGACGGAACCTCACCGAGCCCGTAGAGGTACTTCTGCATGGGCAAGGACACCACGAGGTTCAGACAGTAGCCGCCGCACGAGGACGAGGAGTAGGTCGCCACCTCCATGCGCCCATAGGCGTAGGAATTGCTCTTCTCCACCACCCGCACGAGGGTGCCGAAGGGCTCGTACTTCAGGATCAGCGGAGCGTCGGGGGAGCCGAAGGCGGCGCGTCCGTCGACCCGGACCCGGTCGCCGTTCTTGAACAGCCGCATCGCGCCCGCCGAACCGGATTCGACCTTCCAGGTGGCCTTCGAACCGCCCTGGGCGATCGCATCCGGCTCCCCGGCCACCCTCCACACGACCTTCCCGCCGCCGTCGGAGAAGGCCGACGACGAGAAGGAGACGGAGCCGCGGCCCTGCAGCAGGCCGACCCGGATGCGGCGCGGCATGTCGGCGCTCTTGACCTGAGCCCCCGTGTAGTACTTCTCGAGGATCTGCTCCGCGCTCTTGCCGTTCTGGGCACGGCCGTAGGCGCCGTACTGGGACATGCCGATGCCGTGACCCCAGCCGCCGCCCTTGATCGTCACCTGGCGGCCCGCCTGAGCCACCGGCGCGCCGGCCGTCACGATGCCCGCGACGGCGGCGGCGACAACGACCCTTCTCATGCTCCTGGTTCGCTCCACTCTCACCCCTTGACCGTCGTCACCTCGCGACCGCCACTTGATAGGCGGCGAGGGTCTCTTTCGCGGTACGTAGCCACGAGAACTCGGCTGCCCTCGCCCGGCCCCTGCGAGCCAGGTCCTTCCGCAGGCCCTCGTCCGACAGGACCCTCGCGAGCCCCGCTGCGATGTCCTCCGGCTCCCTCGCCCGCACCACGATCGCGGCATCTCCGAGGATCTCGGCCGCCGCGGGATAGTCCCCCACGACGGCCGCCGTGCCGGCCGCCATCGCCTCCAGTGGCGGAAGGCCGAAGCCTTCGTACAGAGACGGGTAACAGAACACCTCCGCTGCGGCAAGCAGCCCGGGCAAGGTCTCGTCGCCCACCCAGCCGAGCAAGCGGACGCCGGGAGCCTCCGGGAGCTCCGGTCCCCACCCCTTCGGCCCGGCGATCGCGAGCGTCATCTCCGGCAGTTCCGCCCGCACCGAGCGCCAGGCCTCGAGGAGCCGCGGGAGGTTCTTGCGCGGCTCGATCGTGCCGACGGCGAGGACGTAGGGGCCCGCCAGGCCGAGGTCTCTCAGCGCGCCGTCGGACAGCGGCGTCGCGCCGAAGAAGAGCGGCGAGACGCCCTCATGGGTCACGTGCACCGAGGCCGCCGGCGCGCCGTAGGCGTCGCAGACCTCCTGTTTCACCGCCTCCGTCGGGGTGAGGATCGCCGCCGCGCGTGCCGTCGACCAGGGCACGAGATCGCGCAGGCGCTCACCCCCCGGGAAGGTGTCGTCGCGCAGGAAGGAGAGGTCGTGAACCGTGAGGACACCGGCCTCGCGCCCGAGCGCGGGGAGGACGAAGTTCGTGGCGTGCACCGCGTCGACCTTCCCCACCAGCCGTTGGATGCGCGGCGCGCCGAGGCGTCGCCACGACGTCTGCACGAGGCGCGCCGGAACCCTCCACCGCCGCATGCCCTCGGACCGGCCGCCGCGCGCCGCGATCGCGTAAGGGACGAGCTCGACGCCGGTGACGGCGAGGGCATCGGCCAGCTCGCGCGCGTAGCGACCCACGCCCGTGCGGAGGTCGAGCAACGGCCCGGCGTCGTAGGCGACGCGCAGATGGTCCGCCACTAGAAGGTGACGGCTTCCGCTTCCTCGCGGTGGGCGACGTACCAGTCGATCGTCCGCCTCAGCCCCGTCTCGAGCGGCGTCTGCGCGCGCCACCCGAACTCTCGCTCCGCGCGCGTCGCATCGACGGCGCGCCGCGGCTGTCCGTCCGGCTTCGACGGATCCCAACGCAGCTCCCCCCGGAACCCCGTAAGGCGGGCGATCGTCTCGGCGAGGTCCTTGATCGGCACCTCGTTCCCCGCTCCGAGATTCACCGGGTCCGGGCCGTCATACCTCTCCGTGGCCATCACGATCCCGTCGGCGCAGTCGTCGACGTAGAGGAACTCGCGCGTGGCGCGGCCCGTACCCCAGACCTCGATCTCGTCGCGCCCTTCCCGCGCCGCGTCGACGCACTTCTTGATGAGTGCCGGGATGACGTGGCTCACGCTCTCGTTGAACTTGTCACGCGGGCCATAGAGGTTGGTGGGCAGCAGATAGATGCAGCTCTGGCCGTATTGCTCACGGTTCGCCTGCGCGTGGACGAGCAAAGCCTTCTTCGCCACGCCGTACGGCGCGTTCGTCTCCTCCGGATACCCGTTCCATAGATCGTCCTCCGAGAACGGCACCGGCGTGAACTTCGGGTAGGCGCAGATCGTCCCGACGATGACGGTCTTCGCCACGTCGCGGACCCGCGCCTCCTCGATGACGTAGGTGCCCATCAACAGGTTCGATAGGTACAGCTCGGCGGGACGAGCGCGGTTGGCGCCGATCCCGCCCACCCGCGCGGCGAGATGCACCACCACGTCCGGGTAGACGTCGGCGAACAGCTTCGCCACGTCGTCGCGGACCGTCAGGTCGTAGTCGCGGCTCCCCGGCGTGACGACCTCGCTCGCGCCGAGAGCTTCCAGTCGCGGGAC
>DATLFS010000112.1:0-28702 GCA_035540935.1 Actinomycetota bacterium
GATACAGCCACCCGCCCGCGAGGACGAGCGCGCCCAGCAACAGGAGCGCCGGGAGCGTGCGCAGCAACGTGCGGCGACGGCGGCTCTTGCGGCGCGCCGCGAGACGAGCACGCCGCGGGCCCGGAGGTCGGCTCGCGGGCTCGCGCTCGTCAGCCACCGAGACTCTCCGTCCGAACGGCGTAAAGGCCCTTCGTCACCGCGTACCGCACCACCGGTTCCGGCACCCACTCCTCGATCGGCTCGCCGCGCGCGGCGCGCGCCCTCAGCTCCGTCGACGACACCGCGACACCGGGCATCGCGAGCGGATGGATCTGCGGCCAGTCTGGCTGCGGCTGCAGCCGCGCCAGGTCGAAGCCCGGGCGGTGCACGGCGACGACCTCCGCCAGGCTCGCGAGCCGGTCGAGGCCCACCCACGTCCCCAGGCCGAGGACGGCATCCGCTCCGGCGATGAACAACAGGCGCGCCTCCTCCCCGTAGAAGTCACGCAGGTGCTCCATCGTGTCGGCGGTGTAGGTAGGGCCGTCCCGGTCGATCTCCATGCGCGACACGGCGAATCGCTCGTTCGCCGCGGTTCCGAGCACCGTCATCATGAAGCGATCCTCCGAGGGCGAATACCGCTCCTTCTGCCACGGCGCGCCGGTCGGTACGAAGAGGACGCGATCCAGCCGGAATTCCGACATAGCGGCCTCGGCCGCGGCGATGTGGCCTACGTGCAGCGGATCGAAGGTTCCCCCGAGAACCCCGATGTGCGGCGGCAGGGCCCCTGACATCATGTGCTTAGTCAACCCGAAATGTCGCCGAAGGGGCGGGACCTTCGCTCGGCGGGGTCACCCCTCCTCCTCTGGGTCGAACTCGAACTCCATCGTCCCGATGCGCACGTCGTCGCCCGCCTTCGCCCCCGCCTGCGCCAGGAGACGCTCGACGCCCATCGCTTGGAGGCGCTTCTGGAGGCGCTCGACCGCCTCCTCGTTGTGGAAGTTCGTCGTTGCCACGGCGCGCTCCACCCGGGAGCCGCGCACCCGCCAGCCTTCGTTCTCGCGCGCGACGGTGAGCGGCTCCTCTCTCACGACGTGACGGATGTAGCCGACGGCTCGAGGCTGCTCCGCCCGCGCCTTCCCTACCGCCTCGCCCAGTCGCTCGACCAGCTCCTCGACCCCCTCGCCCGTAACCGCCGAGATGGGGATCGCCTCCGGCATCTCGTCGAGGAGCAGCTCGAGGACGTCCCGCATCGCGTCGATCTTGTTGGCGGCCACGAGGGTCGGCCGCCGCGCCAGCTCGGGATCGAACCGTTCGAGCTCGCGCCGCAGCACCTCGACGTCGCGAGCGGGATCGCGGTCCTGCGCGGCAAGATCGACCACGAACAGGAGAACCGCGGCGCGCCGGATGTGGCGCAGGAAGCGGTCGCCGAGGCCGCGCCCTTCGCTCGCCCCCTCGACGAGCCCGGGGATGTCGGCGACGACGAACGACGTCTCGCCGCGCTTGACCACACCCAGGTTCGGAGCCAGCGTCGTGAAGGGATAGGAGGCGATCTTCGGCCGCGCCGCGGAGATCCGCGCGATCAGCGTCGACTTCCCCGCGTTCGGGAAGCCGACGAGACCAACATCTGCGAGGAGTCGCAGCTCCAGGCGGAGCGACCGCTCCTCCCCCGGCTCCCCTTTCTCCGCGTACGCGGGTGCGCGGCGGGTAGGTGTCGCGAAGCGCGCATTGCCTCGGCCGCCGCGGCCTCCGGATGCGGCGACGAACTCGTCGCCCGGAGCTGCGAGGTCGGCCAGGACGACGCCGTCGTCGTCGTGAACCACCGTGCCCGGGGGGACGAGGACGATGCGGTCACGACCGCGCGCGCCGGAGCGGCGGGATCCCTGACCGTGGCCCCCGCGGTCCGCCTTGATATGCGGATGATCCCGCAACTCGAGAAGCGTCCCCACTCCGGCGTCGGCGCGAAGTACGACACTGCCCCCGTTACCTCCGTCACCGCCGTCGGGACCGCCCTTCGGCTTGAAGGGCTCCCGGTGGAACGACGATGCCCCGTCGCCTCCGGCTCCGGCCGCGACCTGGATGCGCGCCTCGTCGACGAATGCCATCGCTCAATCCTCTACGGGAGGAGCACAAACGAAAAGCGGGGGCGCGAGGCCCCCGCCCGTCAGAGTGCGCGACCTATTCGGATACGACGCTTACGACCTTCCGGCCGCGCAGCGTGTGGAACTTCACCGTCCCTGCGGAGACGGCGAAGAGCGTGTCGTCGCCACCACGACGGACGTTGAGCCCGGGGTGGTAGCGGGTCCCGCGCTGGCGAACGATGATCTCGCCCGGGCCGATCTCCTGACCGCCGAAGACCTTGACGCCGAGGCGCTTGGCCTCGGAGTCACGCCCGTTGCGCGAGGACGCGGCGCCCTTCTTGTGAGCCATTACTTGCTCTCCTTCTTCGAACCCCTCGACGCGCCCAGCTTGATGTCTCCGATCTCGAGGGTCGTGTACTTCTGCCGGTGGCCGGTTTTCCTCCGGTAGCCGACCTTGTTGCGGTACTTGAGGACGTGCAGCTTGGTTCCCTTGGTCTCGCCGACGACGCGGGCAGTGACGGTCGCTTCGGCGAGGTCGTCGCCTCCCGCGGTCACATCTCCGGCGTCGTCGACCACCAGCAGCGGCGTGAACTCGACGGTACCGTCCTCGCGGCCCAGGCGCTCAACCTGGATGACGTCACCGGGCGCCACCTTGTGCTGCTTGCCGCCCGCGCGGATCACTGCATACATCGTGGAAGTCCTCTCGAAGGTCTGAACTCAGTTCGAAAAGTCGGCCTTTGAGGATAGCAGAGGCGGCCGCGGGGGCGTCAATCCAGGTCGTGGATGAGGATCCCTCTGCCTTCGCAGGTCGGGCACGGATCGGAGAAAGCCTCAACGATGCCGGCCGAGACGTTCTTACGCGTCATCTGCACCAGGCCCAAGGGCGATATGTCGAAGACCTGTGTCCTCGTACGGTCCCGTTCCAGCTCGGCGCGGAAGACGCGCAGCAGCTCGTCCCGGTTCGATCCGTCCTCCATGTCGATGAAGTCGATGACGATGATGCCGCCGATGTCCCGCAACCGCAGCTGCCGTGTCACTTCGACCGCGGCCTCCTTGTTCGTGCGGAAGACCGTTTCCTCGAGATTCGACTTCCCGACGAACTTGCCGGTATTCACGTCGATCACGGTCATCGCTTCCGTCCGATCGAAAACGAGGTGACCGCCCGAAGGGAGCCAGACGCGGCGGTCGAGCGACTTCCGGATCTGCTCGGTCACCCGGTACTCCTCGAAGATCGGCAACTCGCCTTCGTAGAGTTCGATGCGGTGATCCAGATCTGGAGTCGTCTGGCGCACGTATGCGCGCAGCACCTGCTCGAGATGGCGATCGTCGACGATGCACCGGGTGATCTCGCGGTTGAACAAGTCGCGGATGACGCGCAGCTCGAGTTCCGGTTCTTGATAAACGAGGGCAGGAGCCTTCGCCCGGTCGGCCTTCTTCTTGATCTCCGCCCACGTCTCGAGGAGGCGCGCCAGATCTCGCTCGACATCGGGACGCTGCGCGCCCTCAGCCGCCGTGCGCGCGATGAGTCCATAACCCTCGGGACGCAGCTCCGCGGCCAAGTCGCGCAGTCGGACGCGCTCGCGGTCTGGTAGCCGCCGTGATACCCCGACGCTGTCGGCGCCGGGTACGAGAACCAGATGGCGCCCGGCGATCGAAACCAGGGCGGTAAGCCTCGCTCCCTTCGCCCTCATCGGGTCCTTCGTCACCTGCACGAGGATCGGCTGCCCCGGCTTGAGCACCGTTTCGATGCGGGGAACCTCATCGCCCTCGTCGCCCGCGATGCCGACCTCTCCCGCGTACAGGACCCCATTCCGCGCTTCGCCGATCTCGACGAACGAGGCCTCCATCCCCGGCAGAACGTTCTGCACCCGACCCAGGTAGATGTTGCCGGCGATGGACCGGTCGTCCGCTCTCGCGACGTAGTGCTCGACGATCTGATCCTCTTCGAGCACGGCGATCCGAGTGCCGTGTGGGTCGGCATGGATCAGCATCACCCGATCGACCTGTGGCCGCTCCCGCTTCGGTGGGCGTCGACCGCGTCCGCGCCGTCGGCTGCGCGAGCGAGCGGGCGCCTCGCCGTTCCCCGCCGCCTCCGCCGCCTTCTGCTCCGTCTGATCCGTCGCCGGCTCGGGAGCAGTCGGGCGCCGCGGACGCCGCCGGCGCGGCAGCGCCGCGCGTTCCTCGCCGGGCAGCGGGGCGATATCCGCAGCCTTCTCGCGCTTCGGCGCGCCGTCCGTCACGAGCGCAGGAACCTCCGCATGTGCACGTTCATCAAGAGGCCGACGGCTATGAAGTTGGCGACCATCGACGACCCGCCGTAGGACATGAACGGGAGCGGCACGCCGGTGATCGGCATGATCCCCATCGTCATGCCGACGTTGAGGAACACCTGGAACGCCCACATCGACGCGATCCCAGCCGCCAGGAGCGTTCCGAACATGTCGCGCGACATCGCTGCGATCCGCAGCGCTCGCCAGATCAAGAGGGCGAACAGGCCGAGCAACGTGGCCGACCCGATGAAGCCGAGCTGTTCACCTACCGCGGTGAAGATGAAGTCGGTGTGCTGCTCGGGGACGAAGTCGAGCGACGTCTGCGTGTCGTCGCTCCGGATGCCCTTGCCGCGCATCCCGCCCGACCCGATGGCGATCTTCGACTGGGTCAGGTTGTAGCCGACGGTGCGGATGTCCGGGTTCGGATCGAGGAACGACGTGAGGCGCTCGATCTGATACTCCTTGAGGAGGCCGGCTTGGAAGACGGCGAGAACCGCGACCAGAGCCGTCAGGGCGAGGACGGCGAAGTGGCGGAGGCGCGCCCCCCCGATCAAGAGCATCCCGGCGGTGAACGCCACGAACACCATCATCGTCCCGAGGTCCGGCTGCACGAAGATCAACACCGCAGGAACGCCGACGATCGCCAGCGTCATGCCCACATCCGTCCATCGAACGTCGCCCTTCCGCTCACCGAGGTAGACGCCGGCGGCGACTATCGCCACGACCTTTGCCAGTTCTGCCGGTTGCACATCGAAGAAGCCGAAGTCGAACCAACCCTGTGTTCCGTTCCGCACCTCGCCGAGCGGCGTGAGCACCGCGATCAGCAGGATCGTCATGATCCCGTAGACGACAGGAGCGAAGCTCTTGAGGTGCCGGTAGTCGAAGAGCACCAGCAGGACCATGAAGACCGACCCCGCGAGGATGTAGAGCGACTGCCTCGTCACGAAGGCGTTGGGGTCGCCGCCGGCCCGCTCGAGCTTCACCGCAGTCGCGGTATAGATCATGGCCGCTCCGTAGAGCGCCAGCAGCACCGTCGCCAGGAGAAGAGAGAAGTCGATGTGGCGGATCGGGGCCCGGCGCGCCATGCGCGCGCCGATCGGCTCGCCACCGATGCGATCGACGCCTTCGCCGAAGATGCCTTCGAGCGACATCAGCGCGATCCGTCCTGGCTCAACGACACGTCGGTCGACTGATCGAGGCCGAAGATCCCTTCGAAGATCTGCCGTGCAACGGGGCCGGCGCTCTCGCCGCCGTGTCCCGCGCGGTTGAGGTAGACCGCGACCACGTACTGCGGGTCTTCGGCCGGCGCGTAGGAGACGAACCAGGCGACGTTCTTACCCGAGTCAACGCTTCCGATCTGGGCCGTCCCGGTCTTCCCCGCCACGCGCACGCGGTCCAGCGGAAAGCCGGAGAATGCCGCGCGGGCCGTGCCGTCGGCGCCGGCTACCACCAGCTCCAGCCCCTCTCGCATCTCGTCCCAGACGTGCTGGTCGAGGGGCAACCTGCGCCGCGTCTTGGTCTCGAACCGCCGCTTCACCTCGGCGTCGCGCTCTGCTCGCAGCGCGACCCGCGGCTCGATGATCTTGCCGCCGTTCAACACGGCGGCGTACGTGACGGCCATCTGCGCCGGCGTCACGAGCAGGTCGCCCTGCCCGATCGACATGTTCACGGTGTAGCCCGGCAGCCAGCCATCCGGACAGAGCGCTCCGTCGGTCGCCTTGTAGATCTCGTTGCACCACTCCCAGTCGGGGACACGGCCGGCAGCCTCACCGGAGATGTCGATCCCCGTCGTAGAACCGAACCCCGCCTTGCGCATGTAAGCCTGGAAGCGTTCCGAACCGTCGCCGTTCGACGCGCCCCAGCGATCTTCGAGCCACGCACCCAGTTGGTAGTAGTAGGTGTCGCACGAGACCTCGAGTGATCGGGCCAACGCCATCGACCCCATGTCGACCGAGGTCCAGTTGTTGAAGGCCCTGCGATCGGCTCCGTAGATGAACGTGGGATGACACGACAAGAGGTCGTCGGGGCCGATCAACCCGTTCGTGATGGCCGCTCCGGCGGTCACGACCTTGAAGACGGAACCGGGCGGGAGCTGCGCCTGGATCGGACGGTTGAGCATCTTGCTGTGCTCGATGTCTCCGCCGATCAGCGCGCGATATTCCTTCTGGCTGATGCCGTCCGCGAGCAGCGCGGGGTCGTAGTCCGGGAAGGATGCCGAGGCCACGACCTCACCGGTGCTTGGGTGCATCACGAAGACGGCGCCGTCGGGCGCCTCGTACCCGGCCGACCGCGCCGCATCGATCCCCGACTCGAGCGCCGCTTCGGTGACCTTCTGTACCTTCGCGTCGATCGCGAGCACGAGGTCGTGCCCGGGTTGCTCGTCCTGCACCTTCTCGCTGTGCACCACGCGACCGGCCGAGTCGACGATGATCCTGTGGATGCTGGGCGTCCCGCGCAACCAGCGGTCGTAGGCGCGTTCCACCCCCGACTTCCCGACGACGTCGCCCGCCTCGTACGGCGGGTTCGCCTCCGCGAAATAAGGATCTTCCAGATCCTCTTCGCTGATGGAGCCGACGTAGCCGAGGATGTGAGCCAGCACGTCGCCCTGTGGATACTCCCGGATCGGGAGCTTCTCGATCCCCACCCCAGGGAAGTCCTCGCCGTTGGCGAGGATCCGCATGACCGCCTTCTTCGGCACGTCGTAGGCCACGGCGACCGGCTTGTACGGCGAGACCGTGGTGTCGTTCAGATTCTCTTCGAGCTCTCGCTTCTTCACGCCCAGCTCCTTCGCCAAGCGGCGAAGAACGGGTCTCAGCTCGTCCTCATCGTCGATCACCTGCTTGTTGATCGTGACGGCGAGGGTCTGCCGGTTCTGCACGAGCACCTCACCGTTGCGGTCGAGGATGCGGCCGCGCCTCGGTTCGGAATACACGAGCCGGACCCGGTTCTCGCGCGCGAGCTGGTTGTAGTCCTCGCTGGCGAGAACCTGCAGGAACCAGAGGCGCGAGAAGAGCGCGACGAACGAGACGATCACGAGCAGCCCCAGGACGGCGAGCCTGAGAAGCATGCGGTCGATGCCGCCGCCGCGCTCGCCGGTGGGGCCGTTGGAGAAGCCGCTCACCATTGATGGACCCTTTCCGGCCGGTACCGGTCGGCTACTCGCCGGACCAGCGGGAACACGAACGGGGTCAGGAGGGTGTTGTAGAGGATCACGAGCCCCGCGACTTTCGCTGTGTCCTCGAGACCCACCCAACGCTGACCCATGAGGATGTTCAGCATCGCGTAACCCAGCTCGGCCGCGGCGGAAGAGACCATAACGACGACCACCGGCATCCAGACCGAACTCGACGACGTGAACCGGCGGAACGATCCGACGGTGTAGCCGACGAGCGTGTAGACCAGCGCGTACAGGCCGGTGATGGACCCGGCGATCAAGAGATCCTGCAGCAAGCCGCCGAAGAAGCCCGTCGAGGCGCCGACATATTCACCGTCCAGGTACGCGAGGCTGACCACCGCTACGAGGAGAACCTGCGGGATGACCCCGAGCAGGGTGGCGCGCGTGAGGAGCGTCGATTGCAGCGCCAGGGCGATCACGATCACCACGGCGATCGCCGCGGACCGCGTGATTCCCAGCTCGGATAGGACGCCCGGGCGGCGCGTCTCTCTCGCCATGCTCACGAGGCCGCCTCTTGTGCCCGCGGGCCGCTCTCGAGGAGGACCTGAACGAAATCGAGAGCGGTGAAGTCGACATACGGCTCGATCGTGATCACCTGCTCGGTTCCCGCGGCATCGCCTTCGACCGTCGATACGAAACCGATCGGGACGTTCGGAGGGAAGATGCCACCGATACGGGAGGTCACGATGACGTCACCCGGCTCTACGTTCGCGTCGATGTCGATGAACTCGAGCTGCAGTTGCCGCCCGGCGCCATGGCCGGTGACGGTTCCGCTGTAGCCCTTGCCCTCGATCTTCGCCGAGACGCCGGACTCCGGATCGATCGCCAGCAGGACGGTCGAGGAACTCTCCGCGACGTCCACGATCTTGCCGACGAACCCCCTGTCGTTGATGACCGTCATGTCCTTCCGCACGCCGTGGACGCGACCCTTGTCGATCGTGTAGGCCCAGTGCCAGTTCGAGGGCTCCTTGTTGAATACTTCCGCCGCGACGCGGTCCATGCTCGCCCACGATTCATCGAGCTCGAGCTCGGCGCGGAGCCGTGCGTTCTCATCGAGGATCGACTCGGCCTCTTGACGCAGGGCCCGCAGCTCCTTGACCTCGGCATCGAGGCGCGCGTTCTCGCTCCGCAAGCTCCCAAGCTCGCCGACGGACGCGAAGAAGTCGCCCACCGGACGGAAGACGGTGGCGAAGCCTCGCTGAACGGGTTCGACGACCGCCGCGGAAAGATCCTTCGCTCGCTCGATCACGCCCCCCTCGTTCTCGCGGAAGTCCAGCGTGATGAGTCCGACGCTGAGTGCGAGAAAGACGAGGAGAACCAGGCGCCCTCGTCCGGCTCGCCGTTGTATTCGCAAAAAACAACCTCGCTATCGCTGAAAACCTGGGGGCGGCCCCCGCGCCCGAAGAGGGGCGCGCCGAAAATCGGCCCTTCATCCCGGGGAGACCTCAGCCACCCCGTCCCTCGGGCCACCCTGCCGTCGGCCATGGTAGCCCGTCGGGGCACCTGAGGCCAGATCAGGCGGCAGCGATACAAGCAGAGGCTAGTGCCGCGTGGAGGAGATCAGCACCCGCTTGAGCGATTCGAACTCCTCGAGGCACCGCCCGGAGCCGACGGCGACGGCGAACAAGGGGTCGTCGGCGATGTGGATGGGCATGCCGGTCTCGTGCTTGAGCCGCTCGTCTAGCCCCTTCAAGAGCGACCCTCCGCCTGCCAGGACTATGCCCTTGTCCATGATGTCCGCGGCCAGCTCGGGAGGCGTCTTGTCGAGGGTGTTCTTCACGGCGTCGACGATCGCGTTCACCGGCTCCTCGATGGCCCGACGGATCTCCTCTGCGGCGACGACGATCGTCTTCGGCAGGCCCGTCACCAGGTCGCGCCCCCGGATCTCGGCTTGCTGCTCGTCCGGGTGCGGGAAGGCGGAGGCGATCGCCATCTTGATCTCCTCGGCCGTCCGCTCGCCGAGCATCAGCGAGTACTCCTTCTTGATGTAGTTGATGATCGACTCGTCGAGCTCGTCGCCGCCGATCCGGATCGATTGGCTGGTGACGATGCCACCGAGAGAGACCACCGAGGTGGCGGTGGTCTCTCTCGGTGGTGCCGCCTCCGATGTCGACGATCATGTTGCCGGTCGGCTCGTGGACCGGCAGCCCTGCGCCGATCGCCGCCGCCATCGGCTCTTCGATGATGAAGGCGCTCCGCGCGCCGGCGGAGATCGTGGCCTCCTCGACGGCCCTCTGCTCGACGCCGGTGATGCCCGAAGGAACGCAGACGACGCAGCGGGGCTTCGCTAGGAACGACCGCCGGTGCACCTTCTGGATGAAGTAACGGAGCATCTTCTCGGTGACGTCGAAGTCGGCGATGACGCCGTCCTTCAGCGGGCGGATCGCTACGATGTGGGCCGGCGTGCGCCCGATCATCCTCTTCGCCTCTGCTCCCACCGCGAGGATGGCGCCGGTCTTCGTATTGATCGCCACGACCGACGGCTCGTTCAGAACGATGCCGCGGCCTCTCACGTAGACCAGCGTGTTGGCGGTTCCAAGGTCCACGGCCATGTCACGGCCGATGAACTGGAACATGTTGTCCATCAACTGCTCCTCACGTTCGCGCTCGTGCGTTCACACGCCTCAGGGGCAACAGGGTACCGGACGAGCAACGGCGCGGCTACGAGCCGAAGAAGAGGTTGATCTCGCGCTCCGCCGAGTCGGGTGAGTCGGATCCGTGAACGATGTTCTCCGTGATCACGGCGGCGAAATCGCCCCGGATCGATCCCGGGACGGCGTCGAGGGGATCGGTAGCGCCCATCAGCTGCCGCATGCCGGCGATGGCATTCGGCCCCTCCACCACCATGGCAACGGACGGGCCCGAGGTGATGAACTCGACCAGCTCGCCGAAGAAGGGCTTCTCGGTGTGCTCCGCGTAGTGTTTCTTCGCCAGCGAGTCGTCGATCGTGAAGAGCTTCATCTCACGGATCGTGTAGCCCTTCGCTTCTATACGGCGGAGGACCTCACCTATGAGGCGCCGGCGCACACCGTCCGGTTTCACCATCACGAATGTCTGCTGAACGTCTGCCATCAGGACCTCCCGAAGATCTCTGTTTCACGAGGGACAGAAGTTAGCAGCCGGAACGGAGGCGCCTACTCCACCGCCCGCGCCGCCCGCACATAGGCGATGTGCAAGAAGTCCGAGAGAGCCAACGAATTGAGCAACGAAGCCACTGCGACGGTCGGGCCCGGGAGGTAAGCGGCTCCGAGCGTGAATCCGCTCGCCACCCACATGCCGAGACAGAACGGACAAGCAAGGAGTTGTCCGATCGCACGCCGCATCCCCCGGCCGCGCGGCCGCTCATTGACCTCGCTCAGGTGCGATGGTTCTTCGAACTCCGTGAAGGGTGAACGCAGGACCGACGTCACCTTCTCTCGCGAGAGAAGGCGGCTCAGCTTGTGGGTGGCGATGCCGTAGACCACGATCTCGACGGGCGAAGGACTTTCCCGAAGCAACTTCCTGCGGCGCGCGACCAAAAGCAGCGGCCCGACCACGGCTGCGTAGACCAGCATCAACACGCCGTAGGGCCACCGTCGGCTCTGGGCTTCTTGATCAGACATGTTTCTCCTAGGCTCGAGGGCGCGCCTTCTCGCCGATACCCGGTCGCGACCCCTTCTACGCGTTAGGAGGTGAGAAATGTGCGAGCTTCGCCGACCACGTAGTGCGAACCCGTCACCAGCACCAGGTCGTCGGCTCCCGCCTCCTCGACCGCGGCGCTGACGGCCGCCGGGATCTGGGGGATCACGTGGCACGACAGGCCGACCTCGCCGGCCACGGCCTCGATCTCTCCCGGCGCGACCGAGCGCACGTTCCTCGCTTCGGTGGCGATCAACGTGCACGGCATCCGTGCCAGCTCGGCCAACATCCCCCTGTGGTCCTTGTCGTCCAGGATCCCGATGACCACTATCGCGCGGTCGAAAGGCATGGCTTCCGTCAGACTCGTGACCGCGGCAGCCATGCCGGTCGGGTTGTGCGCGACGTCGAGCACGACGGGCGGCGCGTCCTCGTCCTCGGGACGCAGGACCTCGAGTCGGCCCGGGACGGCTACCTCCGCGAACCCTTCCTGCACCACCTCCTCGGCGAGGCTCTCGTCCGGAAGCAGCGTGACCGCCGCCTCGAGCGCGACGGCTGCGTTCCTCGCCTGATGCACCCCGTGGAGCGGGAGGAACAAGCCTTCGTAGTCACGTCCCGACGTTCGCAGCGATAGGTAGCGTCCTCCGACCGCGAGTGTGTTGTCGAGGATGCGGAAATCGCGCTCGATCTTCGCGACGGGCGCGGCTCGCGCCTGCGCCTCAACGTCGATCACATCGAGGATCTCCGGGTCGAGTTCTCCCGTCACGACGGTCGTCCCGTGCTTGATGATCCCCGACTTCTCCTTTGCGATCGTCGTGCGCTCTCTCCCAAGCATCGCGACGTGGTCCAGGTCGATATTGGTGATCACGGCAACCGGAACGTTCGTCAGCACGTTGGTCGCGTCCCACCGGCCCCCGAGCCCGACCTCCACGACCGCTACGTCGGCGGCGTCCGCCGCCCAGAGGAAGAACATGCCCGTGAGTACCTCGAAGTAGGACAACCGCTCTTCGATCTCCTTCTCGACGAAGTCGATGTACGGGCGGATGTGGTCGAAGACGGCGCCGAACTCATCTTCGGGAAGAGGCGCTCCTCCGAGAGCGAGGCGCTCTCGCACACCCTGGAGGTGAGGAGAGGTGTAGGTGGCGACCTTGAGGCCCGCAGCACGCAGGACGGAAGACGCGATGCGCGCCGTCGACGTCTTGCCGTTGGTCCCCGTCACGTGGATGGCGGTGATCGCCTGCTCGGGGTGACCCAGCGCCTCCATGAAAGCTTCCATCCGGTGGAGCGACGGGATCAACGACTTCATCGAGTCGACGCCCAATGAATCGAGATAGGCACGCGCCTCGCCGTAGCTCACGCCTTCTTTTCGATCTCCCCTAGCGAGGCCTCCGCAACGATGTCCTGCGACCCCTCGTGGACGACCAGCGCATAAGAGCCGGCATTGAGAGTCGCGACCACGTCGTCCATCACGCCCTCGAGCCGGCGCACCACATCATGCGGCGCGCGCACGTCGAGATGATCGACGGGTGTCCGCAACGAGACCTTCGCCTCGGACTTCTTCCGCCGGACCTGCGTCAATACCTCGACGGCGGCGTCGAAGCGGCCGTCGTCCTCGCCTCCGGGCAGCTCGTCGACGCGTGGCCACGACGCACGATGGATGGAATCGCCCGAGCCGAAGCCGTTCTCCCAAACCTCGTCGGTGATGTGCGGGAGGACGGGCGCGAAGAGGCGGAGAACCGTGGAGAGACCCAGGCGCAGGGTCCCGATGGCGCTCGTGTCGCCGGCATAGGCACGGCCCTTCGCCATCTCGAGATAGTTGTCGCAGAAGTCGCCCCAGAACCACGCCTCGGTGGCCGCCAATGCGCCGGCGTGGTCCCAATCGTCCCAGCGGGCGGTGACGTCCTCGACCAGGTCTCGAAGCCGCGCGACGAGCGCGCGATCGGTCGGATGCTCGGGCTCGCCGCCCTCGCCCTCGAACGCTAGGACGAACCGCGCCGCGTTCTTGATCTTCGTCACGAGGCGCTTGCCCTCCCGCATGACGTTCGTGTCGAAGGTCGTGTCGACGCCCAACCGGGCGGAAGCCGCCCAGTACCGAACGGCATCGGCGCCGAAGTCGTCGATCAGATCGGTCGGCAACACGACATTGCCCTTCGACTTCGACATCTTCTTGCGGTCGGGGTCGACCACCCAGCCTGAGATGGCCACGTGGTCCCATGGGATCGAGCCGTCCATGAGCATCGACCGGGTGATCGTGTAGAAGGCCCAGGTCCGGATGATCTCGTGGCTCTGCGGACGCAGCGAGGTCGGATAGAGACGCTCGTGGCGCGCCCGATCGTCGGGCCAGCCGGACGTGATGAGCGGGGTCAGCGAGGACGTCGCCCACGTGTCGAACACGTCGGCTTCGCCGATGAAACCGCCGGGCTGCCCCCGCTGCGATTCGTCGAAACCCGGCGGCGGCTCTGCCGCGGGGTCGACGGGGAGCATGTCCTTCGGCGGGACGATGAGCTGTGAACGATCGATCGAGCCGTCCTCCCGCACTCGGTACCACACAGGGATCGGGACACCGAAGTACCGCTGGCGGCTCACGCACCAGTCCTGGTTCAGCCCCTCGACCCAATCCTCGTAGCGCTTCCGGAAGAAGTCGGGGTGCCATGTCACACGCCGCCCCTGTTCGAGGAGACGTTCCTTCTTGTCGAGGATCTTCACGAACCACTGTCGCGTGACCACGAACTCGAGCGGGCGCTCTCCCCTCTCGTAATACTTGACGAACTGCCGGGTCTTCTCGGCATCTCCGTCGAGTGCGTCCGCCTCGTCGAGCAGCTCGACGACCCGGCGCCGCGCCTGATTGACGAACAATGACGTGAGCTCGTCGTACGCCTTCTGCGCCGCCGGCGCGTCGAGTGTCTCCCACGGATCCTCACCCCATGCGGCCGCGGCGATGCGACCGTCCCTCCCGATCACCTCCCGCGCCGGCACGTCCAGTCGCCGCCACTTCTCGACGTCGGCCGCGTCGCCGAAGGTGCAGACCATCAAGACCCCGGTTCCCTTCTCGGGTTCCGCCGACTCGTCGGCGTAAATGGGGACGGGCGAGTGGAACAGTGGCGTGATCGCTCGCTTCCCGAAGAGATGCCGGTAGCGCTCGTCTTCCGGATGCGCCACGACCGCGACACATGCGGGAAGCAGCTCGGGCCGGGTGGTTGCGATCGTGAACGACTCTCCGCCCTCCACGTCGAAGCGGATCCGGTGGAAGACGCCTTCTCGCTCGCGATCCTCGACCTCCGCCTGCGCCACCGCGGTCTGATAGTCGACGTCCCACATCGTGGGCGCTTCGCGCAGCTCGGCCTCGCCGCTCTCGAGCAGGTGGAGGAAAGAAAGCTGGCTCACGTAGCGCGACCGGCGATCGATCGTGGCGTAGGTCTCGCTCCAGTCGATCGACAGGCCGAGACGTTGCCACAGCTCTTTGAACTGTTTCTCGTCCTCCTGCACGACGCGGTCGCAAAGCTCGATGAAGTTGCGCCGGGCGACCTGGAGCGTCTCGCCCTCCCGGCCGGGCGCAAGCGACAACGACGGGTCGTACGGCAACGACGGGTCGCAGCGCACGTTGAAGACGTTCTGGACGCGCCTCTCGGTCGGAAGACCGTTGTCGTCCCACCCCATCGGATAGAAGACGTTGTCTCCCTGCATCCGGCGGTACCGGACCATGAGATCCGTGTGCGTGTAGGAGAAGACGTGTCCGATGTGGAGCGAGCCCGACACGGTGGGTGGCGGCGTGTCGACCACGAACGTCTCGTCGCGCGAGCGGGTCGGGTCATAGCGATACGTGCCGGACTCCTCCCAACGTCGGCGCCAGCGCGCTTCCATGTCGCGCAGCTCGTCCATCCCTTTGGCTTTGCTCACTCCGCTCCGATCACCACCCGTTGCATCACGACGTCGCCGTCGAGCTTAGAGCCTGCGATGACATGCGTAAGAGGACGGACCCACGGTGCAACGCGATCGCGATAGTTCTGGTCGGTGTTCGCTCCCATGTTCTCCACGAGCGACACGATCGCGTCCGCGTCGAAGAACATCGCGGGAGCGAAGTCGTCTCCCAGCGCCGCGCGCGCGCGGCCGAACGTCTCCGACCCGGCCAGACGCTCTCCGCTTCCCAGCGCATCTTCGGTCGCTTTGCGGCCGTAAGCGACCACGACTTTGTCGTCCGCCGCCATCGCGTACACCGGCTCGGGCATGCCCCGCTGCTGCAGTCCGTATCCGACTCCGTCCCCGAACTCATGCGGCACGACATCGAGGTTGTTGCGGATGGCGAAGGCGGCGAGAGCATCGAGCGCTTTCCGAGAGGACGCAGGGTCGGTCGTCTCGAGGACGAGGCCCCCACCCAGGTCGAGGAAGCCTCTGCCCTGGACGAATAGCCCTGCATCTCCCATCCACGAAAGCACGTTGTCACGGAAGTCGAGGCCGGTAGCGGCGGTGAACTGTCGTTCGGGAAGGTCTGGCTGCGCGCCCGGCGGGGCGAAGCTTTCTACGAGATCGAGAAGACCCTCGAGCCCGGCCCCCAGATCACCCGCTCCCAACGCGATCCAGGAGCCGCCCGGTAGATCGGACACGAAATCCCCGCCGAGGCTCTCGGCGCCGCCATACGCGGCGAAGACCCCGGACAGCCCCGTCGATGCACTTTCCAGCACAACGGCGTCGTCGCGCAGGGACAGCGCCGACACCGCGGGACCCGCCTCCTCCAGACCCAAGCTCTCGAACGCGGCTCGCTCATCGGCGGTCATGCCTTGTGCGCCGGCGAAGCGCATCGCCGCCTCGAAGAAGGTGCCGAGGTCGGCGTAGAACAACGCGACGCGATCCTCCGCCACTCGGTCCACGACCCCCTCGAACGCCTCAGAGCCCGCTAGGGACTCGCCCGAACGTTCCGCGTCGACGACGGCCTTGAAGCCGGACTCGGACCCGAGCACCCAGAAGCCGGAGACGAAGCCGCTCGCGATCTGCTCATCGGGATAGACCTGGTAACGCACCCCCTCGTACGTAGCGTCCTGCGGTGACGCGCCGAATCGCTCGTTGAGTTTCGCGATCATCCTCCGCGTCGCGACCTCGTCCTCGGTCGCGATCAACGTCGCGACCTCCGGGACGAGCTGGTCGAACTTCCCCACGTACAGCGCAACCTGATGACCGAGCCACGGCTCCACGTCACGCTCGAAGGTCAACCCTGCATCGCGTAGCGCCTCGTCGATCAACGCAACCAGCTCGTCTTCAGCCTTCTCCGGCGTACGGACGGCTTCAAACTTCGCGAGCAACGACTCGAGAGCGCGCTTCTGCGAGGTCGACGGCGACAGGAAGACGTTGACGTACACCACCGAGTGACGTGGCACGATCGTGATCGCATCGTCGGCGGCGCCCGCGTAGAAGCGGCTCAGCGCGAACGCACCACCGGCCACAACCGCGACCGCCAAAACGCCTGCGAGGACCTTCAGCTTCATGCTGCCTCCGGACAGAAGATCGTGATGGAGAGCATGGCAGAGCTCGGCCGAACGTGGAGCCGCGGGAGGTCCGGTTACGCGGAGCGTTCGCCGCGGGTCCGCTCGGGCCGCTCTTTGCGGGGCACGAGCGTGGGATTCACCTTCTCGAGGACGACCTCGCGGTTGATGATGCACTTGCCGACGTTGTCCGCACTCGGCAGGTCGTACATGACGTTGAGAAGGACTTCCTCGAGGATCGCTCGAAGGCCTCTGGCGCCCGTCCCCCGCAGCATCGACTGATCTGCAATCGCTTCGAGCGCATCGAGCGTGAACTCGAGCTCGACCCCGTCGAAATCGAAGAACTTCTTGTACTGCTTGATGAGAGCGTTCTTCGGCTCGGTGAGGATCTGGACGAGCGCTTCGCGGTCGAGGCTGTGGACGCTCGTTATGACGGGAAGCCGCCCGACGAACTCGGGGATCAAACCGAACTTGAGCAGGTCCTCGGGGAGGACGTGGCTCAGGACGTTGCCGACGTCCTTCTCGTCGAGGTTGCGGATGTCCGCGCCGAAGCCGATGCCCTTGCGCCCGATGCGGCTCTCGATGATCTTCTCGAGCCCGGCGAAAGCACCGCCACAGATGAACAGGACGTTCGTCGTATCGATCTGGATGAACTCCTGGTGCGGGTGCTTCCGGCCGCCCTGCGGAGGAACGCTCGCGGTGGTGCCTTCGAGGATCTTCAGCAGGGCTTGCTGTACGCCTTCACCCGAGACGTCGCGCGTGATCGACGGGTTCTCGCTCTTGCGAGCGATCTTATCGACCTCGTCGATGTAGATGATGCCGGTCTCGGCGCGCTTGACGTCGTAGTCGGCCGCCTGGATGAGCTTGAGGAGGATGTTCTCGACATCCTCACCGACATAACCGGCCTCGGTCAGCGCGGTCGCGTCTGCGATCGCGAACGGCACGTTGAGCATGCGAGCGAGCGTTTGCGCGAGGAGGGTCTTGCCGCAGCCCGTCGGCCCGAGAAGCAGGATGTTCGACTTCGCCAGTTCGACATCGCTGTCGCCGCGGGTCCCGACCTGGATCCGCTTGTAGTGGTTGTACACGGCGACCGAGAGAACCTTCTTCGCCTGTTCCTGTCCGACGATGTAGTCGTTCAGGAACTCGTAGATCTCTTTGGGCTTGGGAAGGTCCTCGAGCTTGAGCTCCGGCGTCTCGGCGAGCTCTTCTTCGATGATCTCGTTGCAGAGGTCGATGCACTCGTCGCAGATGTAGACACCGGGGCCGGCGATCAGCTTCTTTACCTGCTTCTGCGACTTCCCGCAGAAAGAGCATTTCAGCAGGTCACCGCCGTCGCCGAACTTCGGCACTCCCGACCCCCCTAGCCTTCCGGCTTCTCGCTGGGAGAAGCCTCGCTCTGCGGTGCCCCACCGATCGCCTGCGGACCGGCCCCCGACAGAGCAGCGGCTACGCCCGAGACGGCTGCCCGGTTCACCAAAACGTCATCGATAATACCGTAGGCCTTCGCATCCTCGGCGGTCATGAAGAAGTCGCGGTCGATGTCCTTCTCGACCTTCTCCTGGGGTTGGCTGCAGTGATGCGACAAGATCTCCGCCATTCTCTTCCTGAGCGACAGAACCTCGCGTGCGTGGATCTCGATGTCGGTCGGCGTCCCCTGGAAGCCCGCCGAACCCTGATGGATCATGATCTTGCCGTTCGGCAGCGAGTAGCGCTTACCCGCGGCGCCGCCGGCGAGGAGGATGGCGCCCATCGACATGGCCATGCCCATGCAGATCGTCGAGACGTCCGGCTTGATGTACTGCATCGTGTCGTAGATCGCTAGTCCCGCGTACACCATGCCGCCGGGTGAGTTGATGTAGAGGCTGATGTCCTTCTCTGGGTCTTCGCTCTCGAGGTGAAGGAGCTGCGCCACGATGAGGTTCGCGATCTGATCGTCGACCGGCGTCCCTAGAATGATGATGCGCTCTTTGAGGAGTCGCGAGTAGATGTCGAACGACCGCTCGCCGCGGCTCGTCTGCTCGACCACCACGGGGACGAGGTAGTTGCGATATTGCTCGTTCGGATCCATTCAGGAACTGCCTCCGTTCGGCTCGGGCCGGTCGTCCGCGTCGCCGGCGCCGGGCCTCCCAATCACATTGACCGTCTCCACGACGTAGTCAAGGGCTTTCCGGCGCATGATATCGGCCGCTACCGCGCTCAACCGACCGCTTTCGACCAGGTTCTTCGCTACTTCTTGCGGGTCTTGCCCGGCGCGCGCGGCGGCCATCGCAACCGCGCGACCGAAGTCATCTTCGGTGACCTGGAACTCCTGTTCACGCGCGATCTGCTCCAGAAGAAGCTCGGCTTTCACCGAGCGGAAGGCGCCCTCCCGAAGATCGCGTCGCATCTCCAACTCGGTGATGTTCGCCTGCGACTCGTAATCGGACATCGAGAGGCCCGCCGCGGCGAGGTCTCTCTCGAAGTGTTCGAGGCGATGCTCGAACTCGTGCTCGATCAGAGATTCAGGCGGGTCGAGGTCGGATGCGTCGACCAGCACTTGCAGCGCCCGCGACCTGATCTCCTCCTCGGCCATCTCCCGCTTCAGCGTCGCGATCCGATCGCGCAGCTCGTCTCTGAGCGCGTCGACATCGTCGAACTCACCGACCGTCTTGGCGAACTCGTCGTCGAGCGGGGGGAGCTTCTTCGCCTTTACCTCCTTCACCAGGACGGTGAAGGAAAGCTCTTCCTCGCCCTCGGGAAGCGGCGTGCGCGCCGTGAACTTCAAGATGGCGCCGGCCTTGTTCCCCTGCAGCTCATCGTCGAGCCGAGGAGGGCCGCTGCGGGATCCGACCTCGTAGAGATAATCCGGAGCACTCGCCTCCTCGACCAACGTCTCGCCCCGGTAGGCCTTGAGGTCGATGAGGACGTGGTCTCCCTCCCGCGCTTCGCGGGGAACGGTCTCGAGCTCGGCGAAACGGTCGCGGAGGCGCTCCAACTGCTCGTCGACATCGGAGTCGGTGACGTCGGCGGGGGGCGCCTCGACCGTCAGGGAAGAGAGATCCGGGACCTCGATCTCGGGGCGGACGTCGACCGTGGCCTCGAACACGATCGGCGCGCCGGGGGCGAACTCCACCACCTCGATCTCGGGGGCGGCGATCGCCTCGAGGTTCTCGGCCGCCATCGCATCCCGGTAGAGGTCGGGAAGTGCATCCCGGAGAGCCTCCTCGCGGATCAGTTCGGGCCCGACCCGAGCATCGATGATCTGGCGCGGGACGCGCCCCTTGCGGAAGCCCGGGACCTTCATCTGTCCCGCCCACCGCTTGTAAACGCCGTTCAGAGCGGGCTCGAGAGCCGTCTCCGGCACCTCGACGCGCAGCTTCACCCGGTCCTTGTGCACCCGTTCGGCGGTCGTCTGCATGGGCGCCGATCCTACTTGTGGGGGATGACGATCCCGGCGCAAGCGAGGAAAGCGGAGGAAAGGGTGCCCGGGTGTCGAACGAATCCGGCGGCGGGAAGCGGGAAGCCCGGTTGGGAGTCAGGAACCGCGCTAGGCGGACGAAAGTGGGGATGACGGCCCCTGACTCCCAACCCGGCCGCCCGGCCGCGTCGCCCGCACCTGTTACACGCCTCCTTCCAACCACGGTAACGGCGCGCCCCTTCCCGCCGGTGCCGGGGCCGACCGTGGGATGCTTGGTCTACGGGGCGTGGCGCAGCTTGGTTAGCGCGCGTGCTTTGGGAGCACGAGGCCGGCGGTTCGAATCCGCCCGCCCCGACGAGATCCTCCGGCCCGGAAGCACGCGAGCGGCCGCAGATACACTGGTGCAGCCGATCTCGCGGGTGTAGCTCAATGGTAGAGCTCCAGCCTTCCAAGCTGGTGATGAGGGTTCGATTCCCTTCACCCGCTCGACAACCGCTCACCGGAAAGGGGTCCCGTGACCGTCCGCGACGTAGTGGCGCGTAATGCAGATTCCTACATCGGTTGGCTGCGCGAAGCCTGCGCGATCCCGAGCCTCGCCGGACGGCCTGAGGACCTAGACCGGATGACGCAGTGGCTCGAGGCGCGTTTCGACGACCTGGGAGCAGACGTCCGCCGGCTCACCTACGAGGGCGCACCGGATGCCGTCCTCGCCCGCATGGGCGGCGGCCCGAAGCGGGTCCTCGTCTACGACCACTACGACGTGCAGCCGGTCGACCCGATCGACCTCTGGGAATCCCCGCCTTTCGAGCCGACGATCAAAGATGGTGTCTTCTTCGCCCGCGGAGCGGCCGACAACAAAGGTGATCTCGTAGCGCGGCTGGCGGCGCTCGACGTGTACCGGGAGGTCTATGGGGATCTACCGGTACAGGTGAAGTTCCTCGTCGAGGGCGAAGAGGAGACGGGCAGCAAGTCGTTCGAGGGGATAGCGACCCGCTACGCCGGCGATCTCGCCGCCGACGGCTGCATCTGGGAGGGCACCGGCATCGACCACGCCGGCCGCCCTGAGCTCGTTTTCGGAGCGAAGGGCCTCGCCTACGTCGAGCTGATCAGCCGTGGCCTTAACGACGACCAGCACTCCTCCGTTGCGGTCATCGCCCCGAGCCCGGTATGGCGCCTGGTGGAGGCGCTTGCAACCTTGCGAACGCCGGATGGTCGCGTCCTGATCGACGGCTTCTACGACGACGTCGTCGCTCCGAGCGAAGCCGACATGGAGCTCTTGCGCGCGCTGCCGTTCGAGGAGGAGGCGGAGCGGACTCGCCTCGGCGTCGAGACCTTCGTCGGCGGCGACACGGGCATCGACCTGGTGCGGAGGTACTTCTTCGAGCCGACCTGCAACATCGCCGGGATCGTGGCGGGCTTCACCGTCCCCGGCGCCTCCAAGACGGTGCTCCCCAAAGAGGCGCTGGCCAAGCTCGACATGCGACTCGTGCCGGATCAAGATCCCGCCGACATCTGCGCCAAGCTACGGAAGCACCTCGATGAACGAGGTTTCTCCGACATCGAAATCAACACGAACCTGTCGATGGAGCATCCGGTGCGCTCCCCCGCCGACTCGGCGATCGGTAAGGCGGCGGTCGCCGCCGCGCACGGGGTGTTCGATCAGGAGCCGGCGATCTCCCCGATGATGATCGGGACGGGCCCGATGTACCCGGTGGCGAGAGGGCTCGGCATCCCGACCGTTTCCCCCGCCGGCGTTTGTCGTCCCGATTCCAATATCCACGCGCCGAACGAGCACTGTCGGGTCGACGATTTCCTGAAGATCGTGGAGTACACGGTGGCGTGGTTGCGCGCCTTCGCCGAAGACGATGCCTGACGAGGCGCTCCTGGTCGACTTCCTGTTCGACCCTCCCCTCGACGACCGCCTGCAAAGCTCGCTGGTCGACCTGTGGACGGAGGTGGCGAATGCGGGCGGAGCGGTGGGGTTCGTCCCGCCGGCCGCGCGGGAGGATGTGGAGGAGGTCGCCCGCCGCGCCTTCGCCGGAGTGACCGATGGTCCCGATCACCTGGTGGTGGCATCGATCGGAGACGAGGTCGTTGGACTCGCCTTCCTGACTCATCGTCCTGGGCCGCTGTTCCGACATTGGGCGACGGTCAAACGGCTACAGGTTCACCCAACCCTTCAGGGCAAGGGCATCGGGGGCCGCCTCCTCGACGCCGTCCACGCGGCGGCGGTCGATCTCGGCCTCGAGACATTGCACCTCACGGTGCGGGGCGGGACCGGAACCGAGCGCTTCTACGAGAGTCGCGGGTACCGGATCGTCGCCGAGATACCGGACGTCATCCGGCTCCGCCCGGGCGACGATCGCGACGAGCTCTACCTCATCAAGCGGCTGTAGCGGGAAGCTCCCTCAGGGTCGGACCCGAACCGCGTTGCGCCGATAGCGCGACCCGTACTCGTAGACGTCCGGGCACGCGAGGTCGTAGATCGGCTTCTCCGCATAGAGCAACATGTCGAAGACCCCGGGCGCTGCGTTGCGGAGCGGGAGCGACACGTGCGCCTTCCCCTGCGCGTTCGTCTCTGCGATCGCGGCCAGGAAGAGGCCCTTGTGCCGCAGGGCGAGAGCGGCGCGAGCGTTTTCGACCGGCACGTCGGAGTTCTTGCGCCGGACGACGAGCGTGACGTCGATCGTCTCGCTCGTGCGGTAACTGCGCTTCAGACCGCGGACCTCGACGTCGTAGGACTCCAGGCCGACGTTGTTACAGGAGGGCGCCGCGCGGACGGGGGAAGCCGGGATCAAACCGGTGAGGGCAACCGCCGCGACGACCAGGAGGATCTTCGCTCTCATCGCCTGCTCCTTCCGGCTGCTCCTCCGAGGTATGCCCGTTTCATCCCGGATTATCCGCCGCAGCCGAGCTTCCTATCAGCTCGTCCGGCGCGCCGAGAAGATCTCGACGTCCGTGGGTGCGCCCCGCACCGGCACGGCTCGGGGAGCCTCGAACACGACGGTGGAAAGGCGCTGCGCGGCCACCTCCTTCGCGGCGGCCGACACGACCACCTCGCCCGGCTCGCAATGCTCGAGCAGGTGGGCGGTGAGGTTCACGTCGTAGCCGAGGAGATCGTCGTTCACAACGGCCGGACGACCCGCATGCACCGCGATCCTCAGATCCACTCCGGAGAGAGGGTCGACCTCCCGGAGCGAGCCGGCGCGCCGCGCCAGCAGGATGGCGGCCCGGACGGCCTGAGACGGCGAGGGGAAGGCGAGGAGGAAACCGTCACCGAAGCTCTTGACCATCTCCCCTCGCCCCAGGGCCACGGCCTCCTCTACGAGCGTCTGCGTGAGCGCGACGAGTTCGATCGCGGCGTCGTCTCCCCGGCGCGCCGTGAAGGTCGTGAAGCCCACGACGTCGACGAACGCGAGGCCCATAGGGCGGTCGGTGGCGAAACGATCGAGACGACCCGGTCGTCGATCGAGTCGCGCCAAGATCGCCGCGCCCCGCCACCCCAGACCGGTCAGCCGCCCCGGGCGTTCCCGCGCCGCCTCGGCCAACACCGGCTCGAGCGCGCGGGCGGCGCGACCGACCACCGCCACGGGCTCTGCGTCCCACCGGCGAAGCCGCTCCAACCGCTTCGGAAACGTCATGCGCCGATGATACAGTCTATGTCATTATGTATCAGCAAACCGAGGTTGAGGCGACGCCTATCCTCGACGCCGCCCTCGAGCATCTGGAGACGTTCGGGTTGCGGCGGCTCACGATGGAGGAGGTGGCGCGGCGCGCCGGCGTCTCGCGGGTGACCCTCTACCGCAGGTTCCAGTCGAAGGATGCGCTCATCCAGGCCGTCGTCCTGCGGGAGGTGCAGCGGTTCTTCGCGCTGCTGGAAGAGACGGTGGAACCGCACGCCACGGTCGACGACCGCGTCACGGAGGGGTTCGCCTTCACCCTCGACTACCTTCGCAGCCACTCGCTCCTGAACCGACTGCTTCGCACGGAGCCGGACGCCGTCCTCCCGATCGCTACGATCGGGGGCGGCCCGCTGCTCGCTACGGCGCGCCACAACCTCGCAGCTCTTTTCACGAAAGACGTCACCGAAGGACGACTGCCGCCGCTCGACGTCGACCTACTGGCCGAGCTCCTAGCGCGTCTCGTCCTTTCGTTCCTATTGACCCCGCAGAGTGCGGCGCCGCTCGAATCGGCCGAGGATGCGAGGGCTTTCGCGCGCCACGTGCTGGTCCCGATCGTGCACGCGCAGGCGAAGGGACGCCGCGTCAGCGACCGGTGAGGCTTGGATCCGAGACGACGCAGCCGGCGAGCACCTCGTCTATCCGCTCCATCAGATCGTCCTCGAGCTTCACGCCCGCGGCACCCGCGTTGTCCTCGACCTGCTCGGGACGCGAGGCGCCGATGATCGCGGCCGACACGTTGTCGTTCTGGAGGACCCACGCGAGAGCGAGCTGCGCCATGGACAGTCCGGCGTCGGCGGCGAGCGGCTTCAGGTTCTGCACCGCCTCGAGCGTGCGCGTCTCGAGATACTTCCGACGGACGCCGTGCCCGTATGCGGCGCGGCTGTCCGACGGCGGCGGACGCCCCGGCTCGTACTTGCCGGTGAGAACGCCCATCGCGAGCGGCGACCAGACGATCTGCCCGATGCCCTCCTTGCGGCAAAGGGGCATGACCTCTTCTTCCGGGACACGCCAGAGCATCGAGTACTGCGGCTGATTCGTCACGATGCGGTCGAAACCCATCTCGTCGGCGATCTGCAGCGCCCGCTTGATCTGCGCCGCGTCCCACTCACTCACGCCTACGTAGAGAACCTTCCCGGCCCGCACGAGGTCGTCCCACGCGCGAAGGGTTTCGTAGAGCGGGACGTTCGGGTCGAAACGATGCGCTTGATACAGATCGACGTAGTCGGTTTGAAGGCGCCGCAACGAATCGTCGATCGAATGCATGATGTGCTTCCGGGAGAGGCCGCGGTCGTTGACGTCGTCGCTCATCGCGTTGAAGACCTTCGTCGCCACGACGTACGTGTGCCGCGGGACCGCCTCGAGGGCTCGTCCCAAGATCTCTTCCGCCGCGCCGTACTCGTAGATATCGGCGGTGTCGAAGAAGTTGATCCCGGCGTCGAGAGCGGCTCGGACGCTCTTCTGCGCCGCCTCGGCGCCAACCTGTCCGCCATGCGTGACCCAGTTGCCGAGCGCGATCTCGCTCACCATGACTCCGGAGGCGCCGAGATGCCGGTATTCCATCGCGACGATGCTACCCACGGCGCGCCGTGACGATCGCCCGTCGGAGGAAGAGAGTGCTCAGCAGGACGGCATGCTGAGGGTGGTGCCGGGGTCGCCTCGCGACGAGAAGATGACCGTCACCCACACCTGGTCGCCGTCCTGCCGGACGCCGACGCCGAAGTGGCGGAAGCCGCTCTTCAGGATGTTGGCTCGATGCGACTTGGACCGCATGAACATACGGTGCAACCGCGCCACGTTCGGGCCGCGCCCCACGTTCTCGCCCAGCTTGCGCCAGTTCGTGACGCGCGCCGCGAGGACATCTGAGGGCGTGTGATACAGCTTGTCGTCCGAGTCCATCTCGCGCGAGTGCACGCGAGCGACCTTCGAGAGCTCAGGGTCGAGCCGCAGCTTGCGGATGCCCCGGCTCCCCCGCTCGCGGTTGTGAAGACGGGCGAGCCTCTTCTCGGAATCCGACCAGGACCAGCAGGAAGCCTGGGCCCCGCTGGAAGGAGCGACGGCGGCGAGAAGCGGAGCCATGAGCACGCCGGCGAACAGCGCGCGCAACGCGAAACGAGACACGTGGTCGAACCCCCGCATAGAGACAGCTACTCGGACATTCCGGACGCCCGCGCGTCCTCTTGTGCGGTGCACGCTAGTCAACGCCTCCGCACGTTTCCACCCACTTCTGCATATTCGGCCGCGCGATAGCGTGGCTTGAGTGAAAGACGCCGTCATGTCACTGCTGACGACTACCAGGACCTGGGCGATTGTGGGATGTTCATCCAGCCCGTACCGGGACAGCCACGACGTGGCGCGCTTCCTGCTGCGACACGGATTCGAGATCGTGCCGGTGAATCCGCACGTAAATGAGGTTCTCGGACGCACGTGCTATCCCGCGCTGGCTGACGTGCCCGTCCCCGTAGACGTGGTCGACATCTTCCGCCGCTCAGATGCCGCCGGGGCGCACGTCGATGAAGCGATCGAGATCGGCGCTCGAGGCGTCTGGATGCAACTCGGCGTCGTGGACGAGGACGCCGCCGCGCGGGCGCGCGCCGCAGGCCTCGAGGTGGTCATGAACCGCTGTCCGAAGATCGAGCTTCCGCGCCTCCGCCCGGCGTAGCATCTCGGCCATGCCGCGCCGGGACGAACGCACGCGTCCCCCAGTCGGGATCGGCGCGCCGGATCCGCGCCGGCGC
Organism: Actinomycetota bacterium; assembly: GCA_035540935.1. Taxonomy (GTDB): domain Bacteria; phylum Actinomycetota; class CADDZG01; order CADDZG01; family WHSQ01; genus DATLFS01. Next base: position 26,407 of record DATLFS010000112.1, read on the forward strand.
GGTCGGTGGGTCGACCGTCTCATGCACCCGGCACGCCTCTCGGTTGGAAGCTTCGCGATCGCCATCGCGATCGGTAGCGCACTGTTGTCACTTCCGGTCGCTCGGGAAGGGGCCGGATCCGCTCCCCTTTCGGTAGCGGTCTTCACATCCACGTCCGCCGTATGCGTCACCGGACTCGGCGTGGTCGATACCTCGGCTTACTGGAGCACGTTCGGCGAGGTGGTGATCATGGCGCTGATCCAGATCGGCGGTTTCGGCGTGATGACGCTGGCGTCGATCCTCTCGTTCATCGCCTTCCGCCGCCTCGCGCTGCGGGAGCGGCTCGTCGCCCAGCGGGAGACGCGAACACTGGGGCTCGGCGACGTGCGTCAGGTGTTGAAAGGCGTCCTCGCCTTCACCGTCTTCTTCGAGACGATCTTGTTCGGGGTCCTCTTCGTCCGGCTGTCGACCACCTATGCCACCTCCACCGGGCGCGCGGCGTACGAAGCCCTCTTCCATTCCATCTCGTCGTTCAACAACGCCGGCTTCGCGCTGTACCGCGACAACCTCGAAGGTTTCGTATCGGATGCGTGGGTGCTGCTTCCCGTCGCGGTAACGATCATCGCGGGCGGGATCGGCTTCCCCGTGCTGGCAGAGCTCCGGCGCGTTCCGCTGCGGCCGAGGCGCTGGACCGTCCACACGAAGCTCACCGTAGGGATGACCCTCCTCTTGCTCGCCGCCGGGACCTTGGGCTTCGGATTCTTCGAGTGGACGAACAGCGAGACGATCGGCGACTTCACCACGAAAGGAAAGTTACTGCCGAGCTTCTTCCACTCGGTGGCGACCCGCACCGCGGGCTTCAACGTCTTCGACGTCGGTGAGATGGAGGAGACGTCGTGGCTCCTCACGTGCGTCTTCATGTTCATCGGCGGAGGAAGCGCGGGAACCGCCGGCGGCATCAAGGTCACAACGTTCGCGTTGCTCGGTTACATGATGTGGGCGGAAGCCCAGGGAGAACCGAACGTCAACATCGGGTCGCGGCGCGTGCCGGATACGACGCAGCGGCAAGCCCTGACCGTTGCACTCCTCGCGATCGGCGCAGTCGTCGCGGGCACCCTCGCTCTCATGTCGATCGACCCGCTCCCGCTACCGAAGGCATTGTTCGAAGCGTTCTCCGCGTTCGGAACGGTCGGCCTCTCGACCGGCGTCACCGCGGATCTTTCGGTCGCCGGACGCGCCGTGGCGGTCGTGTTGATGTTCGTGGGGCGATTGGGGCCCATTACACTCGCTACCGCTCTCGCGCTGAAGGAGCGAGGGCGGAGATATCGCCTACCGGAGGAGCAGCCGATCGTTGGCTAAAGCACGCGACGGCGCCGTTCTCGTCATCGGTCTCGGACGCTTCGGGCGCGCCGTCGCACTCACCCTCGAACAACTCGGCCGCGAGGTGCTGGGCGTAGACCAGAACCCGCGCATCGTGCAGGAGTTCTCGAACCGCATCACGCATGTGGTCGAGGGCGATGGGACGGATGAGGAGACGCTGGAACAGCTCGGAGCACGGGAGTTCCGGCGCGCCGTGGTGGCGATCGGAGCCGACATGGAGGCGAGCATCCTCGCGACCGCGGCTCTTTCCGACTTGGGCGTGGACGAGATCTGGTCGAAGGCCCTGACGCGCTCTCACGGCCGCATCCTTGCTCGCATCGGCGCGGACCACGTCGTCTTCCCCGAGCACGACATGGGTGAGCGGCTGGCGCACGTCGTGACGGGCACCATGATCGACTATGTCGAGCTCGATGAGGGCTTCGCGCTCGTCGAGACGTCGGCCCCCAAGGAGTTGTGGGACAAGCGCCTCGGCGACACCGCGCTCCGCAAGCGCTTCGGCGTGACGGTCGTGTGCATCAAGCCGAAAGGGGCGAGCTTCACGTATGCCACGCCCGATACCGTGGTCGGCGAAGGGGATGTTCTCGTCGTAGCGGGTGAGACGGCCAAAGCCGAGGCCTTCGCCGAGCTCGACTGATACGCCCTGCCGCCATCGCACCGCGTAGACTCTTCGGGCTGCGCCCGTAGCTCAGTCTGGACAGAGCGATGGACTTCTAATCCATTGGTCGCAGGTTCGAATCCTGCCGGGCGCGCCGTGTGATGTCGCGAGACATCGGAGACAGATGTCGCGAGACATCGTAGACAGTTGCGGCGGTCTCAGCCAACCGGTTGGTAGTCCTTCGTCGGATCGAGGATGAGGTTACGCAGCGGGGCGCCGTCGAGGGTCAGGATCCGAACCTCCAGACCTGCCACCAGCATCACGACGCGCCATCCCTGATAC
>DATLFS010000113.1:0-14651 GCA_035540935.1 Actinomycetota bacterium
CAGGTACCGGCAGCGCACGGTGCCCCCGGTCGTGTCCACCTCGATGCGCTCGCCGTCGTCCACCGAGAGGGCGCGCGTCTGCTGATGCACGGCTACGCCCCTGTTGGCTAGGTCGCGCGCCAGGTGATCGACGTACCGGACCGGATGGAACTGCGCCTGGTTCGGAACTCGCAGCGCGCCCGACACCGCGAACGGCAGCTCCGTCTCGGTGACGAATTTCGCGGGCAACCCGGCCTCCTCCGCGGCCCGCGTCTCCTCCTGCAGTTGCGACGCGTCCTCCGGCCCGGTCCCGTACACCACGTGAGCGGCGCGCCGGAAATCGCACTCGATCCCGTCGGTCTCGACCCAAGACGCGATCTGCTCGATCGCCTCCTGGTTGGCCGCGGCGTACGCGCTCGCGGTCTCGGCCCCGTGCTTCTGGCGGAGCTCGCGGTAGACGATGCCTTGCGCGGCCGACAGCTTTGCGGTGCTGAACCCGGTGACGCCGCCGGCGACGCGCTGCATGTCCATCACCGCGACCTCGACGCCGCGATCCGCCAGGAGCCGCGCGCAGGTGACGCCGACGATCCCGCCGCCGACGACCAGCACCTCGACGTCGAGGTCCGACGTCAGAGGAGGAAACTCGCGGCCGGTGCTCGAGTCGAGCCAGTACGAGAGATGCGTCCCGTGGGCGGTCCTCTTCGTGTCCTCCATGACCCCTCTCTCAGTCTTTGAGCGTGATCCAGGTCGCGACGGCTCCGGCCAACAGCCGCCCGTCGCCGGTGTAGATCGCCGACGCCGAGACGGTCTTCCTCCCCTCTTCCCCGATCGGCCACGCCATCACCACGAGCGGCTCGCCGCAGGGGGCGCTTCCGACGATACGCCCGCCGATCCTGCCGAGGAGCGACCGGCGGGGCCCGTAGGCGCGGACCCCGGCGAAGTAGGTGGGGCAGTCGAGCGCCGACCACAGGTAGATCGGGTCGACGTCGCCCTGGGCGTCGGCGAGCGAACGATCGGTGTTCCACGGCGCGGCGACCAAGTCGGTTCCCTCGACGCCGCCGGCGAAGATGCGCAGCCCGTCGCCCCGTGCCCGATCGGGCCCGCATACGAAGCACTCCATGAAGGTCTGTCCATCGAACCCGATATAGCCCCGCGCCGACTCTTCCGCGACCGCGAGGTCTACCGGATCGCGGACCGCTATCTCCGTCGCGCCCGCGGTTCCCTCGGCGACGAGGCGCGGACCGTCGGTCAGGGTGATCCGCCCCGTGTCGCGCCGGACCTCGAGCGGTGTCTCGAGCGGCGGGGGAAGGCGCAGCGTTATCTCCGCGGCACCGCCGACGTGGGCCGCCACGGCCCCGGCCGCGTAACCACCGTTAGCGCTGTCGGGCGGTCCGCGGAAGCGCCGGTCGATCGAGACGAGGTCGCTCATCCGCAGCAAGATAACGTCGCGGCGACGACGGCTATCGGACGGAGGGATGGTGACGAGCAGAGACGAGCGGGAGGCGAAGGAGGAGTTCTCCCTCCGCTATGCGACCGAGCGCGGGGACATCATGGATCTGATCGAGCAGCGCGTGATCGGCGACGTATGGGGGGCGAATGGGTTCACGACGAGGGCGCAGGCGGACGATCTCGCCGGCCACTTGAGACTCGCGCCGGGCGGTTCACTCCTCGACATCGGCTCGGGACGCGGCTGGCCGGGCCTCTATCTCGCCCACAAGACCGGGTGCTCGGTCACGCTCGTCGATCTTCCGGCAGAGGGCCTGACGCTCGCGATCGAGCGGGCGCGGCATGAGGGGGTGGCCGCGCGGGCGGTGGTCGGCTCCGGCTCGCGGCTTCCTTTCCGGGACGACGCGTTCGACGCGATCGTCCACACAGACGTCCTCTGTTGACTGCGCCCCAAGCTCTCCGTGCTGAGAGCCTGCAGAAGGATGCTGAAGCCCGACGGACGGATGGCCTTCTACACGATCACCCCGGCGCCCGGCCTCTCCAAGAAGGAGCATCGGCGCGCCGTCCGGCTCGGTCCGCGGGCGGCTGCCGTTTCGCGGCCGCTCGACGAGCTGATGGAGGCGGCGCGGTTCCGTGAGGTCGAGACGGTCGACGTGACGCATGCATTCGGCGACGTGGCCAGGGCGTGGGACCGTGAGTTCAACGACCACGAGGCCTCGCTTCGGGAGGTCCTCGGCGACGAACTGGAGGAGCGCCGGGCCGACCGCCGCGGCATGATCGCCGCCATCGAAGAAGGTCTTCTGCGGCGCCTGCTGGTGACCGGAACCGCCCCCGACTGAGTCGGGAATGCAAACCCGCCGGCGCAGGTTAGAGTGAATGCAACAAGTGCGTGAACGGAATTTGGTCGGCCCTGCCTCCCAAAGCTCGTTCCTGAGCAAGTGCAAGGAGGTGTAGGCAGTGGCAACCGGTACAGTCAAGTGGTTCAACGAAGCCAAGGGATTTGGCTTCATCACCCCGGAGGATGGCGCGAAGGATCTCTTCGTTCATTTTTCCAACATCTCGGTTGAGGGGTACAAGACCCTTCAAGAGGGAGCACGGGTGGAGTTCGAGGCTCGTCAGGGACAGAAGGGTCCCGAGGCGGTCAACGTGACTCCCATCTCGTAACGATCGCTTCACACTGAAAGAGGAGGCCTCCGGGCCTCCTCTTTCTCGTCTGCGCTGATCTCGTGAACGGTTTAGGCGCCGCGCTCGCCCGTGATCTCCTCGTCCGGACGATCGTCGGAATCCTGGGCGAGGTACGCGGCGCGACGCTTGTCTTCGCCCTCGACGCCGTAAACCGCTTCCGCCTCGTCCATCTTCTCGTCGAGCGTCTCGGCGTCGACCTTCTCGGTGACCTCTTTCCCGGATTCGTCCCGGTACTTGATCTCTTTCTCGTCGGGCATGACGTTCTCCTCGTTCGGCGGACGTCCGCCTTCGGCTTACCCGCAGCAGGGCGAGGGAAACGAGCCCGCATCGCCTCCGAAGTCTCGGGAAGGGTCTTCCTCATGACCATCTCGACCTTCGACCGCGGCTCCCTACGTTTCGAGGTCTGGAAAGAGGGACTCGACGACGGCGCGCCCGTGATCCTCCTGCACGGATTCCCCCAGGACGCGTTCGCATGGGACGAGATCGTTCCGCGGCTCGTCCAACGTGGCTTCCGCACCTTCGCTCCGTTCCAGCGCGGTTACTCCGCCCGCGCGCGACCGCCCAGCGCCGCCGCGTACGTCTTCGACGAGCTCCGACGCGACGTGCTGGCGCTTGCGGATCACGAGGGGCTCGAACGCTTCCACCTCGTCGGGCACGACTGGGGCGCGGTCGTCGCGTGGGTGGTGGCCGGCGCGGATCCGGAGCGCGTGCTGACTCTCACGTCGTTGTCGATCCCGCATCCCGAGGCGTACCGGCGCGCCGTTACAACCTCGTTGCAGGCGCTCCGCTCGACCTATATCGGATTCTTCGCGCTGCCGGGAGTCGCCGAGAGAGTGCTCGGAGCGCGCGGCGGGCGGCTGCTCCGGAGCCTCTTGAACGGAGTGGGAGTCCCCGATCGGCACGCGGAGCGCTACGCAGAGCGGCTCGGCTCACCCGAAGCGATGCGCACCGCGCTCAACTGGTACCGCGCCCTCTTCACAAGTCAGGCTCGCTGGACGGCTCGGCCCGCGGAGGTGCCGGTCCTCGTGGTGCGGGGCGATCGGGATCCGTCGGTGGACCCCAAAGCGTTCGAGCTGACCGCCGGCCTGGTACGCGCTCCGTACCGCCTCGAGGTGATCCACGGCGCCGGACATTGGCTCCCCGAGCGGCACGCGGCCGCCGTCGGCGAGCTCCTGCTGGAGCACCTCGGCGCGCCGTGAGTGTCTAGCGTCGCACCGACTGCGCCAGGCGGCGCGCCAGCACCCGGAGCATCGCGAGGGCTATCTTCGGCTGTGACTCCAGGAGCGTTTCGAAGTCGTCGCGCCTGATGGCGAGTCCGTGAACCTCTTCGGCGGCGAGGACGCGCCCCGTGTGAACGGCGTTCTCGTCGAGCAGCGCGAGTTCGCCGACGAACTCACCCGCGCCCACCTCGACGGGACCCGACGGCAGCTCGACCGTCACCCGCCCGCGCTCGATGACGAACATGCCCTCACCCGCCTGGTTGGGTTGGATCAAAACGTGGCCGCGATGGACCTCGAATGGAGTCGCGACCTCGAGGATCCTGCCGAGCGCGTCGTCGTCGAGGTCGCCGAACAAGGGGATCGACCGCAGCGGAGAGAGCCGGTCGTCACCGTCCGACATGGGCCGTCCTCCTCGGGTCGCGCGTGGCCGCGATGGGTGCTTCGCCGGTAGGCTGTCACAGTAGCAGAGCGGGCAGACGTAACGACGCGGGAGGAGCGCGTGACGGGGGTCGACCTTGCCGACACGTTCGCGGGCTTTGCCTTGTTCGCCGACCTTCCCCGTCACCGCCTCGAGGCGCTGGCCCACACCTTCGAGGAGGAATGGTTCGCGGCGGGGCAGCGCGTCGTGCGTCAGGGCTTCGGGGGTGCGGGGTTCTACGTGATCCTCGAGGGTGAAGCCGTCGTGTCGGTCGACGGGCGCGAGCGGGCGCGCCTCGGTCGGGGGGACTTCTTCGGCGAGCTGTCGGTCCTGCTTGAGGAACCGCCTGCTGCGGACGTCACGGCTGCGAGCGCCCTACGCTGCGCCACGCTTGCCGGGCCGCACCTACAAGACGTGCTCCTCGACTACCCGTCGATCTCCTTGCGGATGCTCCAGGCGGAGCTGAGGCGGCTGCGCGCGTCGAACCAGTGGCAGGCGTGAAGCCCCACCCACCGGGGTCCTATCCGGTGGTCGTGGTGGGGAGCGGCCCCGGAGGGGTGCAGGTCGCTTACTGGCTGCGCCGGATGGGCATCGGCTACGCGCATCTGTCGGCCGACGAGCGCCCGGGGGGCATGTTCCAGCGCTTCCCCGTCTACCAACGGCTCATCTCATGGACGAAGCCGTACGCGCTGGAAGAGCGCGGGACGGAAGCCTACGAACGCTACGACTGGAACAGCTTGATCGCGGAGGAGCCAGAGCACCGCGCGCTCGTTGCGGGATTGATGGACGGGTCTTCGTATTTCCCGGCTCGCTCAGAGATGGAGGCGGGGATCGTATCGTTCGTCCAGAAGACGAGCCTGCCCCTCCGCTACGGCTGCCGTCTCACGGGGACTCGCCGCGACGACGGCGACATCGTGCTCGAGACGAGTGACGGCGACTACAAGTGCCGGATCGCGATCTTCGCCATCGGCGCGACCCAGCCGTGGAAGCCGGCGATCCCGGGCTTCGAAGATGTCCCTCACTACGTCGAAGCCCGACCCGCGCGCGAGTACGCGGGGAAGCGGGTCGTCATCATCGGCAAGCGCAACTCAGGATTCGAGCTCGCCGACGGGTTGCTTCCGTGGGCGCGACAGATCCTCCTCGCGTCGCCGCGTCCGGCGACGCTGTCGGTGACCGAGCGTTCGCTCGTGGGCGCCCGGGCGCGCTACGCGCAGCCTTACGAGGACCATGTGCTGGCCGGTGGCAACGTCGTGCTCGACGTCGCGATCGAGAGGGTCGAGCGCGGCGACGGCGGCTATCGCGTGCACGCCCGCGGGACCACGCACGGCGGGAACCTGGTCCTCGACGCCGACGAGGTCATCGCGGCAACGGGGTTCCAGGCACCCTTCAGCGTGCTCTCCGGATGCGAGGTCGCCACCTTCAACCAGGGGCGGCTCCCGGCGCAGACGCCCTACTGGGAGAGCCCCTCGGCGCCGAACATCTTCTTCGCGGGATCGATCACCCAGGGGTTCGGCGGGCTCAAGAAGTACGGCATCCCCGGGAACTCCGCCGCGGTCCACGGCTTCCGCTACAACGCCGGCGTCATGTGCCGTTACATCGCGCGGGAGCGGCTCGGGATGCCGGCGGACGATCAAGAGATCGCTCCCGCTGCGGTCGTCGACAACCTCTTGCGCTGGGTGACGAAAGCGCCGGAGCTGTGGCATCAACCGTCTTACCTGTGTCGCGTGATCGAACGCCGCGGGGCCTCGCTCGTGCTCGGCGGATGTGAGCCCCTGGCGGCGTTCGTCGATGCTCCGGGTGACGACGCGGTCGCGATCACGATCGAGAACAACGGAAAGGGCGACCTGTACCCGGCGGTGTATGTGCGGAGAGACGGACGCGTGACGGAGCACGTCCTCGATCCGGCGCCGTTCCACGACTTCGAGACGCCCGAGCATCGGGCGCAGCTCGGGACGCTCGTACGACCGCTCCTTCCTTAGGCACTGCCCTTGCTCATGAACGCGACCAACTCATCGAGCGCCATGGCCTCGCCCTCCCGCCATGCCTCCTCGAGGTCGGTCGCCGAGAGGTGTGGAGCGGCCCGCTCCCTCACGTCACCCTCGGTCAGCATCAACGGCGGAGGCGCGCCGCCACCTGCGTCCCGCCGCAACGACGCGGCCGCCGCGGCGATCGTCACGGCGCGCCGATGACCTCCTCGTTTCACCTCGATGTCGGCCAGTGATTCCGCCGCCGACAGCAGCGTGAGCAGATCGCCGCCGGCGAAGGATCTCTCCATCTGCTCGAGGATGGCCGCGACCGCCTCGTCGTAGCGCCCCTCCTTCTTCGCGAGGTGGACGAAGATGTGCTCGGTCAGGGCTCGTCCGAACCAATCGTCGAGCGTCGTGTAGAGACGGTGCGCATCTTGGGCCAGGTGCCGCGCCGCCGCCAGGTCGCCCTGGATGAAGGCCACCATCGCAAGGCCCCATGTCACGCCGGCGAGCCCGCGCTCGTCGACATGCTTCCGGTAGAGATGGCGGCTTTCCTCGAAGCGCCCGCGCGCCTCGTCCAGTCTTCCTTCGATGAGGCCGACGAAGGCGATGTTGTAAAGCGATTCCGCGATCCCGGCGTCGTCGCCGAGCTCCCGGTAGGCGTCAAGAGCTTCGCCGTAGTAGCGCGCGCAGCGCTCGAAATCGTTCCGCCAGTAGGCGATGCTGCCCACTGCTGCGAGCGCCTTGGCCCGCGCCGCGTCGTGCTCCTCGTGCCGGTCGAGGAAGCGCGTCAGCCACGTGTCTGCCTCGCCCAGATGGCTGCGCACCTGCCAGAACCGCCACAGCGAGGAGGCAAGCCGGAGGCCGGACGAGGTCTCCCCTCGGCTCAGATACCAGTTGAGCGCGGCCCGAACGTTGTCGTGCTCTGCCGACAGCCGCTCCGTCCACCGCGTTGCTCGGGTGAGCTCTGGTTCGGCCTTCTCCGCCAGGGCGAGATAGAACGCGGCATGGCGTTTGCGGGTGGAGTCGAGTTCACCCCGAGCCTCCAGTTGGTCGAGCGCGAAATCCCGGATCGTCTGCAGCATCCTGAAGCCGATGCCGCCGGACTCGACCGGGACGCGTCTCACCAGGTTCCCCTCGACCAGCGCCTCCAGCTCGTCGAGGACGTCGACGCCGAGGGCGTCCGAGTCCGTCACGGTGTCGAGCGCGTCGATGTTCCAGCCGCCGGCGAAGACGCCCAGCCGCGCGAAGAACGCCTGTGCGGGCTCGTCGAGCAGGTCGTAGCTCCACGCGATCGCTCCTCGCAGCGTGCGCTGACGCGACGGTAGATCGCGCGCTCCGCTCGTGAGGAACGAAACGCTGCGCTCCAACCTCCCGGCGAGATCGGCCGGGTCGAAGAGACGAACGCGCGCCGCCGCGAGCTCGATCGCGAGCGGCAGTCCGTCTAGGCGTGCACAGATGGCGGCGACCGCGGGCGCGTTCTCGCGGGTCAGCATGAAAGAGGGATCGACCGCTCGCGCCCTCTCCACGAACAGCAGCGCTGCCTGCGAGGCCGCTATCTCCTCGTAGGAGGGACCAGTGGAAGGCTCGGCGACCTGCATGGTCGGAACGGCGTACTCCTGCTCGCCGTAGATCCTCAGCGGCGACCTGCTCGTGACGAGGACCTTCAGCCGAGGCGCGCCCGCCAGAACGTCCGCGACATCCGCGGCGGCGCCCGATATCTGCTCGAAGTTGTCGAGGATCAAGAGCAGATCTTTCGCCTGCAGATACTCCAGCAGAACGTCGTGCACCGGGCGCGTCCCCTGTTCCCGCACGTTCAGGGCCTCGGCGACCGCGGGGACTACGAGCGCGGGGTCGGACAAGGCCGCGAGCGGCACGAAGAAGACGCCGTCGGGGAACTCCTCGAGGAGCGTGTGGCCGATCTCGATCGCGAGGCGCGTCTTTCCCGTGCCACCCGGGCCCGTCAGCGTCACCAGTCGCCGACCGCGCAGCAGATCTACGACGTCACCGACCTCTTTGTTCCGCGGCACGAAGCGGCCGAGGACGTGCGGGAGGTTGTTCGGTCGCGCGTCGAGCGACTTGAGCGGCGGAAAGCCGCTCGGCAGTCCTTCTATCGCTAGTTGGAACAGATGCTCCGGCCGCTCGATGTCCTTGAGGCGATGAGCGCCGAGATCGACGAACGTGACACCTTCCGGCAGAGCGTCTTTCGTGAGGATGCGCGTAGCGTCGGACAGGACGACCTGCCCACCGTGAGCGGAACCGGCTATCCGCGCGGCCCGGTGGACGTCGATCCCGCCGTAGTTGTCGCCCACGGCAAGTGCCTCTCCCGTGTGCAATCCCATCCGCACCTTCGGCTCGAGGCCACCGGGCCACGCGTGCCCCTGCAACTCCTTCTGCGCGGATGCCGCCGCCAGCACCGCGCCGGGAGCGCTCTCGAAGACGGCGAAGAAAGCATCTCCCTCGGTGCCGACCTCGGTCCCGCCTCCGCGCGCGATCGCGTCGCGGAGGATGCGGTGGTGATCGGCCACGATCTCGCCGTAGGCGTCACCGGTCGAGCGCAGCAGTTTCGTCGAGCCCTCGATGTCGGTGAAGAGGAAGGTGAGGGTCCGGCCGGTGCTGCTCATGACGCCGCTTCCGAAGCAACCGGAGTGTCCTCCCGCCGCGCCTCCGGATTTGCTACGCCCAACCCGTTCACGGCCGCGCCGGCGAAACACATCGCGGCGGCGATCGCCATGGCCACGTGGAACGATTTCGTCGACGCGTTCGCCGCCGCTTGCCGGACGCGCCCCGAGTCCGTGGCCGGCGGGTTGAGCGGGCTTATCTCCTCGCGAACGGCGGGAGCGTCGACGTCCAGCCGCGGCACTTCGCCGGCCAGCGCCGAGTAGAAGGTTGCCGACACGGCGATGAAGATCAGCGCGCCGCCTAGTTGCGGGCCGACGCGTGAGATCGCGTTGTTGAACGCCGACGCGACCCCCGAATGGCGCACGGGGACGGACCGCATCACGGTCGCGGTAAGCGGCGCGACCATCACCATCAAGCCGAGACCGAACAACACCATCGCCGGCAGGAAGTCGGTCACGTAATCCGACGGCGGCACCAGAGATGCGGGGCGCGAGACATCCGCCTGCCACGGGCGGCTGGCGGCGGGGATCCGCGTGAGCCACAGCAGGCCCAGCCCCATCAACCCGGGTCCCAGCGTCATGAAGATGCGCGGCCCGTAGCGGTCCCCGAGGACCCCGAACCGCGCGGAGAAGAGCGCGAGGAAGATGCTCATGGGGATCGTCGCGATGCCGTAGCCGACCTCCGTGTAGCCGAGCACGTTCACCGAGAAGAGCGCGACGAACTGAACCACGACGTAGATCGCGCCGTAGACCAGCAACGTCGAGATGTTGGCGACGGTGAAGTTGCGGGAGCGGAAGAGGTCGAGCGGGACGGTCGGGCTCTCGCTCTTCCGCATCATGAAGGGGAACGCGATCGCGGCGGAGGCGCCGATCGCAAGCGATATGTACGGAAGGACGCCGCTCCATTCCTGGGCCTGGCCGCGGATCGCTCCGAAGGTGAGGCCTCCGACCGCCAGCGCGACGATGACGGCGCCGGGTACGTCGAAGCGACCGGAGGCCTCCTCATCGCGCGTCTCAGGGACGTGCTTGATCGTCGCCCACGTAGCCACGGCGATGAGCGGGATGGTTATGAAGAAGACGGCACGCCACGAGACGTAGGTCACGAGGATGCCGCCGACTACCGGACCGAGGATCGTCGTTCCTGCGGAGGCGCCCGCCCAGATCCCAAAGGCGCGACCTTGTTGCTCTCCGCTGAAGCTCGCGGTGATGATCGACAGCGAGCCCGGAACGAGGATCGCCCCGGACGCCCCCTGCAGGATGCGCGCGGCCACCAGGAGCTCCATGTTCGGTGCGAGTCCGCAGAGGGCGGAGGTCGCGGCGAACCCGATCAACCCCACCAGGAACATCCGCCGCCGCCCGTGGTGGTCGGCGAGTGAGCCCGCCAGGATCAGCAGCGAGCTGAGGGCCAACAGGTACGCGTAGTAGACGTACGACTGCCCCTCGAGCGTGCCGAGCCACCTGCTGGAGAGATCGCGCCCGATCTGGGGCAGCGCGATGGCGGTGACGGATGATTCGAGGAAGACCGACGCGGAGCCGAAGATGACGGCGACCAGCGTCCAGCGCCTGGCGGTCATGGATCCCCTCTCGTGCGAGCGCCGCAGCCCATCCTGGGCGCCTCCGTACGAGTGGTCAACTGCTCCGTGCCGCTGCACCTTCCCGCTCCGGAGGCTCCTCCACCCCGGTGTAACGTGCGCCCGATGGTCTACGAGTTGACGAAAGAGCCGGCCCTCGAGGGGCCGGTGATGGTCTCGGCCCTCGCCGGCTGGGTGGATGCGGCCGGTGTCGGCACCGGCGCGGCGGGGCGCTTGGCCGACGGCGGCGAGGTGATCGCGTCCTTCGATCCCGACCTCTTGTTCGACTACCGCTCGCAGCGCCCGATCCTCGACATCGTCGACGGCGTCATGCGCAAGACCGTCTGGCCCCGGGTCCTCCTCACCCACGTAGTGGTGGACGGGCGCGACGTCGTCGTGCTCACCGGACAGGAGCCGGATCTGGCCTGGCGGCGCTTCGCCGGCGGCGTCGCCGACCTGGCGGCGCGCCTCGGCGTCCGGCAGCTCATCACTTTCGGATCGGTGCCCGGGCCGGTTCCCCACACGCTTCCCCCGCCGGTGATGACGACCGAGTCACGCCCGGGTCTGCTCGAGGGTGGCTCCACCCCTCCGGATGGATTGCTGCGTGTTCCGGCCGCGGCGGTGAGCATCGTCGACCAGCACGTGGCGGCACGCGAGATCCCTACGGTCGGGTTCTTCATCCAGGTCCCGCACTACGTGAGCGGGACCTATCCCGCGGGCCTCGTGGCGCTCCTCCGCCGCTTCTCGACGCATCTCGGCGTCGACCTCGTGCTGGACGACGTCGAGCAGGAGGCCGAGACGCACCGCAAGACGCTCGACGAGGCGGTGGCGGCACAGCCGGAGGTGCAGGAGCACATCCGCGCCCTCGAGGCGATGCAGGCGCAGCAGACGGTCGTGTCGGGCGAGGAGCTGGCGAGCGAGATCGAGAGGTACCTGCGGGACAAGGCACCGGGCGATCGCCGCCCGCTCGAGGAGGGCGACGACGAGCCGCGTTGAGCGGCGACCGACGTGATCGAGACGCTTCTAGACCTCGCCCGTCCTCTCTTCGCCGGCGTCGCCGGCTACGTCACCGTGCTCGTGCTGGTCAGCCTCGACCGCGGCGCGTTCGTGGGACTTGTAGCTCCGGGAGACGTGGTGCTGGCGGTAGCCGGCGTGTACGCGGGGCGAGGCGAGCTGTGGCTTCCGGGCGTGATGATCGCCGGAGCCATCGCAGGATGGGCGGGTGAGGGGTTCAGCTTCTTCCTGGGTCGTAGGTACGGCAAGCAGATCGTCGAGCGACTTCCCTTTCGGCGGCGCCTGGAGGCGGGGCTCGAGAAGACGGAGCGCTATTTCCGCGAACGTGGTCGGCGCGCCGTCCTTCTGGGCCGCTACGTGGCGGTCGTCGGCACCTTCCTCCCTTTCACCGCGGGGATGAGCGGCATGCCGCTCCGGCGGTTCCTGCTCGTCGCCGTCCCGGGGATCGCGCTCTGGTCGGTGGCGGTGACGACGCTCGGCTACGTCCTGCGGGCGCAGGTGGAGACCCTCGACCGGATCCTTTCCCGCTCGGGATGGGTCCTTCTGGCCGTCATCGCGGTCGGCTTCCTGTTTCACCGGCTCTGGAGGAGGCACCGCGAGCGGGGAGACGAGGCGGAGGAATCGGACGGTTCGTAGCGAAACCTTTGCGGGAACCGACCGACTAGGGGGACCAGGATGACTATCTCGACCCGCGGCTATCGAACGGTCGCACTGCTGGTGGCTTTCGCCCTTGTAGGCGCTATGGGCATCGCACCAGCCGACGCCAAGAAGAAGAAAAAGAAGAAGAAGAAGCCGGCACCTGTGTCGGTAGAACTCGACTACTTCCTCGGTAGCACCGGGTGCTCGACGGCGGATACCAACTTTGACTACCTCACGATCACCGACGCCGACGACGCCGTCGAGTGCTGGTACACGGCGTCCGGTATCCGCAACGACATCAACAGCGCCGCCGGTGTGTCGGACCGGGAAGCGCAGAGCCGTTACTGGGACACGATCGACGGCGGCTCCGTAGTCCTCGACACCTCCAAGCCCATCACCGGTGAGATCTACACCTCGGGTCCGACCTGCGTCGTGACCGGCCAGCCCTGCTCACCGGCTCCGGTGAGTGTGGGCGAGGTCATCCTTGAGCTCACGATGAACGGGTACATCGGCGAGGAGAAGATCGAGCTCGCAACCCAGGTCGACCGTTTCCAGGTACTGCCGGGCCAGACGCACAAGACCGATGTCGAGTTTCCGATCGTGGAGGCTCACAAGGGCGTCGTGTTCGACAAGCTGGAGCTCGTCACGTGGATCCACGGCAACTCCGTCGGTCACGGCGTCGTGAAGACGCAGTCTCCTTCTTCTTCCTTCATCAAGGTCACGACGCTCAAGTAGTGACCGACCCGAAGGAAGAGATCCCGGAGGAGACCCGGGACGAAGAGATCTCGAAGATGGAGAACGAGTCCGACGACCCGGCGCGTCCCGAGGAGAAGGACGAACCGGAGACTCCCTCCGTGACCGACGCCTTCCGCGCCGGGATGTAACGGCAGCAGGTCCGCGGGTATACATGGCCGGCTCGCTCGTCGGTCGGAACGGAGGTCGTGGATGATCGAGCCGGTCGAGCCGGTCGCGGAGACGCGGTGATCCCGTGCCCTCTCTAGACGCGTTCTCGCTGAGCGACATGATCCAGTGTCAGGCGACGCTGCGGCAGCTCGGCGCCGACGCGACCTCGGTGGAGGAGGTGGCGCGCCGCACGGTCGACCACCTCTTCGATCTGTTTCGCTCGGCCGATACCGGCGAGAGGAGCGCCGTCCTCGTCCGCTTCTACAAGACGCATGCGTTTGGCGACCTGCCGGAAGACGTGAAGAGATTCGTGGTTGACCGGTCGGGCGGGCACGAGCTGAATCCCGAGACGAAGTGCCTGACGCTGCTCGCGACGCGCGGCACAGTCGACGCGTGGAACTCGCCGGATGCATCGGAACGACACCGGGCGATCCCGCTTCCCGGTCGCGAGGTCGTGGAACAGTCGCCGATGATCGCGCAGCTGATCACGCAGTTCGGCCTCGCGATCGAGGCCGTCGTGGCGCCTGATCCGAACGTCATCGTCGAGTTGGAGCAGCGTGCCTACAACGTCTTCCATGTGGAAGACGCCCGCGGAAGCCCTTACGTCCCGGATCAGGACTTCGTAGAGAGCCATGGGGTCCGATCCGTCGTCGGGTTCGGCGGGATGTTGCCGAGCAGCGACTTCTTTACCGTCATCATCTTCAGCCGGGATTCGATCTCTCGCGGGGTCGCGGAACTCTTTCGGACGCTGTCGCTGAGCGTCAAGGTCGCGATCCTGCCGCTCTCCTCTGTTCGCGTCTTTGCGCAGAGGGCCGCCACATGAGCGAGACGCGGGACCTGCGCGCTCAGGTTGCGGCCCTCGAGCAGCTCCTCGAGGTGCACGAGCGGGTGGCGCTGGAGAAGGCGGCGCAGCTCGAAGACGCCGTGCGCGACCGCAACTTCGCGTTGGCGCGTGCCGACGTGGAGGCGTCGCGCCTCACAGAGGTGTTGATGAGCCTTCCGGCCGCGGTCGCCATCTACGACGGACCCGAGCACCGGCTCCGCTTCGCCAACCCGCCGGCGCTGGAGATCCTGGGTCGCACGGTGGAATTGGGGCGCCCGCTGCGAGAGCTCGTTCCAGAGGTCGAATCGCAGGGGTACATCGATCTGTTCGAGCAGATCTACGCAACGGGTGAGCCCTTCTACGGAACGGAATCACCGGTGATCTTGGAGAGCGATGGCGGGTCTCGGCTGAGACACTTCGACCTTGCGCTCCTCCCGATGCGGGACGCGCAGGGCCGGGTGAACAGCATCCTGTCGTTCGCCTACGAGGTCTCGGAGAAGGTCGAGAATCGTCGTCGGGCGGAGGCGCTCGCTGCAAGCCTCAGCGGCCTGGCGGACGTCGCGCACGAGATCAACGCTGCGTCGACACTCGAGTCGGTCCTCGCGCTGGCGGGTGAGTCGGCGCGCTCGCTGCTCGGCGCGCCGACCTCTTTGGTACGGATCGCGCGACCCGAATCGGTCGAGCCCTTGCTGCGCATAGCGGCCGACGGAGACGCCGCCGTGGCAGCCACCACCTGGACGGAAGCCACGGCTCCGCTGGCGGACGAGGTCTGCGAGCGCAGAGAGGTGTTGCGATTCGACTCGCACGCGATTGCAGCTCGTGTCCCGGGAACCCCTTTCGGATCGTGGATCGGCGTCCCCCTCGA
>DATLFS010000114.1:0-15465 GCA_035540935.1 Actinomycetota bacterium
GCCGTTCCCGGCACTCGGTTCGGCCCGATCTAGACCCGGGCGAGCGACCGGCGCCGGCGGACCGCCCGCAGCGACAGGGCGGCTCCGAGGAGCCCGGCCCCGGCGGCCGCTCCCTTGAGGAGATCGCCTTTCCGCACCCGCGAGCGGCCGATCCTGACGTGGGCCCGGATCTGCGGGAGCGCCTCCTCGAAGGCCTCGCGGCTGGAGCGGGAGACGGTGAAGCCGGCGTCGCGCAAGCGGTCCGACGACACGACCCACGGATACATCACGTAGTGGAGGATCCCGGCCGGCGCGTCGCTCAATCCCGCGCCCCACATGCGCTCGGCCAGCGCGAAGGCCGCAGGCTCCGGCAGGTCGACCACGCGCCGGCCCAGCATCTCGATCACCTCGTCCGCCGTCGTCCAGTCGGAGGGCCCGAGGTTGTAGGTCCCCTCGAGATCGCCGCACGCGGCGAAGGCGAGGGCGTCGGCGACGTCGTCTTCGTGCACGAACTGGAACGGCGGCCGGTGGCCCCTGACCCCCACGAGGACCGGCATCTCGAGCAGGCGCGACCACGCGTTGTCGATCCTCGGTCCGAAGACGAGACACGGGCGGAACACCGCGAGCGCCACGGCGGGGAACTCCTCGGCGAACTCCCGCAGCACGTACTCGACCTCGAGCTTGTGCGCGGCGTAGGAGAAATCGAGGTTCGCACGCAGCGGCGACGATTCGGTGAGCGGCACCTCGTTGTCGGGATGCGCCCCGTACACGGTCCCCGACGACGTGTACACGATCTTGCGAACGCCGGCCTGTCCCGCCGCGCGGAACACGTTCTGACTGCCGTTCACGTTGACGTCGCGCATCCGCGTGTCGTCCTTGATCGGATCCATGATGAACGCGAGGTGCACCACGACGTCGACGCCCGTCAGGCGCGCCCCGAGAGCATCGCTGCGCACGTCGACCGAGTCGAAGACGAGCTTCGGGTGGGAGATAGACGGCTGAACCACGTCGAGGCCCACTACCCGCTCTACGGCGGGATCGGCGCAGAGACGCTCGACCAACCGGGTGCCTACGTAGCCCGCGCAACCGGTGACGGCGATCGTCTTCGCACCCATGGCGCCGAGCGTACTTCGCCCCTCGGAGACCTGTTCTACTTGCGCGATGGTGCAGGATCCCTTCGGCGATATCCCGCTGTTCCGGGAGATCCAGCGGCTCCTATCGTCGTCGTCGGGGCCGGTGAACCTCGAGATCGCGGAGCAGGTGGCGACCGCGCTGGCGCGCGGCGAAGGTGATCCGACCCCCGACCCGGAGACGGCGGGGGTGTTCGCCGATGCGGTACACCGCGCCACCGGGATCGTCGCGGGCTACACCAGGCTGGCGCCGGATGCGCCGCCTTCCACCGACGTCATGACGCGAACCAGGTGGGCGAGCGAGACCCTGCGTGCGTGGAACTGGCTGCTCTCTCGTTTCGCAGAGCGCCTGACCGCCGAGATGGGGCGCCTCGCATCCGAGGAAGAAGGGGGAGCCGGCCTGCAGCAGGCGTTCGGCGGGGTCGGGCCTCTGCTCCTCGGGATGCAAACGGGCACCGTCGTGGGGCATCTCGCTCGCGACGTGCTGGCGCGCTACGACCTGCCGGTTCCGCGGGACGACGATGGAACGTTGTTCGTCATCCCCGCCAACGTGGACGAGGTCGCGCGGACCTACTCGTTCGATCGAGAGACGCTCATCGGGTGGGTGGCGCTCCGGGAGGTGACGCGCGCCCTGCTCGTCGCGCAGATCGCGTGGCTGGCTTCGTACCTACGGAGTCTCCTGACGGATGTGGTCGACGCGATCGAGATCGATGCAGCCGACGTCGAGCGGCGCTTCACCGAGCTGCAGGAACGGGGCCCGGCCGCGATGGCGGAGGGCATCGGCACCGAATCGGTGCTTCCCGTCGCCGAGACGGAGCCACACCGCCGATCCCTGTCCCGGCTCCATGCCTTCCTCGCCGTGTTCGACGGCTATGCGGACCACGTCGCCGCCCAGGTCGACGACGCGATCCTCGGCGACACCACCATCATCGACGAGGGCATGTCGCGGCGCGATCTGTCGCCCAGCGAGGGCAAGACGATGCTGAACTCCGTGCTCGGCCTGAGTGTCGACCCGCGGCTGCGGACGGCGGGGAAGACGTTCTGCGCCGCGATCGTCGAGCTCCGCGGGATGCCTGCCTTGGGGAAGGTGTGGGAGGCGCCGGACAACCTCCCGTCGACCGAGGAGATCCGCGATCCGTTCCAGTGGATGGAGCGGGTCCTGCAGTGACGCGCGCGCACGGCATCGTCTTCGGCGATCGCATGATCGACGTGTCGCTGCCCGAGACGGCCGCCGTCGTGCCGCCGGGCCTCTCGTTGCCGCTCGATGCGGTCGACGATCTCGAAGCGGAGGTGTGCGCCGCGCTCGACCATCCCATCGATCTGCCGCCCCTGGCCGCCGCGGCGCGCCGTGCGGAACGCGTGACGGTCGCCTTCGACGATCCGACGGTGCCCTGCTACGCGCCGGTGTGGGCGACGGGACTGCCGTTGATCGCATCGACGCTCGAGGCCGCCGGTGTCGCCGACGACCGCATCGACTGGGTGTGTGCCAACTCGCTCCACCGCAGGTTCACCCACGACGAGATCGCAGGGATCGCCGGCGACGACTTCGTGCGGCGACACCACGAGCGGATCAGGTGCCACGACGCGGAGGACGCGGAGCGCATGGTGCACCTCGGGCGAACGCGCTCGGGTTGGGACGTCGTGCTCGACCGGTCGGTGGTCGACTCCGACCTCGTCGTCTACCTCAACTGCTCGACGACGCGCGGCTTCTCCGGTGGATGGAAGTCGGTCTGCGTCGGTCTCTCCTCCTACCGCTCGATCCACCACCACCACACCCCAGACATCATGAGCATGTCGCTGGACCGGAACCGGATGCACGCGATGCTCGACGAGATGGGTGAGCTCGTCGAGCAGCAGCTCGGTCGAGAGCGCATCTTCAAGATCGAGACCGTGCTCGCCAATCCTTTCTCGGTTCACCGCGTGCTGTCGGGTACCACCGGTGCCTGCCGCGCCCGAGCGCTCGAGATCATGCGCGTGCATCAGCCGGCGCGCCGCGATCTGCTCGACGAACCGGTGGACGTCGTCGCTTACGGCGTCCCCGACTGGAGCCCGTACGCCGCCTACTCGCACACCAACCCGATACTCGACCTGATCTCGACCGGACTCGGCTACCTGGGCGGCATGATCCAGGCCCTCGGAAAACCGGGGTGCACGGTCGTGCTCGCGACACCGTGTCCGATGCGGTGGAACGAAACGCATCACCCGTCGTACCGGGAGGCGTGGGAGCGCATCCTCCCGGAGACGAAGGACCCGGACGAAGCGCGCGCTCGGTTCGAGCCGGAGTTCGCCGCGCGCCGCGACTACATCGACGGCTACCGCTACGGCAACGCGTTCCATCCGGTGCACGCCGTCATGGCGCTGTATCCGTTAAAGCGACTCCGCCACGCGGCGCGGGTGATCGTGGCCGGAGCGGAAGATCCGGAGGTCCCGCGGCATTGCGGCTTCGAGACGACCGTCACCTTCGAGGAGGCGCTCGAGGAGGCGGGCGCGCCGGATGCGTCGGTGGCGCTGGTCGACTATCCCTTCGCCGTCAATCGGGCCTGAGCCTCAGACCGGGAAGACGTCGCCTTCGACGCCATCGCCGTCGACCCACAACAGCCCCATGGTCGTCACCGGAGCGCGCCTCTTCCACGTCGGGCTTCCCGGGTTGAAGAGCAGAAGGTCGTCGTCGTCGTCGTTCATCGGGATGTGCGAATGACCGAACACGACGACGCGCGCCGTCGGGAAGCGACGGCGCATGCGGCTGCGCCTGGCTGCGGACGGACCGGAGTCGTGCACGACCGCGATCTCGATACCACCGAAGGTGACGACGGCCTCATCCGACGCGCCCCAGTCCCGCACGTCCCACCCGTCGCAGTTGCCGGCTACGACGGTCACCGGCGCGAGCGCGGCCAGCTCGTCGAGGAGCGCCGGATCGCATACGTCACCGGCGTGGATGACGTGGTCGGCGGTCTCGATATGCGGCCACGCGCCGGGCGGCAGCGGGCGCGACGTCCCCATCGTGTGGGTGTCGGCCAGGACCGCGACCTTCACCCGGAGTGAAACTCGATCAAGGACCCTCGTCGCGCTGGCTCGGCAGCAAGGGACATCCCTCTTCGATCGCGGAACGCAGCGGCCACTGCGGGTCGGGCCCCGGCAACTCGGTCTTCCCCTCGACGTAGTAGCCGTCACCCCAGGAGCCCCACAGGTGCTGGCGGCAGTAGGAATCGACGATCATCCACTCTCGCTCGCCCTCCGGCCGCTCGAGCGCCTCGGCGCGACCTTGCATCGGAGCGAGGATCCGGTCG
This sequence comes from Actinomycetota bacterium, assembly GCA_035540935.1. Classification (GTDB taxonomy): domain Bacteria; phylum Actinomycetota; class CADDZG01; order CADDZG01; family WHSQ01; genus DATLFS01. The sequence continues at coordinate 4,397 of DATLFS010000114.1, forward strand.
AACTCCTCGAGCCACGGGTTCCCCTCTTCGCGGGCGAAGTACGAGCCGTGCCCCTCGGAGACGAACTCGTCCTCGCCGACCGGCGGGAGCTGCCCCACGCCGAGCGGCCCGGGCGTGAGGCCGGCGGGGGTGTGAACGGCGCCGTGGAACAGGCGGCGGCGGAGCTCTGTCACGGTCAGCTTGCCGTCCCCGAGCTCACACTTCGGCCGGGCGCCGGCGCACCGGAACGGCTTGCCGGTGGCGACCACGCCGCGCCGCTGGATGCGGCTGCGGCCGTCGAGAGAAGCCCTCGCCTCGTACAACGCCCGGGCGTACAGCCCGGCGATCGTAGGCGTGGCGTTCGACGTGCCCCCGAACCCCGTCTGCCCCGTCTCCGAAACCGTGCGCGCGGTGTAGGAGGACGGATAGTCGCTCCCGATGCCGGCGATGTCGGCGGGACGGCCGTGGCCCGAGTAGGACGCGTGGTTGCCGGGGCTGACGGCGCCGACGGTCACGATCCAATCCGGGCCCTCCTGCGACGAGAACGAGGTGGTGTTCGGCACGATGAAGGCACCGTCGTTGCCGTTGCCGGCGGAGAAGAAGATCGTCTGACCCCGGACGGACGCGCGGCGCTGCAGGTCGGTGTCGGACCCGGCGTAGATGCGGTCGCGGACCGCCGTGGAGAACCCGTAAGAGTTGGTGATGACATCGATCCACGGCTGGTTCATCGCCCATTCGATCGCGCGCTCGCCGTCGGTCGCGCCGTTGATGTCGATGAAGACCAGGAGGCACTCGGGACACGTTCCATGGAGGTTGCCGACGGAAACACTCGACGTTCCCATGCCGTGATCCGACGACGTGCCGTGGATCTTCCGGCCGCCGAAGTCGAGGGCGCCGATCACTTTCGTCCCGGGGAACCAGTAGTAGTGGAGACCCTCGTCGGTGCTCTGCTGGATCGCCGACCACTTCTCGCTGTCCTTCGCCCCCAGGGCGGCCAGGTCCGCGCTCGGGTCCTTCTTCTCGAGCGACAGCTCCGTGCGGTTATAGGAGGCGAAGGCGCCCGGCGACGGCGCGCCGGGGAGCCACTCGTGTGGCGGACGGTCGAGCGGAAGGTCGTTGCCGCGATCGCCGTCGAGATGCTGGGGCATCTTGTCCGCGAGGTAATCCCAGTGGTAGGGCGAGAACCTGAAGTCGATCACCGCGACGACGACCGCATCGCGGGCCCCGCCTTCGGAGGCGGCGCGCTTCGCGGCGCGACCGGGAGCAGCAGGCAGGAGGGCCGCGACGATCAGGAGGCACGCGATCGCCCCAACCTTGCGCACGCTCCGCCCCTTTCGTACCGATCACTCCGTCGGTGAGTGATTCGCCTGCAGAGTGTTTGTTCCTGCGGCTAGTTCGCCGCTGCGACCGGCGCGCCGCCCGCAGACGCGGCTCGTTCGCCGCAGACCGGACACGACGGATCACGCCTCACCTTGACCTCGCCGAAGTGGGTCATCTGCGCGTCGAACGTCAGCAGCCGCCCCACCAAGGGGTCGCCGTAGCCGACTATGAGCTTCAGCGCTTCGTTCGCCTGAAGTGAACCGATGATGCCCGGGAGCACGCCCAGGACGCCTGCTTCGCTTCAGGTGGGCGCCAGCTCGGGCGGCGGCGCCTCCGGATAAAGACAGCGGTAGCAGGGTCCCTCGAACGGCACGAAGGTAGACGCCATCCCCTCGAAACGGAAGATCGAGCCGTGCACCACCGGCTTCCGCAACTTCACGGCGGTGTCGTTGACGACGTAGCGCGTGTCGAAGTTGTCGCAGCCGTCGACGACGACGTCGTAGCCGGAGAGGATGCCCTCGGCATTGGACGCGTCGAGACGAACGGCATGGACGTTCACGCGGGCGTTCGGGTTGATGGCGAGGATGGCTTCCTTCGCCGACTCGGCCTTCAGGGTCCCGACGCGGCCGGTCGTGTGGATCACCTGTCGTTGCAGGTTGCTCTCTTCGACGACGTCGGAATCGACGATGCCGATCGTCCCCACCCCGGCGGCCGCGAGGTACAGGAGTGCAGGCGATCCCAGACCGCCGGCGCCGATCGCGAGGACGCGCGCATCCAGCAGCTTCTTCTGCCCGGCTTCCCCTACCTCCGGCAGGATCAGGTGCCGGCTGTAGCGATCGCGCTCCTCCGGCGTGAGTACGCGCGGGACCCGCACGTCGAAACCGAGGTCCTTCCACCGGACGAAACCGCCTGCCATCGAGACGACGTTGGTGTATCCGAGCTCGCGCAGCGTGCGCGTCGCGAACGCGCTCCGCACTCCGCCCGCGCAGTAGACGACCGTAGGAGCGTCCTTGTCCGGGACGGCGTCCTCGATCCTGCTTTCGAAGTGGGCGCGGCTTACGGGGATCGCTCCCGGGAGGGTTCCCTCCTTGACCTCGTCCGGCTCGCGCACGTCGACGATCTGTAGGGGCTCGCCTCGCTCGAGGCGCTCTCGCACCTCTTCGGCGGTGGTTTCGTCGATCTCGGCTTTGACCTGCCGTAGCAGATCCCTGAAGCTCGGCATGATTTGACCTTACAGGTGGCGATCGTGAGCGCGGACGCCGCCGGTTGCGTTTAGCGTCGGCGGATGCGCGCCGTGGTCTTCGTCCAGAACGCGGTCCGGGTCGACGATGTTCCCCCGCCGCGGATACAGGAGCCGGGCGACGCGATCGTTCGCGTATCCCAGACATCGATCTGCGGGAGCGATCTCCACCTGCTGGAGGGCAAGACGCCCGGCATGCGCGACGGGAGTGTGATCGGGCACGAGTTCGTGGGCGTGGTGGTCGAATCCGGGCCTGCCGCGACGAAGCACCCGGAGGGAACGCGCGTGGTCGGCTCCTTCCTGATCGCGTGCGGCCGCTGTACCGCATGCCGCGCCCGCCGCTTCAATCACTGCGACGAGCGGCGGGCGCTCGGGCTCGGAACGCTGACCGGCGACCTCGACGGCGCGCAGGCGGAGCTCGTGCGCGTGCCCGACGCCGACGTGAATCTGCTCGCTCTGCAAGGCCATCTCGCCTCGCTCTCGGACGAGAACGCGCTCTTCGCGGGCGACGTCCTGACGACCGGCATGTACGCGGCGCACCTGGCGGAAGCCGCCGAAGGCGAGTCGGTGACGGTCGTCGGCGGCGGGCCGATCGGGCTGTTCGCGGCCGCCGCCGCAAGGAGCATGGGCGCTGCGGTGCGCGTGGTCGACGCGGACGAGGAACGCGTCAAGCTCGCACGCGAGCGCTTCGGCTTCGATGCCGGTCTCACACCGGGAGAGACGGAGTCGGATGCGGCGGTCGAGGCGGTGGGATCGGTCGGGGCACTCAAGACGGCGATGCGGGCGGTGCGGCCGGGGGGAAGGATCGCGGTGATCGGCGTCTACGGCAGGGAGCGCTACGACCTGCCGCTCGGAACCGTGTGGGCACGGGGGCTCGACCTGCGCTTCAGCGGCATGGCCAACATCCAGGCGCACTGGCTGGACGCGCTGGCGGCGGTCTCCAGCGGAGAGATCGAGCCCGGGCGCGCCGTGACCCACCGGCTGCCGCTCGAGCGCGCCGAGGAGGGATACCAGCTATTCCGGGAGAGGCGGGCGCTGAAGGTGGTGCTTACGCCCTAGGCGGTCTTGCGCTCCTTCTCCGCCAGGATGTCGTCGGCCGACTTGGCGCAGCCGGGGCAGAACTTCGCACCCGGAGGTATCTGCACCCCACAGAACGGACAGGGGCCGTCGATCGGCTGCTCCTGCGCTCCTTCTTTCATCCCTTTCTTGAGCTCCTTGCCCGCCTCACCCAGAGAGCGAGCCAGCTTCGGCAGCCTCTGCGCGCCGAAGAGAAGGAGCAAGACCAGAAGGATGATCAGCCACTCTCCGCCGCCCGGGATACTCATGTCGCGCCTCCATCTCCGCCGCGGAGGGCCGCGGCGATCTCCGTGCCGACGAGCTCGACGTCCTCCAGGTCGGCGACCTGGAACGGCAGCGCTCCGAGCGACACGATCACCTCTTCGACGCCGAGGTCGGCGAGCGCACCCAGCCGGTCGACGACCTCCGCGGTGGTTCCGACGACACCTCGTTGCCGCAACTCCTCCCAGGATACTTCTCCGCCCGGGGCGGCTTCCGGCAGCACGCCGGGCGGGGTCCTCTCCGCCAAACGCTCGGCGCGCCGTGCCAGATCGGCGTCGTCGCGGCCGCAGATCACGTAGGCGCCGACCGACCGCCGGAGCGTCTTCGGATCCCGCCCCTCCTTCTCGCAGGCGGCGTCCGCGGCCTCAGAGCGCGCCCGGTAGGTCTCCTCCGACCCGATCCACGAGAAGTTCCAGCCGTCGGCGGTGCGGGCGGCCGTTCGCAGCAGAAGATCTCCCTTGCCTCCGATCCAGAGCGGAGGCCGCGGCCGCTGCGACGGCTCGGGACGGCAGATCGCCCCTTCGATCTGGTAGTAGCGGCCGTCGAACGTGAGCTCCTCTCCCTCGAGGAGCCTCCCGATGATCTCGGCCGCCTCCCCGAGCCGGCGGATCCGCGTTCCCGGAGGGTCGAAGTCGATCCCCGCGGCCTCGTACTCCGGCTCGTACCAGCCGGCGCCGAGCCCGAGGTCGAGCCGCCCGTTCGAGAGCCGGTCGATCGTCGCCGCGGTCTTCGCCACGAGCGCGGGGGCGCGCAGATCGTTGCAGAGCGTGAGGGACCCCAGCCGGACCGACTCGGTCGCGGCCGCAAGTCCGGCCAGAGAGGTCAGGCACTCGAGCGACGCCTGCGGCTCGGACGGACCGCCGTACTTCCCCCAGTCGAGGAACAGGTGGTCCGACATCCAGACCGACGAGAAGCCGGACGTCTCGGCGCGCCGTGCCGCCTCGCGTATCCCCTCCCACGACGCGGGACGACCGGCGAGGCTGGTGTCGTAGTGGGGCAACGCGAGGCCGAGCCGCATCCGGCGCAGTGTAGTTGCCCGCACCGGGAGCGGACGGAGAGGGAGCCGCAATACAATGCCGCCAGATGAAGGTTTCCGACATCATGACGCCCGCCGCGGTCACGGACGCACCGGACGACACGCTCGCGGAAGCCTCCGCCAAGATGTGGCGCCAGCAGACGGGTTCGCTGCTGGTCATGGAGGGAGACCGGCTGACCGGCATCGTCACCGAGCGCGACGTCCTGCGGCATGTCGGCGAGGGCGGCGATCCGAAGAGCGCCGTGCTGCGCGACGTCATGACGGCCGACCCGGTGACGATCTCGCCCGACACTCCGCTCCACGAGGCCGCGCGCATCATGTTCGAGAAGTGGTTCCGCCACCTGCCCGTCGTGACCGAAAAGGGCGAGGTCCTCGGCATCATCTCGTTGCGCGACCTGCTGACGCTCGTGGCCCGCGGCATGGAGGAACCCGAGACGCTGCGGACGTTGACCGGGCACACGCTCGTGCGCGACGCCCGTCTGCAACGTATCGAGGCCGGCGACCTCGACTAGCGCTACGAGATCTTGTGCCGTTCCAAGAGTCGGCGCGCGATGACCTGCTTCTGGATCTCGCTCGTCCCCTCTCCGATCAACAGGAACGGAGCGTCGCGATAGAGCCGCTCGACGGTGAACTCCTTCGAGTAGCCGTACCCGCCGTGCACGCGCAAGGCCTTCAAGCAGATCTCGTGACAGGCCTCGCTCGCGAAGAGCTTCGCCATACCGGCCTCTAGATCACTGCGCTCGCCGGCGTCCTTCTTCTGCGCGGCTTGAAGAAGCAACAGGCGCGCCGCCTCGAGTTGCGTGGCCATCTCGGCGAGATGGATCTGGATCGCCTGATGCTGCGCGATCGTCTTGCCGAACGCCTTCCGCTCCTGCGCGTACTTGATGGCTTCCTCGAACGCACGCGTCGACACGCCGACCGCGCGCGCGGCGACGTTGACACGGCCGATCTCGATGCCGTCCAGGACCTGCCGGAAACCCTGCCCCTCTTCCGTGCCCAGGAGCTGTCCGGCGGGGACGCGGACGTCGTTGAACGTCATCTCGGTCGTCTCGACGCCCTTGTAGCCCATCTTCTCGATGTTCTTGCCGACGTCGAGCCCGGGCGCCGGCTGTGGCTCGCCCGGCGTCTTCTCGACGATGAGCATGCTCATGCCCTTGTGCGGCGGGTCCGCCGTGGCGTCCGTTTTCACCAGCGTCATGACGATCCCGGAGCGAAGTCCGTTGGTGAGCCACATCTTCTGGCCGTTGACGACGTAGTCGTCGCCGTCGCGAACCGCGCGCGTTCGGATCGCCTGCACGTCGCTGCCGGCCTCGGGCTCGCTCATCGCGAGCGCGGCGCGCAGCTCGCCGGTAGCCATGCGCGGCAGGTACTTCTCTTTCTGCTCCGGTGTCCCGAACTTGTTGATCAGGTAGTTGCCCATGAAGTGCGTGTTGAGGACGCCGGAGAGGCTCATCCAGCCCCGCGCCAGCTCGACGACGCAGAGGGCGTACGTCGTGAGGCTCTCGCCGATGCCGCCGTGCTCCTCGGGAACGTTGAGGCCGAAGAGCCCGAGCTCCTTCATCTGCTCGACGATCGCGTCGGGGAACTCGTCGCGGTGCTCCATCTCGTCCGCGACCGGGATGACCTCTTTCTCGACGAAGTCGCGGACGGTCTCGATGATCGCTTTCTGCGTGTCGGTCAGCTCGATCAAGGCCATCGCTACTTCGCCTCCCACTCGGCGCGGAAGTCCGCCAGCGAGCGCTCGGGCTTCATCCCCGCCGCCCTCCCGCGCTCGGCGAACTGGACGGCCATCTTGCGCGACGCCTCGTCGATCATCTCGTTGCCGAACATCACCGCGCCGCGCCGGTCGACCTCGGTCGCCTCCTTGTAGGCCTCGAGCAGCGCCTCCGCCTTGTCGTACTCCTCCTGCGTCGGCGTGAACACCTCGTTGAGGACGTCGATCTGCCCGGGGTGGAGCGCCCACTTGCCGTCGTATCCGAGAGCACGAGCGCGCATCGCCATCTCGCGGAAGCCGTCGAGGTCCTTGATGAGGAGGTACGGGCCGTCGATCGCCTGCAAGCCCGCGTCCCGCGCCGCAACGAGGATCGTTTCGAGCACCCAGTGCCAGTGGTCGCCGGGGTAGCCCGGCATAGGCAGGCCCGCGGTCACGGTCGGGAGGCCGAGCGAAGCCGACATGTCGGCCGGCCCGAAGATGAGGGTCTCGGCGCGAGCGGAAGCGTGGGCGATCTCATGGATGTTCTTGAGACCGGTGGCGGTCTCGATCTGGATCTCGAGTCCCACTCGTTTGTCGACCCCGAGGTTCGTCTCGATCATCCTCAGCATGTGGTCGGCGAACATCACCTCGTGCGCGTGCTGCACCTTGGGCAGCATGATGCAGTCGATGTGCTCGTGAGCCGCCTCGACGACGGTCTTGAGGTCGTCGGCCGCCCACTGCGTGTCGACCGAGTTGACGCGGACGACGACGGTCTTGTCGCCCCAGTCGTTGTTCTTGAGGGCGTCGATGACGTTGCCTCGCGCTTCTTCCTTGGCGAGAGGCGCCACCGAGTCCTCGAGGTCCATGAAGACCATGTCGGCGGGCAGCGACGGCGCCTTCGACAGCATCTTGGGGCTCGACCCCGGCACCGATAGACAGGAACGGCGTGCGCGCATGTGCTCGTGCTCCTTGATAGAGGCTTGCTACTCGACGTAACCGAGACCACGCAGGTGGTCTTCGATCTCGCTCTCCTCGTCAGAGGTTAATCCGCTCTCGGCCGAACCGCCCGCCGAGACCGGCGCGCCGGCGACCTCCAGGCCGGCCGACCCGACAAGCGCCTCGAGCGGGCGGCCGTCGCGCGCGATCGCCGACGGCGCGCCGAGCGCGGCGAGCGCGGTGGGGCCGAGATCGATGAGGCGAGCCGGCTCCGCGAGCGGGCCCGCCGTCACCTCGGGACCGGTGGCGACGAGCACACCCTCGAGACGATGGTCGCCGGAGAGCCAGTCGGCGGCCTCGACCATCCCGCGGGCGTGGGTCAACGAATAGAAGGGGGCGGGCACGAGGAGCAGATCGGGTGCGGTGTCGAGGAACTTCCCGGAGAGGACCTCCTCCTTCCGATAGATCGTCTTGATCGGCTTCGCCCCGGTCTCGGGGTCGACGAAGCTCTCGAGGGCGGCCGCCACCTCGTCGCGCACCTTCTCGAAGTCACCGGGCGCCACCGTCCCCTCCGGCTCGCGACCCTTGAGGTTGACCGAGACTCCCTCGCCGGTCAAAACGACGCTGGTGTAGGCGCGCGTCTTGGACCAGTCGATCGGGCTCGCCGGGATGCCGATCCTGCCGTGCAGCTTGAGGAGGTCGTAGATGCGCCGCGCTACACGCCGCCCCGGCCCCCACCGGATCAGGTTGAAGGCGAACGATCCGCGGCCGAACCGCAGGAAGCCGAGGTGGTCGAGGATGCGGTCCATCGTGCAGGCGCGGGTGCACGGCTGATGGCCGTGATCGCTCATGAAGATGACGAGATCGGACTCGTCGGTTCTCTCCAGGAGCGCGCCGAGACCGTCATCAAGCCGGCGATAGACGCCTCTGACCTGCTCCGCGACCGGCGTCTTCGATAGGCGGTCGTAGTCGGGATGCTCGGGCGCTACGTACTCCATGAGGCAGTGCTGGATGCGGTCGGTCGAGACGTAGACCAGCACACCCAGGTCCCAATCCGTGGTGTCGAGCAGATACTCGAACGATCGCTGTCGCTTGGCGGTGATCTCGTCGCACTCCCGCACGAAGGCCTCGGGCCGGTTCCGGAAGGTCGTCCACGACATGCCGTTGATCGGGAACGGCGCATGCCGGTCGAGCTCCTGCTGTAGGTCGGCGGGATAGGTGTACGACCGCGACGCCGGCAAGACGCCGCCGCCGATCACCTTCCCCTTGATCTCGGGTGCCGGAAAAGTCAGAGGGATGTTGGCAGCTACGGTCGTCTTTCCGGCGCGCGTCAGGTCGTCGAAGATCGTCGGGGCTTTGATCGACCGGTAGGTCACCGGCAGGCGCTTCGACTGGCCCGGCTTGTGCTCGAGGATGTCGAAGACCCCGTGGCCGGCAGGGTTCAAGCCGGTCATGAACGACGGCCACGCGCACCACGAGTGCGACGGGACGGTGGAGAGGCAGTCGCCGTAGGCTCCCCGGTCGATGAGCCCGGCGAGGTGGGGAAGCTCGCCGGCATCGAGCATGGGACGGAGAACCTTCCAATCGACGCCGTCCCATCCGATGATGAGCACTCGGTTCGGCACGAGCAGGGAGGGTAGCAGTCCGATGCGAAGGTCGATCGCGGTCGCCGTCGCCTCCTTCGCGACGCTCGTCGCGCTCGGCGCGCCGGCAACCGCGAAGTCCTACACGCTGCCGAACGCGCACATCGAGGTGCAGGTTCGAAACGACGGCTCGATACGCGTCGTCGAGCACCTGACCTATTCGTTCTCGGGCGACTTCTCGGGCGCCTACCGCGAGATCCCGCTGCGTGCGGGCGAGGCGATCGACGAGATCGGAGTCGCCGAAGGAACCACGATGTACGGCGCCGGCGCGCCGACAGAGATCGGCTCGTCCGGCGCGCCGCAGACCTACGGCGCGACGCCGATCCCCGGCGGTCACCGGATCGTCTGGCACTACGCGGCGAGCAACGAGATGCGCACCTTCACCGTCTCCTACACCTTGCGCGGCGTAGCGGTCGCTCACAGCGACGTCGTCGACGTGAACCTGCGCGTGTGGGGCGACGAGTGGACGGTGCCGCTCAGTTATCTCGAGGCGCAGATCAGTCTCCCTGGACGCGCGCCGGAGCAGGTCCGTGTGTGGGGACACGCCCGGTTCCTCGACGTGGGCGGGACGACGGCGCTGTTCGACGACGGGAGCGGAGCCCGGCTGGAGGCCACGAACGTCTCGCCGGGCAACTGGGTGGAGATGCGCATCGTCTTCCCGCGCGGGATGCTGACGGGCGCCGCACGCGGAGCGCGGCTGTCCCCCGGTCCGGGCCTGGACGAGATCCTCGCGGAGGAGCGCTCCTACGCAGAGCAGGCGGAACAAGATGCGGCGAGGCGCGCGCGGGACCGAGAAAGGGTGCAGTCGATCCTCGACCGCCTCCCGTTGTTCCTGCTGCTGGGCCTCGTGGCCGCGACCGTGCCGGCCGGCGCCATCGGCACCGGCATCTGGCTCCGTTACGGCCGCGAGCCGGCGATCGCCGCGCCGATCCCAGCCCATGTCTTCGAGCCGCCGGGGGGCGACCCGCCGGCCATGGTCGCGGCGCTCCTGGAACCCGGCGGCTCGAAGGTGCCCGGCGATGCCTTCGCTGCGACCGTCTTCGACCTGATCCGCCGCGGCTACCTCGACGCGATGCCGACGATGACGGAGAAGAAGACGTGGGCCGGGCTCCGGCGCGAGGACGTCTCGGATCTGGTCCTGGCGCGGACGCAGAAGCCAACCGATGACCTGCTGGGATTCGAGCGCGAGGTGCTGGACTCGGTCGTGCACGCGATGCAGGGTGACGACCGGTTCCATCTCACCGAGCTTCACGAGCGCATCGAGGCCGAGCCCGCCCACTACTTCCAGGTGTTCACCGACTTCAAGAACGGCGTGATGGAGGAGGTTCGGCGAAGGGGTTGGTGGATCACCGAGGGACAGTGGCCGGCAGTGACGGCGACCGCGCTCATGGCGGTGACGGGAGCCGGGCTGCTGTGGATCGCGAGCCGCATGTGGGACACCAGCCGCGGCCTGCCGTGGGGGAGCATATGGACCGCCGTGGCCGGTGTCCTCTTCATCGGCAACGCCATCGCCCTGATCTGCTTCATCGTCTACCGGCGCGGGTGGGAGCGACGCTCACAGGAGGGGGCCGGGCTCGCCGCCCACTGGGGGGCCTTCCGGAGGTTCCTCGGCGACTTCGCCGGCATGGCGGAAGCCGCGCCGGGATCCGTCGCCGTGTGGGAGCAGTACCTCTGCTACGGGATCGCGTTCGGCGTGGCCGACCGCGTGCTCGCCGCGGCCCAGCTCCATGCGCCTCCCGATGTCCGGACGTCGAGCCGCGTCTTCTTCGTCGACTCGACGGGCGGCCTCGGCTCGGGTCACACCTCCTTCGCCATCGCCGACATAGGCAGCGCGATAGCGAGCGCGACGCCACCTTCATCGGGCGGCGGAGGCGGCTTCTCCGG
>DATLFS010000115.1:0-2256 GCA_035540935.1 Actinomycetota bacterium
CACGTCGCCACGAAGGAGCGCGAACGTGGCGCGGGTGGCGCCGCAGAGCGGGCAGTCGATGCCGGTCGTCGCCTTGAGCGGGCAGGGCAGGCCGAGCTCGACCGCGAGCATCGGCTACCCCCGAAGCGCCCGCAGGAGCTGGCGGGCGACCGCGGCGTTCATCTCGTAGACGACGCTCTTGCGCGCCCCCTCGGCCCGCTTCAGCAGATCGCCCTCCGTCTCGCTCACCGCGTCGAGACCGCTGATCACGGCACGCTTGGTCGCATCGGTGAGCTCGTAACCCATGCGGGTGAGCTGCTTCATCACCTCGCTGCGCGCGACCGGGCCCGGCGCGCTCTGAGCGATCACCGTCAGCGCGTCCTTCGTGAGCTCCGACGCGCGCTCGATCGTCTCGGGGACGCTGAGGACCTCCTCCTCACCGTCGACCGATGCCAGCCAGCGCCGGACCTTGCGGACGATGTCTCCGTGGGTCTCGCCTTCGAACGACAGCGTGGGCACGCCACGAAGGTAGCGTCGCCCGTCACCATGCAGGGCGTCGGGACGATCATCAACGTGGCGACCATCGTCGCCGGAACGGTGATCGGGTTGCTCGTGGGCAGGCGCCTCCCCGACCGCCTCCGGGTGACGATCCTGCAGGGCGTCGGCCTCATCGTGATCGCCCTCGGCCTGGGCCAGGTGATCACCACCGACAACATCGTGTTCCCGCTCGTGGCGATCGTCGGCGGAACCGTCGTCGGTGAGCTGCTCCGGGTCGAGGAGAGGCTCGAGGCGGTCGGTGAACGCCTGCGCCGGCGGTTCGAACGTGATCGCGAAGGCGACTCACCATCCACCTTCGTCGAGGGGTTCGTCGCTGCGAGCCTGTTGTTCGTCGTCGGGCCGATGGCCATCCTCGGTTCCATCCAGGACGGCCTCAACGGAGACATCGGGCTGCTTGCGGTGAAGTCGTCGCTCGACGGCCTCGTGAGCGTCGTCTTCGCGGCGACGCTCGGCTGGGGTGTCGGCTTCAGCGCGCTGCCGGTGCTCCTCTACCAGGGCGCGATGACGCTGCTCGCGGGTACCGCGGATGCCGTCCTGTCCGATCGCATGATCCTCGAGATGAGCGCGACCGGCGGCGTGATGATCATGGGCATCGGCCTCCGCCTCCTCGACCTCGCGGTGGTGCGGGTTGGCTCGATGCTCCCGGGGCTCCTGCTCGCCCCGCTGCTCGTCAGTCTCTTCGCGCGGTGAGCAGGGTCAGCAGCTCGTAGAGCATCCGGGCCGTGGCGCCCCAGATGGTGTCGTCGTCGAGCTCGAAGAAGAAGATGCTCCGCTCGACGCCGCTGTCGGCGATGCCCCAGATCTCTTCCTTGAACGCACCCGCTTCCATGAGGTCGACGATCGGGATGTCGAAGACGCGGTCGACTTCGTCGGGATTCGGGTCGTACACCGGCCGTCGAGGCAGGACGCCCACGAAGGGGTGGATCGATCCTTGGGGGTTGGTGATCGTCGCGAGGCGGGTGAGGCGGCCGACGATCTCCACGCTCGACGGGTCGAGCCCGATCTCCTCGAACGCCTCGCGCAGCGCGGCGTCCGCCGGCTCCTCGCCCTCTTCGGCCCGTCCTCCCGGGAACGACACCTGGTGGCTGTGCGATCGCAGCCACTCCGTCCGGCGGGTGAGGATGATGCGCGCCTCGCCGTCCTCCTCGAACACCGCGGCGAGTACGCCGGCTTCGCCCTTCACCGGCGGGCCGAGGTACGGCTCGAGGTCAGGGAGGTCCTTCACCGCCCGCCGGACGTCGTCGACGGTGATGACCGGACGTTCCTCCGGCGTGAGCCACTCCGGCCACGGCGGCGGACCGCCTGCGCGCGCCGCGGGAGGACGCGGGATCTTCTGCGGGCCTGGCCGCCGAGGGCGAGGGCTCGCCGGCGTCACGCCTCTCCGAAGATGTCCCGCTGGGCTTGGAGCACACGCTCGAGCAGATCGCGCACCCCGGCCGCCTCGAGCGCGTCGAGCGTCTCCGACGGACCGACCCGCCCGCGCTCCCACTCGTTCCACGCGACGAGGACCTCCGCGTCGGTCTCCGCGTTCTGGCTCAGCATCTCGTCGAGCCCGCCCCGCTTCATCGTCTGGAGCGCAGTGCCCGCCGTGACGTCGCCCGCCTTCCATTCGTCGAGCGCCGTCAGGAAGGTCTGGGGATCGGGAGGCGGGCGATCGGCGAACGATGACATCTCCCGGAATCTACGCCGTCGGTCAGCTGGCGCCGATCGCCCGCCTCC
>DATLFS010000116.1:0-2333 GCA_035540935.1 Actinomycetota bacterium
ATCTCCGTAGATCGAGCCGATGGCGTCCGCAAGATCCTGCGAGTTCTCGTCGAGGGCCGCAGCCGCAGCCTCGAACTCAGGCGAGTCGAGTCCGTTGGAGACTCCCATCGCCACCGCGATGCCGGCCAGGTACTCGTGCTCGGTCAAACCGTGGACGAGCGTCTGGTTGAGCTGGGCCGCACCCGTATCGATCCCGTCGGTGGTCGCGACGTTGTCTTCCATCGGCGTCGTTGCCTCGGAGACCGACTCAGTAGCCGACGGAGCGGCTCCGCTGTCGTTGTCATTACCGGTTTCGCCGCCTCCGCTGCACGCCGCGCCCAGCAGTGACAGCGCCAGCACCGCCCCCAAGAGCCTCCCTGCCCTCTTATGCTTCATCGGGTCTCCTCTCTTCCGTTCCTAGAGGCTTCCGCCTCACCGCTTGGTCGTGGTTGGTTCGGAGGAGAGGAGCCCTGCGGATTGGTCGTTCTAGGCAAGATTGCGGATCTCAACCGCGAACGACGACCTCGCCCTTCATGCCCGCGTGGATCGCGCAGTAGTAGCTGTAGGTCCCGGGCTCGGCGAAGACGAACGAGAACCGGCTTCCCGCCTCGTCCAGCGGCCCGTCGAAGAGGCCGTCCGGGCGGGCGTCGTTGCCCTCGGAGACGCCCGGAACCCCCTGGGCCCGCGGTTTTCCCGACGTCGCGGTGTGCAGGATGTCGTCCTCGTTCACCCACGTCACGGTCGTCCCGGGCTCCACCTCGAGCTTCGCCGGCTCGTAGGCGAAGTCCACGACCGCGATGGTGCGGCCGTCGGGCTCGGCAGGCGCCGAGGTCGCGGTCTCCCGCTCCGCCGGATCGCTCCCAGTTAGAGGTTCACCCGCGTCGACCGCGCATGCGGAAAGAAGCGCTGCGGACGCGGCGGCGGCAAAGATACGAGTGGCCTTCATGGCTGCTCCTGTTCAGACGCGGATGGTCGTCAGCCATTCGTCTCAGGAGCGCGCTGCAGATTGGTCTAGCTCGACGCCGATACCGGATCGCGGTCGTCCGCCCAGGTAGCGCCCTCTTTCAGCAGCACACCTCGAGGCCATCCCGTCGGGGTCGGTGAACCAGACGCTCACCTGGTTGCCGAAGTCGGTGAGCGAGACCTCGCCCGCGCCCTGCGCTTCTAAGCGGGCCCGCGATCTCCTCGAGAGCGTCTCGGTTCGGCGCCGAAAGAGCGATGTGGTCGAGCCGTCCACTCCTGAACATCTCGTCGCCCGCGGCCGTCACGTTCTCTTCCGGCAAGTCCCACGCGTGCAGGAAGACCCGCCGAAACCGTTTCGTAGAACGGATCAGGCGATCGAGATCGGCTGTGATCGTCGCGACGTGGTTGGATCCGTCCACCAATCTCTCGGCCATCGTGTCACTACCCGCGCCCGCGCCGCTTGAGCGTCTTCTTCACGGTCCGTGAGAACTTCCACGCCACCAGCGTCCCAACGAGAACGGCCGCCTCCTTCGGTCCGATCAGAACCCGCGAACCCTCTGCGAAGGTGGATCGGCGCGAGATGTGCAGTCCGACCAACGACCCCCTTACGTGCGAATCGCCGGTGACCACGACTCCCGCCGCGGCATCCTCGATCTCGGCGGTCTGCGCCAGGACGAAGCCGGCCGCACCGTTCTCGACCTCGGCCTCGCGTCCCGCCACGAGGAACGCGGCACCGCGCTCCACCTCGACGTCGTCGCCGACGATCGCCGGCAACAGACGGAACGGCATCTGCTCGGCTCCCCTCTCTTCCACGTGTCCTCCCATCGGATGATCCTCACGGCGATCGTCACCGGCGAGGGTGCCACATCTCGAGTGAGGGTACGCGAGAAGGATGGCGACGAACTCGATCACGATCGCAGCCCCGCCCGAGCACGTGTTTGACGTTCTGGCCGACCCCCACGCCTATGCCCGGTGGGTCCCCGGAACGACCGAGATCGTCGAAGCAGACGCCTGCTGGCCCGAGCCGGGCACGCGTCTCGTTTTCCGGGCCGTGGTGCCGTGGCTGGGGGAGACGCAGGTCCTCGAGAGCGCCGCTCCGCGGCGGCTCGTCCTCCGGGCGCGGCTCCCGGTGGGGAGCATGCGAATCTGCATCGACCTCCACCCCGTCCATGGCGGCACGGTCGTCTATCTCCACGAATCATTGGAGGGACGCGCGGCGGCGGCGTTCGACGCGCCGATCCACATCCGCAACGTGGAAGCTCTGCGGCGGCTGAAGCAGCAGGTCGAAGGCGAGGCAGGTGCCGGTGGTATCGCCGCATTCAGGGCGCTGGCGCCGGCGCCGCGCGTCCCTCCAATGATTCGTGGAGATAGACGACCGTGCCGCCATGGAC
>DATLFS010000117.1:0-2606 GCA_035540935.1 Actinomycetota bacterium
ACCTGGGCGACCACGAGCCGCCTATCCCGCCCGACCTGATGGTGAAGGTGTTCTCCCGGTACGAGCAGGGGAAGCGGCAGCGGGGCCTCATCGACTTCGAAGACGTGCTCGAGCTCGCTATCGAGCTGTTCCGGCACGACGAGGACGCACGGCTCCGCTTCCACGGTCGCTACGGCGCCTTCACGGTCGACGAGTACCAGGACGTGAACCTGCTGCAGCAGACGCTTCTCGACCAATGGCTCGGCGGACGCGACGACCTCTGCGTCGTGGGCGACGATTACCAGTCCATCTACTCGTTCACCGGCGCGTCGCCTCAGTACCTCCTCGACATGCCGAAGCGCTTCCCTCGAACCACCGTCGTGAGACTCGAGACGAACTACCGTTCGACGCCCCAGGTGCTCGCCGCGGCCAACAGGGTGGCGGCGCACCTCGGCGGCGCCGAGAAGACGCTCGTCGCCGCGGCCGGAGACGGTCCCGACGTCGAGTTCGCCTCCTTCCCCGACGACGCTGCGGAGGTCGCCGACATCGTCCGTCGCATCCGGTCGCTCCACGACGACGGCGTCGCCTACGACGACATGGCGATCCTCTACCGCGTCAACTTCAGGTCGGAGGACTTCGAGGAAGCCCTCGCTGCGGCAGGCCTCCCGTACCAGGTACGCGACGCGGCATTCCTCTCCCGCATAGCGGCGCGCCGGATCCTGCCTCCGCTCCGGCGCGTCACCGACACCGATGTGGGCGCGCGCGTACGGCGCGCCGCGCTGAAAGAGGGATGGGTCGAGGACATGCCGGATGGACTCGGCGACCAGGAGATCACACGCCAGAACGACCTCGCCCGGCTCGTCCGGCTCGCCGAGACGTTCGACGACGGGCGGCGAACCGCCGCCGATTTCGCCGCCGATCTCCAGGCGCGGTTCGGCACCGAAGGGGACGGACGTGGCGTGAACCTGCTTACGCTCCACCGCGCGAAAGGCCTCGAGTTCACCGCCGTATTCCTCCCCCGCGTCGTCGAGGGGGAGCTTCCCTTCAAGCGGGCAAAGTCCGATGCCGCGCTCGCCGAGGAGCGCCGCTTGTTCTACGTCGGCATCACGCGGGCTCGCCGACACCTGACCGTGACGTGGTCGATCGGCGGCCGCGCCAAGCCAAGCCGCTTCCTGCAGGAGATCGCCGCAGCCTCATCGTCGGAACGCTCACCGGCCAAGACCGACGGACCGGCGTTCGGCGCGTTGAAAACCTGGCGCCTCGAGCGCGCGAAGGCGGATGGCGTGCCGGCCTACGTGGTGTTCCACGACGCGACGCTGCGCGAGATCGCCGACCGGCTCCCGCGCAGCCACGCCGACCTGTCGCGCATTCCCGGGATAGGTGTGGCGAAGCTCGAACGCTACGGGGACGAGTTGCTGGAGGCGCTCTCCTCCCTCTCCTGATCCGCGGCGAGGCCCGGCACCGTACGATCGTCGACGCGCGAGAGTGGCGGAATCGGCAGACGCGCGGGTTTTAGGTGCCCGTGTCTTCGGACGTGGGGGTTCGAGTCCCCCCTCTCGCACGGATGGACCACCTCGATCTCGAGCTCATGCTTCGCCTGGCCCTCGATATCGCGCGCGCCGGAGGCGAGGTCGCCCTTGCCCACTACGGGACGAGCCCGCAAAGCGCCGAGAAGGCGGACGGGACGTGGGTCACGGAAGGTGACCGCGCCGCCGAGCGCCGCATGCGCGAGCTTCTGGCACGGCATGTGCCGGACCACAACATCCTCGGCGAGGAGGAGGGCCTCTCCGGCGCCGGCGGGGGCACGCCGTCGGACGGCGCGCCCGTCTGGATCCTCGACCCCATCGACGGGACCCACAACTACATGGCGCGGATCCCCATCTGGGCGACGCTCGTCGCGCTCGAGGTGGACGGTAGGTACGTCGCCGGCGTCGCGCACGCGCCGGCGCTGGGCGAGACGTACGACGCGGCCGTCGGTTTGGGAGCCCGCTGCAACGGAACAGGCATTGGGGTGAGCGCCGTGAGCAGCCTCGATCGGGCGACCGTTGTCACTCCCGGCTACGAGGGCTTCGACGAGCGGGGCCTGGCCGAGTTCTACCTCCGGCTGACGCGCTCGTCGTGGCGGAGCCGGGGCTTCGGCGACTTCTGGGGTCACGTCCTCGTCGCCCGTGGGGCATGCGAGGTCATGGTCGACCCGATCGTGGCGACGTGGGACCTGGCGGCGCTGGTTCCGATCGTCGAGGAGGCCGGGGGGCGCATCACCAACCTTTCGGCGGGCGATCCCTCCGGGGGTGAGTCGCTGGTCTCGACGAACGGCGCCCTGCACGACCGGGTCCTGGACATGGCCGTAGGCCGGTCGGTGAGGTAGGCCGGTCGGTGAGGTAGGCCGGTCGGTGAGGTCTTCTACCTCTGCGACCGACTTACCTCTGATTCCGGAGGTTTTTCCCGCCGGCGTCTATGGCGCCAGACGTTCGGTCCGCCACGCCCCTGCCTCACGCGTGAACCGGATCCGGTCGTGGAGCCGGCTCGGGCGCCCCTGCCAGAACTCGATGGCGTCCGGGATCAGGCGGAAGCCGCCCCAGAAGGGCGGCAGCGGGACCTCCTTGCCGGAGTACTCCGCCTCCAGC
>DATLFS010000118.1:0-61698 GCA_035540935.1 Actinomycetota bacterium
CCGCGGGGGAGCTGCCCTTGCCTTGCTCCTCCTGGAGGACCTCTGAGTAGACCTGTTCCGGATCCAAGCTAGTTCTCCCGAATGGCCGGGGCCCGGCGCGCCGGGCCGAAATGACGAAGAGAGTGGCTCGTAAATCTACCCGCCGCGTCGCGACGCCGTCAGAGCCGCCGGTCGGTCGCCTCGCGCGCGAGGTCGGCGAGGGCCGCGGCCGAGTCGCCATCTACGTCGAGGGCGGCGAGCGCGCGCCCTGCGTCGGCCACTCGGCGGTCGAGAAGAGCTTCGGTAGCGGCGCGCGCGCCGTGATCCTCGAGGATGCGACGCAGGCGCGCCACGTCGTCGGCGGTGATCGCGTCGCGGCCGCCCCAGCGCGAGAGGAGGAAGTCGCGGTCGTCTCCCTGCGCGCGTGCGGCTGCGTGCGCGAAGAGGACGTGCCGCTTCCCCTCACGGATGTCGCCGTCGGCCGGCTTCCCCGTCACGGCCGGGTCTCCGAAGGTCCCGAGGAGGTCGTCGCGCAGTTGGAAGGCCTCACCGAGCGGCTCCCCGAACGCGCTGAGCGCCTGGATCGATGCCGTCCTCGCGCCGGCGAGTGAGGCGCCGATCACGAGCGGCTTCTCGATCGAGTAACGGCCCGACTTGAGCACGGCGATGCGGCGTGCTTCCGCCTCGTCGACCAGCTCGCGGCGCGCCGCGAGGACGTCGAGCGCCTGGCCCGCGATCACCTCCTGACGCATGACCGAGTAGGGGGCGAAACCGCGGCGGGCATCCTCCGCGGAGAAGCCGGCCTGCGCGAAGAGCGCGTCCGCCAGCACCAGGGCGAGATCGCCCACGAGGAGCGCGATCGGGACGCCGCACCGGACGTGGACCGCGGGTTCGCCCCTGCGCTCGTCCGATTCGTCCATGATGTCGTCATGGACGATCGCGAAGGTATGCAGGAGCTCGAGACTCGCCGCGGCGGCGACGGCCGCGTCGCTATGCGCGCCCCCACCGGCGCGGAACCCCCAGTAGCAGAAAGCCGGGCGAAGCCGTTTGCCGCCCGCCGCGAGCAGGCGGTCGATCTCGTCCAGCATCGGCGCCGCCTCCGGCAGCGCCGCCCGCCGCTCCGCAAGGAAGGTGACGAGAGCCGCGTCGATCGCGGCGCGCAGCTCCGGCAACGCCGGCGCATAGGAGCTCATCTGGCCGGCACCCTATGCGTCGCCGCGCTGATGCTGCTGGCGGCCTGCGGCGGCGGCGAAGAGACCCCCGCGGCGCCCGCGGTGATCGAAGGCGTGATCCTGGACATCGAGTCCGAGTCCCTCGGGGAGGTCGAATCGTTCACGCTCAAGGACGGCGACCGCACGTTCGAGATCTTCATCGATCCGGAGGTCGACTACGGGTTCCCCCTCTCGCATCTCAACGAGCACATGGTCTCGAGCGAGCCGGTGCGTTGCGAGCTGGAGGAGCGCGACGGCAAGCTGTACGCGCAGACGATCGAAGACGTCTGAGTCAGAGCGAGGCGAGGGTCTCGCGGAGTTCGTCCTCTCCCACGACGCCTTCGAACTTCGCCACCAGCCTTCCGTCCCGTCCGACGACGAACACCCACGGCTCACTCGGAAGCCCCCACTCCTCGACCGCGTCCACCACCTCGAAGTTCGGCGGCTCCGCCGGAAGCTCGTAAGGCTCGACGTGGATGAACGTCGCCCCGCGCGTGTCCTTCGCCACGGACTTCACGATGTCCAGCGTCGGGCCGCACACGGCCGTCTGACAGAACTTCGGGGTTGCGAACACGACGACGAACGGAAGATCTCCGCGGACCGCCTCGGCGATCGACCTGCGATAGAAGCTGCGCTCGGGATCCGCATCCGTCGAGATCTTCTCGAGCGAGGCGACGTCCCGCATCGTCGGCGTGTCCGATGCCGGGACGCGCTCGCCGACCTCTGGGGTCCTCGACTCCTTCGTCACCTCGAACGACGTCCTCAGCGTCTCATCGAGGCCGTCCCCGACGATGTGGATCTCCGCGCCCCATCTCCCGGCGCGATCGAACGTCGCCTCACCCACGTAGACGCCGGTGGACCCTTCGACCGACCACATGAACTCCGGCTCGTCGACCTCGACCGGCTCGTCGGTCGAAGCTTCGAGGTCGAAGTAACTCACGTGCAGCGTGATCTCGGGAGAGCCGATAGGCGCGTCCGAATCGTCGAGAACGCCGATGAGCATGCGGTTCTCACCCATGGTGATCTCGGAGTTGACGAAGATGGGATAGGCCGACGCCCCGGAGAAGTCGCCGTCGAACGACTCGGCGTCCGAGCGGGGCGAGGACCCGGCCGATGGATCGCCGCCCTTTTCCCCGGAGCTGCACGCGCCCGCCGTGAGCGCGAGGGCGAGCAGCAGCGCGGCGCGCCGCGACGATGTCCCGAACATGCAAGCAGCCTAGCCGGGCGGGACGGCCGCACGTGACCGGTAGCATGACCCGCGCCATGCCCTCGTTCCGCAAACTCTCTCTGCTCTCGTTGGTCGCGACGACGGTCCTCGTCGCCGTCGGCGGGCTCGTCCGCGCCACCGAGTCGGGCCTCGGGTGTGGTCCGGATTGGCCGGTGTGCAACGGCAAGGTCATCCCGCTGTTCAGTCACTACACGGTCGCGATCGAGTTCTCTCACCGGGCGATCGCCGGAGTCGTCGTGGTCCTTCTCGCCCTCCTCTTGGTCACCGCGCGGCGCGAGCACCGCGAGCGACCGCGCCTCCGGCGGGCGGCCGCGGCGGCCTTCGGGCTCGTGCTGTTCCAGGCCGCCTTGGGCGCCGTGGTCGTCAAGCTCCACCTCGAGGCCGAGTCGGTGGTGCTCCACCTCGGGACGGCGATGCTCCTGCTCGGCCTGCTGGTCTACCTGTACGTCGCGGCCAGCGCGGCGGAAGGACAAGTGCCGCCCGCCGATGGGCGCGCCAGCGGCCGCGCCGCGCTCGCCGCGGCGAGCACCTTCGTGCTCCTCCTCGTCGGGTCGTGGGTCACCGGCCGCGAGGCCGGCTACGTCTTCTCCGACTGGCCGCTGATGGACGGTCGGCTGATCCCGGACCTGGCACTCGAGGCCGAGGCGCTTCACTTCGTCCACCGGCTGCTCGCCGCGCTCGTCGGCGTCGTGGTCGTGGTCGCGATGCTGCCGGTTATCAAGGGGCGGGAGCGGGCACCGGCCGCCGCTCGCCTCGCAACGGCGGCGGTCGCGCTGTACGGCGTCCAGGTCGCCGTCGGAGCTCTCAACATCTGGACGAAGTTCCAGGCGTCGGTCGCGGCCAACTCCGCGTCGGTCGCGCTACACCTCGCACTCGGCGCCCTCATCTGGGCGGCGTTGGTGGGGGTGGCGGCGGTGACGCGTCCGCAATTGGCCGCCGACGTCGAGCCGCGGCGTGCCTCGGCCGCGGGTGCTCCGGCCGAGGCAAGTCGCTAGTATGCGGCGGCTGATGGTTTCCGATTCCACCGCCGCGGTGGCGCGGCGCGACGCCCTCCACGCTCCCGAAGAAGTCGTGCCCCTGTCGCGTCTCGACCGCATCAAGGCCTACGTCGCGCTGACCAAGCCGCGCATCGTCGAGCTCCTACTGGTTACTACCGTCCCGTCGATGATCGTCGCGGCGCGAGGGATGCCCCCTCTGTCGCTGATCCTGTGGACCCTCCTGGGAGGGACCCTCGCGGCCGGGGGTGCGAACGCGATCAACTGCTACGTCGACCGCGACATCGACGAGGTCATGCCTCGAACCCGCCGCCGCCCCCTACCCATGCACCGCGTCGCACCACGAGCCGCGCTCACCTTCGGCGTCGTCCTCGGCGCGGTCTCGTTCGCGCTGATGTGGGCGACCGTCAACCTGGTCGCGGCGTCGCTTGCGCTCGCGGCCCTGCTCTTCTACGTCTTCATCTACACGATCGCCCTGAAGCGCTCGACGCCCCAGAACATCGTGATCGGTGGCGCCGCCGGCGCCGTGCCCGTCCTCGTGGGGTGGGCCGCCGTGACCGGGACGGTGGAGCTCCCCGCAGTCGCCCTCTTCGGCATCGTCTTCTACTGGACCCCGCCGCACTTCTGGGCGCTCGCCCTGCGCTACGAGCGCGACTACGCCTCCGCGGGGGTGCCGATGATGCCGGTCGTGTACGGACGCGACGAGACCGTCAAGCACATCCTCCTGTACTCGTTCCTGCTGCTCGCCGTCTGCCTCGCGTTCTTCTCGGTCGGGCGGATGGGCCTCATCTACCTGACCGCCGCGCTCGTGCTGAACGCGTGCTTCATCGGGCTGGCGGTCCGTCTGCAGCGACGCCCGGAGCCGCGGATCGCGTGGGACCTATTCCGCTTCTCGATCTACTACCTGGCTCTGCTCTTCGCGGCCGCCGCGGCCGATCAGCTCGTCGCTCTCTGATCCCCTCGCGAGACGTCTGTCGGCGCGGCGCGCCTCGGCATCGTCGTGCCGCATCCATCCCACCGCGACGAGCGCGGCGGCCGCGATCATCAAGAGATCGCCGCCCACCCACATGACGACGGCGCCGGCGCGTTGATCCGAGAGAGCGGCGGCTCTCCCGCTGCCTAGATAGTGCGGATACAGCACCGAGGCGGACGACCACAGCGCGAGGCCGAGGAACGCCTGGGTCGGGAGCGCCGCCAGCAGGTAGGCCAGGCGCGCCGGATGGGATAGCCGCACCGTTGCCGGACGCAGCGCGACCACGGGCGCCCAGAACAGCAGCGCGGCTCCGAGATAGAGCGCGTGCTCCAGCCCGTGCAGCGCCTCGTTGGAGAGCGCGGCGTCGTAGAGCGGCGAGAAATGCGTCCCCCACATGACGGCGGCGAAGAACGGCCACGCAACGAGCGGGTGCACGAGCGCACGCGCCCACGCCGCGTGCAACAGTGCGCTCACCCGGCGGCGGCGCGCCGGCGACGACGTCCGCAGCAGGAGCACGGCAGGCGCCGAGGCGATGAGGAGCGGAGCGGCGGCGTGGGTCAGCAGCAGATGCTGCACCATGTGGGCCGAGAAGCGTTCGTGCGCGAGCGCCGGCAGCGGCCCGATCGAGGCGGCGACGATCGCGAGCACGCCGCCCGCCGCGGCCGCCGGCCGGATCTGCGGCCAGGAGCCGAGCGAGCGGGACGCACCCACGTACCACCGCAGGAAGGCGGCGGCGACCAGCAGGACGAAAACGGCGGTCACCGGACCCGACACATGTTCCGCCGGCGCGCCGTGCGCGAGCACTACTCGACCGTGACGATCCCCGTCATGTTCGGATGCAGCTGGCAGATGAACGGGTACTCGCCTGCGTCGAGTGGGTCGATCGAGTAGGTGACGCTGGAGTTCCCGGCCGCGTCCTCACCCTGGAACAACGCCTGCGACGCATCCGCCGCGTCGGCCGATCCCTGATCGGGATAGATGTAGATGTTGTGCGGCGTCGAGTCCTGGTTGTCGAGCGTGATCTCCGCCTCCTCGCCGGCCGGGAGCGCGATCTGATCCGGGTCGAAGGCGAAGTCGTGCGAGACGATCGTTCCGCCCGGCTCGACCGGACCCGAGCCCGCGGCTGCGGCCGGGGCCGCATGGCCCTCCCCCTCGGCTTCGGCGCCGTGACCCCCGCCGCCGATGCCGAGCTGCGCGATCACGACGCCGATCAAGATCGGGTACAGCACGATGATCGCCATCTCGACGAGCGACGTCTGCTCCATCCGCCGGCGCGACGCGAGCACGGCGCAGGCGATCAACACGTTGATCGACACCGCCAGCGCCACGGTAGTCGCCGCCTCCGGCGGGATGTTCAACAACACCCAGGCGATCCCGATCGTCACGGCCGCTATGACCGCCACGGCGACGAGTGGGATCAACAGCGGGAGAGGGACCTTGAAGCGAACCTCACCGGTGAACGGATCCTGAGAAGGTGCGTGCTGGCTCATCGTTTCCTCATGTCCCAGACCTCGAGCTCGCGCTCGAAGTCATCCCAGCTGAGCGTGTCGATGTCTTTCGTTCGTTCTTCCGCGGCGTTCCACTTGAAGAAGATGATCGCGATGGCGGCCCACAGTAGCAAACCGCCGCCGACCTTCATGATCAGACCGGCTATGCGCTGATCCGCGACGGCGTCCAGCCACGACCAGACCCGCGGCGAGGCCGCGTAGGTGTCGTACAGCGCGCCTTCCGAGAAGGTGAGGAACGACGCGGGAACGGTCGGGATGATCGACTGGATGAAGAGGTACATCATCTTGAAGGGTTCGGTGAGGCGCGCGAACTCAGGCAGCGGGTCGAGTACGACCGCCCACATGGCGACACCCGCGCCGAGCAGCACGATATGGAAGACGAAATGGAAGAGGGCCGACGCGATCTGCAGGTCGACCACCGGCTCCCAGTGCATCGCTGCGATCCCGCCGTTCAACAACACGAAAGCGACGAGCGGCCGCGTGACGAAACGGTACAGAGCCCGGCGCGCGCCTTCGCCGACGACCGCTCGGGCGAGCCAAGTGGGCGTCCCGAGCAGCAGCAACGGCGGAACGACGTAGACGAACAGCATGTGCTGCACCATGTGCGCCGAGAACAAGCGCCCCTCGGCGAGGTCGTGGAGCGGCCATTCCTCGCCCGCCACGAGGAGGACGACGCCGCTTATGAAGGCGACCTTCTGCCCCCGCGTGACGCTCGCGCGGCCCGACCCCGGGACGTGCCGCCCCACCGCCCACATGTACCCGAGGAGCAGCGCGGCGCCGAGCGCCCAGGTCTCGGGATGCGGGTGGTGGCCCGGCACGTCAGGAGCCCGTGACTAGGGGCGCGGCGCCGCCCCGCGCGAACAACGTCGTGAGGTACACCGCGAACACGATCAGGGCGAGGATGAC
Organism: Actinomycetota bacterium; assembly: GCA_035540935.1. Classification (GTDB taxonomy): domain Bacteria; phylum Actinomycetota; class CADDZG01; order CADDZG01; family WHSQ01; genus DATLFS01. The sequence goes on from DATLFS010000118.1 coordinate 6,801, forward strand.
GCCCGTCACGAACAGCCTGCGGAAGAGCGGGTTGTCGAAGCGCAGGTGCATGAAATACAGGGCCACGAGGACGAACTTGGCGAGCGCCATCACGAGAAGCCCGGTCACGATCAGCGCCGGAGAGGCACCCGGGATGTACGACAGCGCGACCTCGATCGCGGTGACGATCGCGAGGATCACCGCGACCTTCACGTAGGTCGAAGGGCCGGGGTGGTGGCCGGGCTCTTCCGGTTCGAGCGGGTTCGAGTGAGTCATGTCGGCTCCGTCAGTTGGTCGGGACGAGGTAGACGACGGTGAAGATCACGATCCAGACGATGTCGACGAAGTGCCAGTAGAGACCGATCAGCTCGACCTTCCGGGGCCCATCGGCGTCGTCGAGGCGCCCGAACATCGACATCCCGAACAGCGCCAGCAACATGAAGATGCCGACGGTCACGTGCGCGCCGTGGAACCCCGTCATAACGAAGAAAGAAGAGCCGAACGTGCTCGTCGATAGTTTCAGGCCCTCCTCGACGAAGGTCGTGAACTCGTAGATCTGACCGCCGATGAAGATCATCCCGAGCATCGCGGTGGCGAGGAGCCAGATGCGGCAGCCGCGCATGTCGCGCCGCTGGATCGCCGCGAGGGCCAGCACCATCGTCAGCGACGACATGAGCAGCACGAACGACGACACCGAGGTGTAGGGAATGTCGTAGATCTCGTGCGGCCGGGGTCCGTCGAGCACGCGGTTCCGGTAGAGCAGGTAGGTCGAGATCAACGAGCCGAAGAAGAGGCACTCCGAACCGAGGAAGGCCCACATGGCCATCTTCGTGTTGTCGACACCGGTCGAACTGTGATGCTGCTCGTCGTGCACCGCGGCGGCGGCTCCGTGGGCCGCCATCAGTGGCCTTCCTCCGCGGATGGCTCCAGCACCCACCCGAACAGACCGAGGAGTGTCACCACGAGACCCGCGGCGATCAGGACGGGGTTCTCGTAGATCACGCCGTAGCCGGTCACCGGCAGACCGGCCGCCGCGACGATCGGGAAGTACGAGGGATCCGGCAGATGGATGTGACGCCCCGGGTCCTCGTCTTCGTCGTCGACGTCTACACCGCCCGTATGCACCGGCGTCGGCACGCCCTCGGGCGTCTCGGTGTACTTCGTGTACCACCAGTCGTCGCGGCGCTTGACGATGGGGATCTCGGCGAAGTTGTACTCGGGCGGCGGTGACGGTATCGACCACTCGAGCGTGCGTCCGTCCCAGGGGTCGGCGCCGGCGATCTCGCCACGCCGCCTGCTGACGATGACGTTGCCGAGGAAGACCAGGACGGAGAGCGCGATCGCGAAGGCGCCGATCGTCGACACGAGGTTCCAAAAGTTCCATCCCATCCCGTCGGGATAGGTGTAGATCCGGCGCGGCATCCCCTGCAGGCCGTAGATGTGCATCGGGCCGAAGGCCAGGTTGAAGCCGATGATCATCAGCCAGAAGTGCAGCTTGCCGAGGCCCTCGCTCAGGAGACGGCCGAAGACCTTCGGCCACCAGTAGTAGAGGCCGGCGAAGATCCCGAAGATCGCGCCGCCGAAAAGGACGTAATGGAAGTGCGCCACAACGTAGTACGTGTCGTGCTGCTGCGCGTCGTGCGGGACGATCGAGTGCGTCACGCCGGACAGACCACCGATCACGAACATCGCGACGAAGCCGACGGCGAACAGCAGGGGCGTCGTGAACCTGATGTCACCGCCCCACAGCGTGCCGAGCCAGTTGAAGATCTTGATGCCCGTCGGGACTGCGATGAACATCGTGGAGAGGGCGAACGCCGAGTTCGCGACGGGTCCGAGGCCCGACGTGAACATGTGGTGAGCCCACACGCCCCACCCCATGAAGCCGATCGCGATGCCGGCGAAGACGATCGCGGCGTAGCCGAAGATCGGCTTACGCGCGAACGTCGGCAGGATGTCGGAGACGATCCCCATCGCCGGCAGGATCATGATGTAGACCTCGGGGTGGCCGAACAGCCAGAACAGGTGCTGCCAGAGCAACGGGTCGCCGCCGGCCGCAGGATTGAAGAAGTTCGCCTCGTAGACCCGGTCGAACATGAGCTGGAACAGGGCCACCGCGATCACGGGCAGGGCGAAGAGCAGAAGGAAGGACGTGACCAGCGTCATCCAGATGAAGACCGGAAGCCGCATGAAGGTCATGCCCGGAGCGCGCATGTTGATGATCGTCACGATGAAGTTCACCGCACCGGCGATAGACGCCACACCGAGGATCTGCAGGCCGACCGCGTAGAAGGTCATCCCCGGGCCCGGCAGCTCGGTCGAGAGCGGCGCGTAGCCGAACCAACCGCCGTCCGGCGCGCCGCCCAGGAAGAACGACGAATACAGGAAGAGGCCACCGAAGAGGAAGACCCAGTAGGAGAGCGCGTTCAGGCGGGGGAAGGCGACGTCGCGAGCGCCGATCATGAGCGGGATGAAGTAGTTCATCAACGCGGTCCCCATGGGCATCACGACGAGGAAGATCATCGTGAGGCCGTGCATCGTGAAGAACTGGTTGTAGACGTCCGCCGACAGCGTCTCTTGGTTCGGAGCCGCCAGCTGCGTGCGGATCGCCAGCGCCTCGAGGCCCCCGAGGATGAAGAAGACGAAGGCCGTGACGCCGTACATGATGCCGATCTTCTTGTGGTCGACGGTCGTCACCCAGCCCCAGACACCGGTCTTGGCCGTCGGCCGCGCGAACATCCCTCGCCGCGGCACCGCTGCCGAGGCCATCAGCACACTCCCTTTGCGTCGAGAAGGCGGGTCATCACTACTCCAGGGTCTGTAGGTAGGCGATCAGTGCTCTGATCTGGTCTTCGCTGAGGCCGAGGGCGGGCATGCGCGCCCCCTCCTTGACCGCGTTCGGGTCGCGGAGCCACGGCGCAAGATTCTCCTCGGTGTTCTCGAAGATCGCGGCGGCGAACGTGTCACGGTTGGCGAAGTCCGCGAGGTTCGGGCCCGCCTGCTGCGGCTCGTTCCCCGCCTCGTAGGTGGCGTCGACCGCGTGGCAAGCCACACAGGGTGGTCCGTTCGGGAACTGCCCTTCGTTGAAGAGACGTTCACCTTCGCGCGCGAGGGAGTCTGTGGGAGCGGACGCGGGCTCGGCGAGGTCCCTCGCCCACTCGTCGAAGGCTTCGGGATCGTGCGCGATCACGCGGAGCCTCATCTCGGCATGACCCAGACCGCAGAACTCCGTGCATTGGCCCGCGTAGATCCCCGGCTCGTCCGCCTCCAACGTGATGTAGTTGACGCGCCCGGGAACCACGTCCTGCTTACCGGCGAGCCGCGGCACCCAGAAGGCGTGGATCACCTGCGCGGTGCTGTCGACGCGATCGGTCGGGATGCCCTCGAGGCGGACGCGCACCGGCTGGCCCGTCGGGATGTGGAGCTCGTTCGCGGTGACGAGACCCAGATCGGGATACTGGTACTCCCACCAGAAGCGATGCGCTTTGACGGTCACGTTGAGGACGTTCTCGGTCGGCTCGTTGGTGAGCTCGAAAACCGTCCGCACGGTGGGAACGGCGATCCCCGCGAGGATCAGCGCCGGTATGGCGGTCAGCACGACCTCGAGCTTCGTGTTGCCGTGGAATTGCTGCGCCTCGCGGCCCGGCCGGTGACGGAACCGGACGAGCGCGTAGATCAACAGCGCCTGGACTATGAAGAAGATGACGACGGCGATCGGGAAGACGAGATTCCACAGATCGTCGGCCTTCTCCGCGTACCACCCTTCGGGTGCGAGCACGTCCTGCGGCGCTTGCTCTGCGCAAGCCGAGCCGAGGAAGGCGGCCGCCGCCACCGCGAGCGCGAGCGGCGTGCGATTCCTGACTCTGTTGGGGATCCTCATTCCTTCTCCCGCAAACCGTCGGCGACAGGCGGGAGCATAAAGCACGCATGAGCGACTAGCCTGATGATCGTGGTCCCGTCGGAAGAGCTCGAGGACTATCACAAACGCTCAATCGCACCGCGCATCGCGCTGCTCGCCGCGGGGTGCATCGCGCTCGTGATCGCGCTGTCAATCGGACTCCGTCCCGCCGATCGCAACGCCGCCGGTGACCCTGCTCCGGAGTTCGTTCTCGAGCACCTCGACGGCTCCGGAATGCTCTCCAGCGCGGAGCTGCGGGGGAAACCCGTCGTGCTGAACCTGTGGGCGTCGTGGTGCATCCCGTGTCGCGAGGAGGCTCCCGCTCTCCAGGCGATGTGGGAGAAGTACAAAGATCGTGTCGTGATCTTGGGGGTGAACGTGCGCGACCGGGAGGACGCGGCGCGCCGTTTCGCGGATGAGTTCGACCTGACCTACCCGCTGGTGCGCGCCGAAGGGCGGTCGCTCGAGCGCGCGCTCGGCGCGTTCGGGCTGCCGGAGACCTACTTCATCGATCACACGTGGAGCTACCTCGGCGTCGCCACCGGGCCGACACCCGCAGCAGGAGACGAGCGGGGCAACGTCTACCTCGGCGGGATCTCGGAGGAGGAGCTGGAGGCGAACATCGAGGCCTTGCTCGAGCGTCTGGAGGAGGCGCAGTGAGTGCGGCGACGACGCGCGGGGTACCGGCGCCCCTGCTCGGGATGCTCCTGTTCGTCTCGAGCGAGCTCATGTTCTTCGGCGCGTTGTTCGGCGCCTACTTCACCCTGCGGGCGCGGACCGCGCCGTGGCCGCCCGCGGGGACCCCCGATCTCCATGCGGGCCTTGCGGCCTTCTTCACCTTGTTCCTCGTCGCCTCGTCGGCCACGCAGCACGCCGCCGTGACCGCGGCGCGCCGGGGAGACCGTCGGGCGACGGCCCGTCTGCTCGCGGCCACCATCGCTCTCGGCTCGCTGTTCCTGGCCGGACAGGGGTACGAATACGCGTCGCTGGCGGAGGACGGGTTCCGGGTCGGCAGCAACGTGTTCGCCACGCTCTTCTTCACGATGACCGGCTTCCACGGCCTCCACGTCTTCGGCGGGCTCTGCGCGCTGCTCCTCGTCCTTGCTAAGGCGCGCCGCGGCGATCTGCCCGCGGCTCACCACGGGCCGATCGAGGCGGTCTCCGTCTACTGGCACTTCGTCGACGTCGTCTGGTTGTTCCTGTTCTCGCTCCTGTACCTGCTGCCGTAGCCGAGGGGCGCATCCTTTACCCTTGGGGCGCATGGACGAACGCGTCTCCACCCCCTCCCGGGGCGGCACGAAACCCAAGTTCCTCATCGGCGGGGCCGTGATCGCGGTCGCGCTGCTCGGGCTGGTCGGCTGGGCGATGGGGCGGACGGGCTCGACGGCGTATTTCCTGAAGACGTCCGAGCTGGCGGCGCGGGGACCGACGACCGGCGCCGCGCCGGTCAAGGTCAACGGAAACGTCCTCCCCGAGAGCGTCCGGCGCGACGGGCTCGTCACCGAGTTCACCATCACCGACGGCAAGGCGGACATCCCGGTCACGACCGATCAGGCGCTCCCGGACGCCTTCTGGTCGGCGATGGCGGAGGGGTCGGACGAGGTCGAGGTCATCGCGACCGGCAGCTACGACGGGCGTGTCTTCACCGCCGGCGAGGTCCTCGCCAAGTGCCCGTCGAAGTTCAAGGCCAAGACCTGACGCCGCCGCGATGATCTCCCTCGCCTCCTTCGGCAGGCCGTCGCTGATCGCCGCGCTCCTCTTCGCGGTCGCCGGCACGTCGTTGTGCGTCGCGGGCGCAGTCTCCCGGCGCGCCGAACGAACGCAGTCCGGCGCCCGCTTCCTCGTGTCCGCGGCTTTCTTCACCGGCGCCGCCGCGTTGTCTCTCCTAGGCGCGCTGCTCGCCCACGACTTCTCGCTCGACTACGTCGCCCGCTACACGAGCCGGTCGCTGTCGGTCGCCTACACCTTTGCCGCGCTGTGGGGCGGGATGGAGGGGTCGCTGCTGTTCTGGACGGTGCTGCTGACGACGTTCGCCGCGATCGCTCTCACGCGCGTCCCCGCCGCGACGGCACGGCTGACCGGCTGGGCGGGAGCGGTCTTGGGGGTGGTCGCGCTCTTCTTCCTGGCACTGCTGGCGGGACCGGCCGACCCTTTCACGAGGCTCGGCGCGGTGCCGCCGGACGGCAACGGACTCAACCCGCTGCTGCAGTCGCCGGGGATGCTGATCCATCCTCCTCTCCTCTACGCCGGCTTTGTGGGCTTCTCGATCCCGTTCGCTTTCGCTCTGTCGGCGCTACTGACCGGCCGTCTCGACGACTCGTGGTTCACCGCCACGCGACGCTGGACCCTCTTGGCGTGGAGCTCGCTCTCGATCGGCATCGTCCTCGGCGGCGCGTGGGCCTACACCGAGCTCGGATGGGGCGGCTACTGGGCGTGGGACCCGGTCGAGAACGCGTCGTTCATGCCGTGGCTGACCGCCACCGCGTTCCTCCACTCGGTCGTGATCCAGGAGAAGCGGCGCATGTTCAAGGTCTGGAACGTCGTGCTGATCCTTCTCACCTACGTCCTTGCCGTGTTCGGCACGTTCCTCACGCGCTCGGGGATCCTCTCGTCGATCCACACCTTCACCGAAGGCGACACCGGCAAGTGGTTCCTGCCGTTCCTCGCCGTGATGCTCCTCGGCGGTCTGGGCGTCGTGGCAACGCGGCTGGACGCGCTGCGGAGCGAGAACCGGTTCGACTCGCTGTTGTCGCGCGAGAGCGCCTTCCTCCTCAACAACGTCCTCTTCGTCGCCGCCGCGTTCACCGTCCTGTGGGGGACGATCTTCCCGATCGTGAACGAGGCGCTCACGGGAGTGCGCGTCTCGGTGGGGCCGCCGTTCTACAACTCGGTCTTCATCCCGCTGGGGCTCGTGCTCCTCGCCCTCACCGGGCTCGGTCCCCTCGTCTCGTGGCGGCGCATGCGGCCGGGAGCGCTGAGCGGTCTCGTGCGGCTGCCCGCCGCGGCAGCGGCAAGCGTCGCGCTGCTGCTCGTCGCCACCGGGGTCAGGTCGGCCGGCGCCGTCGCCGCCTTCTCGCTCTGCGCCTTCACCTTCACGGCCATCGCCGCCGAGTTCGCCCGCGGCGGGCGCGTCTACCGGCGCGCCGGCGCGCCGTGGCCACAAGCCGTGGCAGCCGCTACCGCACGGAACCGCCGCCGCTACGGCGGATACGTCGTCCACCTCGGCGTCGTCCTGATCGTGATCGGCTTCGCCGGCGCGGCCTTCCGCGTCGAGCGACAAGACCTCCTTCGCATCGGCGAGTCGATGGCCGTCGGCGAGTACACGCTCGTGTACCGCGGGGTCGAGACCGACACCACACCCGAGAAGGACATCGTGCAGGCAAACCTCCTCGTGGAGCGGGAGGGTGAGCCGGTCGCGATGCTCCGGCCTCAACGGAACGTGCATCGCGCGCAAAGACAGGCGCAGTCCGAGGTGGCGATCCGGACGACGCCGGTGGACGATCTCTACGTCGTCGTCACCTCTTTCGACTCCGACGGCGCGGCCGCGGTGCGAGCCTTCGTCAACCCGCTCACCTGGTGGATCTGGGCCGGCGCCGTCGTGATGGCGGCCGGCATGGCGTTGATCCTCGGCGGCCGTCGCGCGCAGCCGACCGTCGCCCCCGCGCCCTCCGTGCGCGAGACGGTCGCGGTGCGGCCGTGAAGGCGCGCCTCGTGGCCGTCGCTCTGGCGAGCCTCCTCCTCGTGGCGGCGTCGCCGCAGGACGTCGCGAGCGACGTGGCCGACGAGATCATGTCTCCGTTCTGTCCCGGCGTGACGCTCCACGACTGTCCCTCGGGCGAGGCGGACGACCTCCGGCGCGAGATCGTCACGATGGCGGAACGCGGCATGTCGAAGGAAGAGATCATCGCCGCCCTGGAGGCGGAGTACGGCCCGCTGGCGGCGACGCCGGAGTCGCCGTTCGCACGCCTCCTGCCATGGGCGGCGGCGCTCGTCGGGGTGATCGCCGCAGGACTGCTGGCGTCCCGCTTCGCGGCGCGGCAACGATCGCGGCCCGCGCCGCCGGTTCTGTCCCCCGCGCAACGCGCCCGCGTCGACGAAGAGCTGCAACGATTCAGGAGCGAGGCATGATCGAGGCGTTCCTCGTCGCGCTGGTCGCCTGCGCGGCGCTCGTCTATGCGGCCGCACCCTTACGGCGGCCTACCCCCGACCCCGGCCGCGGCGACGCTCGGCTCGACGACGCGCTCGAGCAACGGCGCGCGGCGTTCGCCGCGCTCGCCGACCTGGAGGACGAGCGCGCCGTCGGGAAGCTCTCCGAAGCCGACTTCGAGTCGCTTCGCCGCGAGTACGAAGCGGAGGCCTTGGCCGCACTCGAGGAGCTGGACGCGCTCGAGGCCGTCTCGTCCGGCGATCTCGAAGCCGAGATAGCGCGCCTGCGACGAGAGATGGAGTGCCCCTCGTGCGGCGCGCTGCGAACGCCGGGCGAGGCGTGCGAGCGGTGCGGCACCTCCGGCTGACGCTCGCGGCCGTCGTCGCGTTTGCGCTCGCACCCGCACCGGCGACCGCGGCCGAACGCGGCACGATCCGCGGGGTCGTGATCAACGAGACCACCGGCCGCCCCCAGCGGGGCGTTGAGATCACCCTCACCGGCGGCCGGAGCGACGGCTCGGAGCGCGAAACGAGCTCGGCGACGACCGACGCCCGCGGCCGATACCGCTTCCGCAACCTTCCTACGGGCGACGACCGCTTCTACGTGGTCGACGCTCGCTACCGCGGCGGGTTCTTCCCGGGATCTCCGGTGTCGCTGCCGGCGACGACGAGCAGACCGCCGGTGATCGAGACGCGCCTCAAGGTGTGGGAGACGACGAAGGATCCCGAGACGATCCTGCTGGCGCGCGACAACGTCTTCCTCACACGCGGCGAAGGCGGCGTGGACGTCATCGAGTCGGTGACGATCGCGAACCTGACGGAGCACGCCTACATCGGGCGCGGCACGGATCCCGGCGCGCCGAGCGTGTCGCTCCCCCTTCCCGGCGGCGCACGACGAGGCGGTGCGGAGGTCATCGACTCGGATCTCGACATACCCGAGCTCGTCACGACCGAGACGGGACTAGGGCTGACGGTCGCGATCCCGCCCGGCGAGTGGAGGATCACCTACGCGTACCGCGTTCCCGGCTCTGCCGGGAACCACGACCTGTCGCGCGTCGCCTCCTATCCGGTCGTGCAGGCGAGCGTCCACGCGGCCGACGGGATCGACATCGCGTCCAACCGGCTCGTGTCGAACGGACAGGTCACGATCGGCGGCGTCGAATACCGCCGTTGGTCGGCGACCGAGGCCGTCGAGGCGGGCGAGTCGTTGCAGATCGCGGCGACGGTCGGCGGCGCGCCGGCCACGGGCCGCACCGCGCTCGCGGCCGCCGCCGCGGTCGCTGCGCTCCTCGTCGTCGCGACGGTGTGGCGCAACCGTAGGCCGCGGCGGGTTCGGCGGCCGCGCGACGAGGTCCTGCGGGAGGTGGCCGAGCTCGACATCCGGCACGACCGCGGTGAGCTCGCCCGGGACGAGTGGAAGGAGCGGCGCGCCGATCTCATCGCCGAGCTCGACGCGCGGGGAAGCCGACGATGATCGAGGTCGAGGGACTCACCGTCGTCTTCGGCCGGACGACCGCGCTCGACTCCGTCACGCTCAGCATCGGTGAGGGCGTCACGGGCCTGTTCGGCCAGAACGGCTCGGGTAAGTCGACGCTGCTGCGGACGATGGCCGGCTTGCAGCGGCCGTCTTCGGGCAGCGTCGTCGTGCTGGGTCGCGCCGCCGCCGCCCGCGACGAGGCGTTCGCGCGCGAGATCGGATACGCGGGTCATGCCACCGGCCTCTATCCGTCGCTCACCCTCGCCGAGAACCTCGAGCTCTTCGCCGCGCTGCATGGCGCGCCGTCCGGACGCCCCGCCGAGGTGATGGAGGCCCTCGATCTCTCGCCGCGCGCGCGTACTCCGGTCGCCGAGCTGTCGGCCGGCCTGCGGAGGCGCGCCGCGGTGGCGCGCGCCCTCCTTCACGACCCGCGCGTCCTCCTGCTCGACGAGCCGTACGCGAACCTCGACGACGACGCCGCCGCGGCGGTGTCGGCCGCGATAGTCGCGTGGCGGCGGCCCGGCCGCGCGGCCGTGATCGCGACCCACGGGGCCAAGCGGGTTAAGCCCTACGCCGATGCCGGGATCATCCTCACGCGCGGGCGCGTTCAGATCGCCGGTGGCTACCGCGGCGCGGAAGGAGCGGTCGCGCCGTGAGCGAGCAGACCTTCGTGGCGAAGACCCTGACGCTGGCGCGCAAGGACCTGCGCATCGAGACGCGCGCGTGGGACACGCTTCCGCCGATGGCGGCGTTCGCCCTTGCCGTCACGCTGCTGCTCTCGTTCACGCTGCCGGCGCGCGGCGCGCCGGGCGCGCCGCGCGACCTCGACACCGTTCTGGCGGGCTTCTTCTGGATCACGGTCCTGTTCGCCGGCCTCATCGGCTTCGCCCGCACGTTCGAGACCGAGCGCAGCGACGGCGCCCTCGAAGCTCTCCTCCTCGCACCCCTCGATCGCTCCGGGTTGTTCCTCGCGAAGGCGACGGCCAACCTCGTCTACATCGTTCTCGTGGAGGCGCTGCTCCTGCCCGCGTTCATCTTGTTCTTCTCGCTCACGGTCGGGCCCGGCCTCGCCGCGCTCCTCGTCTTGATCGTCCTCGTCGACGTCGGCTTCGTCGCCGTCGGCACGCTCTTCGCCGCGGTCGCCGCGCAGACGCGGAGCCGCGAGCTGGTGCTGCCGATCCTGGCGCTGCCGGCGCTCGTCCCGATCTTCATCGCGGCGGTCGAGCTGACCGGCGAACTGATCGGCGGCGCATCGCTCAACGCCCTTGCAAATGCAGGATGGTTCGGCATCCTGGTCGTATCCGACATCGTGTTCGGCGTGATCGCCGCGCTCGCCTTCGACTTCATCCTGGATTGATGCGGAAGACCACCTTTGTCCTGATAACCGCGCTGCTCCTCGCCGCTTGCAACGGCTCCCCCGAGGTGTACGAGGTTCCTCCCGGGGGTGCCGCCGCGGCCGGTGAAGGCGCCGACGGCGAACTCATCCTGCCCGAGCCGATCCCCGCGGCGCCGGCTTACTCGGTCCGCGTGCCGAAACCGCTCGGGGACCGGGACCTCGAACGGTTGTCGAAGGTTCAGGGTGTCGCGGTCGCCTCGCCCGTGCGGGTCCGGCGTGTCCCGGTGAAGGTCCGCAAGAAGCGCGTGCGGCTCCGCGTCGGCGCCGTCGAGTCACTCGAGTTCCGCGCCGTCGCACCTCCGGCGATGCGAGATGCCGACTTCGTGTGGATGTCGCTCATCACTGGCGACGCGGTCGTGACCTTCGCGGCCGCCGACCGGCTCGGGCTCCGGCCGGGCGAGGCGGTCAACATGCCCGGGGTCGGCCCCGTGGCCGTCGGCGCCTGGTCGGACAACGGTCGCCCGGCGGTCGCCGACATCCTGGTCGACGAGCAGCATCTCGAGGCGCTCGGCGCGGGACCGCCGCGGCTGGTGCTGGTGGGGGCGAAGACGGGCGTGACCCTCGAGACGCTCGGGCGCGACATAAAGAAGGTATTGCCGCGGGCGCGCCTGAGGCGGCTCACGCCGACGGCGGGCCCGGACCGGAGGGCGCCCGCCCCCCGGGTGGTCACCACCACGACCAGCACGAGCGCCTCGATCACCGGGCTGCATCCGACGCTGTCGGCCGCCGTCCAGCAGCTCATCGCCGCCTCAGGCGGACGGGTGTGGCTCGTGTCGGGCTACCGCTCGACCGCCCACCAGCAGCTCCTGTGGCAGGCGGCGCTGGCGCGCTACGGGAGCGCGGAGGCCGCCGACAACTGGGTGGCGCCGCCGGGCAGCTCGAATCACGAGAGAGGCTTGGCGGTGGATCTCGGCGGCGACCTCGAGTACGCCGCGGCGCTGGCGGCCCGGCTCAAACTCCCGCTCTGGCGGCCGATGTCCTGGGAACCATGGCACTTCGAGCTGATCGGATCCCGAGGCTGAGCCGCGCCCTCGCGGCCGTCGTCGCCGTCCTGCTGACGGCCGCCTGCGGCGCGCGCGACGACGTCTTCGAGACGCCGCCCGGGCTCCTCACCGAGAACGGGACGCTCGAGCTGCCGCCCGCGGTCCCCGCCGCGCCGGCCTTCGTCGTCAGCAGCGAGTCGCCGCCGGAGGATCTGGTCGGCTCGGTCCAGGAGACGCCGGGAGTCGCAGTCGCCGCTCCGGTCAGCCTCCGCCGGGTTCGGGTGGAAGGTCCCGCGGGCGCAGCGCGCCTCACGATCGGAATGGTCCGCCCGCTCCAGTTCCGCTCCGTCGCCCCACCCGCCACGAGAGACGCCGACTTCGTGTGGTTCGCGCTGCTCTCGGGGCGCGCGGTGGTGACCTTCGAGGCGGCGGACGAACTCGGCCTCGACGAGGCGGGGGAGGTGCGGATCGCGGGAGTCGGAGACCTCGCGGTCGGCGCGTTCGCGGAGAACGGGACGCCGGAGAACGTGGCCGACGTGCTCGTCTCCGCCGAGTCCCCGACCGGCGAGGCGCTGAGCGCCGAGGCAGGCACGGTCGTCGTCGGAGCCGAGACCGGAACCGTGCTCGAACGGCTCGGGCGCGACCTGAAGCGCTCCGTCCCCGGCGCACGGCTCCGGCGGCTCACTCCCGAGGCGAACGCGCGCCCGCAGCCGGGCGGCGGCCGCGCCCCGGCGCCGGCCGGCGGCTCCTCGAACGGCGCCATCGGGGCGATGTCCTTCGAGATCCTCAAAGACGGCTTCATCCGGCCCGACCCCGTGTGGGTGCGGAGCAACATCGCCAGCGCCCCGGTGCCGGTCTTGGGGACGATCACCTGCCACCGGCTGATGTTCCCGCAGCTCCGCGGCGCCCTGACCGAGATCCAGCAACGTGGCCTCGACCGGCTGATCCGGCCGGGCGACTACGGCGGCTGCTTCGTGCCGCGCTTCATCGACCGCGACCCGTCGAAGCCGCTCTCGATGCATGCCTTCGGGCTCGCGGTCGATCTGAACGTCTCTACCAACGGCCTCGGTACCCGCGGCGATATCGATCCCCGCATCGTCGAGGTGTTCGAGAAGTGGGGCTTCGAATGGGGCGGCAGGTGGAGCCGACCCGATCCGATGCATTTCGAGCTCGACCGCCTGCTATCCAACTGATCCTCCCGGAGGCGCGACCGGGCGACGGTAGGCTGCAGGGCGTGAAGGGATCGCACTCGCTCGACCGCCTGCGTCTCCTCGGAGCCGCGGCGTGGGCCGCGGTCGCGGTGTCTCTCGCTCTCATCTTCTTCGTTGCCCGCGAGGCGGTCGCGGCCATGGGCGGCCAGCTCCAGAGGATCTTCTACGTGCACGTGCCGTCGGCCTGGATCGCCTACCTCGCGTTCGCGATCGTGTTCGTCGCCTCGATCGCGTTCCTGCGGACGAACTCCCGCCGTTGGGATCTCCTGGCGCACGCGGCGGCCGAAGTCGGGGTCGTCTTCTGCACGCTCGTCTTGATCACGGGCCCGATCTGGGCGCGGCCGGTCTGGGGCACGTGGTGGCAGTGGGACGCGCGCCTCACCTCGGCTTTCGTGCTGTGGCTGACCTACGTCGGCTACCTCTTCTTGAGGTCGTTCGCAACCGATCCCGGCCGGGCCGGCCGCGTCGCCGCGGTCGTCGGCATCGCCGGGTTCGTGAACGTCCCGATCGTGCATTTCTCCGTCCGCTGGTGGCGGACGCTGCACCCCCAGGGCCCGACGCCGGCCGACCCGAGCACCGGCTCCGGCCTCGGCGCGCCGGAGATGCTCGCTTTCTTCGTTTCGCTCGCCGCGTTCACGCTCCTGTTCGCCTACCTGCTCGCCGTGCGGGTGCGACTCGGTCGTCTCGCGGATCGGGCCGAAGCCGTCGAGGTACTGGACGCGCGCGACCGGCATCCGGTGGAGGCGACGGCGTGAGCGACGTGGCGTGGTTGTTCGTCGCGTTCCTCGCGGTGTGGGCGGGGATCGGGGCGTACCTGTTCACGATCGCGGCGCGGCAGAGACGGCTGGAGCGCCGTCTCGAAGACCTCGAGTCGCGACGCTGACGCGCCGTCCGCACGAACGCGCGAAGTCGCAGGTCAGGGCGCAAATTCACAAGCGCGGTTATTTGCCGTCCCTCGCGGCCGCCCGTAATATGGCGCCGCCATGAGAGACCGCCTCTTCCGGATCACCGACAAAGAGATGACCTGGACGCGGGCGATCTTGCTGGGCAGCCTGATCTGGATCCTCCTGATCATCGGGACGGGCCAGGTGCCCTCGTTCATCATCTATTGGATCGATCAGAACGTGGCATCCGTGATCGACTTCTCCAAGAACATCCCCGGAGTGAACGACGAAGGGCTCAACCCGAAGCAGATCCAGATCGTCCGCGACCTCATCGCGAACGGCGTGCAGATGGGCTTCCTCATCGTCCTCCTGGCGTTCGCGTACTTCTGGCAAAAGAGCAAGCAGAAGCGCCTCGGCCTCAGAGGCCTGCAGGATCCCGTCAAGGGCTACATGTCGGGCAAGTAGAAGGTCGAGCGAATGCCGAAGGCACCCGAGCCGCGGAAGATGGAGATCATCGAGAAGCCCATCTTCCGAACCGATTACGAGATGCAGCTGGTCGATTCCGACTGGCTGAAGGGCGCGGTCAAGCCGAAGAACTTCATCGACTTCATCCCCGAGCAGTGCATCCTCTGCGAGGGCTGCGTCGACATCTGTCCCTGGTATTGCATCCACATGGTCGATCCGGCCGCGGTGGAAGAGGCCGGCAACGTCGAGCTAGCGCGCATGATGGGCGCGAACGACATCTTGTTCTTGATCGACGACAACGCGTGCACGAGGTGCAACCTCTGCGTCGAACGCTGCCCCACCGGCGCGATCGTCCAGAGCCAGGTCGCAGGCGGTAAGCGGAAGACGGGGGCCCGCGCCATGGGTGCGGTCCCGCAATCTCAGAAGGCGTCGTAGGAGGAGCACGGAGTTGGCCAAGTCGGAACGTTGGAACCCGAAGGAGAAGCTCGCCGAGCGCCTCGACGACCTCCATTCGAGCCAGCTATGGCGCGCGATCTTCCGGCCGGGCTCGATCTTCCGGCGCGGCTACGCCGACTCTCCCCGCAACCGCGCCTATGTCGTGATGAACTCGCTCCTGTATCACCTTCACCCCGTGAAGGTGAAGCGCCACGGGATCAAGCTCTCCTACACGCTCTGCCTCGGCGGTCTGTCGTTCTTCCTCTTCATCCTGCTGACGATCACCGGCATCTACCTGATGTTCTTCTACCGGCCGAGCGTCGAAGCCGTGTACGGAGACATGCTGAGGCTCCAGACGCAGGTCTCGTTCGGGCTGTTGGTGCGCAACCTCCACCGCTGGGGAGCCCACCTGATGGTGATCACGGTGTTCCTGCACATGGCGCGCGTCTTCTACACCGGCGCCTACAAGCCGCCGCGGGAGTTCAACTGGGTCGTCGGCGTCATCCTCCTTCTTCTGACGCTCCTCCTGGCGTTCACCGGCTACCTCCTCCCGTGGGACCAGCTCGCCGTCTGGGCGGTCACGGTGGGAACGGAGATGATGAAGAACTCGCCGGTCATCGGCGACCAGGTGCAGTTCGCGCTGCTCGGCGGGCCCATCATCGGGGCCGAGACGCTGCTCCGGTGGTACACCCTGCACGTGCTGTTCCTGCCTTTCATCATCGTGATCTTCATCTCGATCCATTTCTGGCGCGTCCGTAAGGACGGCGGCATCTCGGGCCCGATGTAGGCGAGGGGACGATTCGATGGCGACTCCCGAAGAGATCTACGAACAGGTACTGAAAGAGGAGACCGACAAGGGCTCCTCGCCCGCGGTGGCGCAGGCGCGCGCGAAAGCGGCGCGGGTGCGCGCCGAGCGCGGCTCGAAGGATCCGGCGAAGCCCGATCCGGCGACCGCGCCGCGCAAGGGGGGCGAGGCGGCCAAGGCACCCGACGAGAAGGCCCCCGCGGCCGCCGCCGCGACCAAGCCGGCCGCGGCGCGTCCCGCGGCGCGGAAGCCGGCCGGTGCTCCGGCGGGCAAGGCGGCTGCCGGAGGTAACGGCGCCGCGGTGCCCGAGCGCGTTCAGCGCCTCCTCGCGGTGGTGAAGCCCGAGGCGATCCAGCGGGTCGAGCGCCAGCCGATGGACCGCGTCAACGTGTGGCCCCACCTGATGGCCGCGGAGTTCGTCTCACTCCTGGTCGTGATGGCGCTACTCACGATCTTCTCGACGATCGTCAACGCGCCGCTGCGGGAGCTCGCCAACTTCAACCAGACGCCGAACCCGTCGAAGGCGCCGTGGTACTTCCTCGGTCTGCAGGAGCTGCTCCGTTACTTCCACCCGCAGGTCGCCGGCGTGACCATCCCCACGGTCGTGATCATCGGGTTGATGGCGGCTCCGTTCATCGACCGAAACCCGTCGACCAGACCCGACGACAGGAAGCTCGCGATTGTCGTCTTCTCGTTCTTCATGTTGACGTTCGCGGTGCTGACCATCATCGGTATGTTCTTCCGAGGCCCCGGGTTCAACTTCACGTTCCCGTGGTCGGACGGCATCTTCTTCGAGTTGTAGCGACGAGCAGAAAAGGAGTTCCGTGAGCCCGGGAACCATCGCCCTCATCGTGATCGCCGCGAGCGTCGCCCTCTGGGCGCTCTTCATGGCGAACATCACGATCATGCGGCAGCGGAAGGCGCGCAAGGCTTTCGCCGCGCCGGCGGCGCCCGAGGGTCCGGCTCCCGTCCCGTCGAAGCACGAGGCGCCCGAGCCCGAGGTCACCGTAACGAAGGTCCCGGAGCGCCAGCGCAAGCCGCTGACACCCGAGCAGCTTGCGGTCTCCCGCAGGCAGTTCCTCAACCGCGCGTGGAGCGCGTCGTTCGGCGTCTTCCTCGGCGTCTTCGGGATGAGCACGCTGTCGTTCCTGTGGCCGCGCCTAACCGGTGGCTTCGGGACGCGCATCACGGTCGGCGACCACGAGGACATCCTGGCCGAGGTGGGCCCCGACGGTGGCTTCAAGCCTCGCTTCGTGGCCGAGGGCAGGTTCTGGCTCACCTATTACGACGGCACGGGCGAGGAGCCGTCCTACGACCTGGTGAACGCGGGCGACACCCAGCTCCTCGCGCTCTACCGGAAGTGCGTCCACCTCGGCTGCTCGGTACCGCACTGCGAGACGTCGTCGCTGTTCGAGTGCCCCTGCCACGGCTCGAAGTACCGGCTGAACGGCGAGTTCTACAGCGGTCCCGCGCCCCGGGGCCTCGACCGGTTCCCGGTCGAGATCGAGGGCGGCAACGTGGTGGTCGACACCGGCGCTCTCGTCACGGGCCCGCCGCGCGGCGTGAACACCTGGGACCGGTTCGCCGAGCCGGTCGGACCCCTCTGCGTGCCCGACTAAGGAGACGACGTGGACACCGGCGAGATCCTTCTGATCGCGCTCATCATCCTCGGACCCGCCGCGCTCTTGTGGGTCGTCTTCCTGGCGCGCAACCGCCCGCGCAACCCCGCCGCCTCGCTCGGCATCCCGAAGGCGATGCGCCCGGGACAACCCGACGAGGTGCTGGAGGGCCCGCGGCTCCAGCGCATCCAGGCCGTCGGCGTGGTGGCAACGCTCGCGACGGCGCTCTTCATCCCCGCGTACTGGCTGCCGGAGAACCAGCGCCAGGAGGCGTTCGCGGAGCATCAGCAGGAGACCTCAATCGAACGCGGCCACCTCATCTACTCAGAGCCGCCGCCACTCGAGGAGGCCGAGGGCGCCGGGCCGCAGCGGTTCAAAGAGGTCGAGGAGGCGATCGCGCTCGGGCAGAACTGCATCGCCTGCCACGGGCCCGAAGGGACCGGCGGGCAGGTGCCCTTCGGGTACATCGACCCGGTCCTAGGACGCCAGGTCGACTACGTCGCGCCGCCCCTCAACAACGTCTTCACCCGCTGGGACGAGGAGGTCGTGCGCTTCACGATCGAACGCGGCCGCCCCGGCACCCCGATGCCCGCGTGGGGCGTCGACTACGGCGGCCCCATGACCGACATGATGGTCGAGGACGTCATGAACTGGCTCAGGTCGCTGCCCGAGAACCAGACGCCGCCGGAGCTGCCGGAAGGCTGCGAGGAACCCGAGGGCGACGACGTGTTGCGCTGCGGCGAAGAGATCTTCGCGGCGCGCTGCGCGGTGTGTCACGGTCCACAGGGCCAGGGGAAGGATGCCGACCCGTATTACCAGGGCATGGCCCTGTGGCAGGGCAAGGTCCGCCACCTGACGCGGGGCCAGCACCTCTTCACGGTCCAGAACGGGCGCCGCTTCGCGTTCATGCCCCAGTTCTCTGAGGCCCCGGCCCAAGGGATCCCCGTTCCGCCCTACCCGCTCACCGACGCCCAGATCGAGGCGGTCGTCGAGTACGAACGGAGCCTGTAGATGGACACCACCTTCATCACCGGCATGGCTGCGTTCATCTCGTCGGTGATCGTGTTCTGTGGGAGCGTCTGGCTGTTGCTGGCGGTTGTCATGGGGTCGCGCCTGGCTTACTTCGTGACGGCGACGGTCACGCTCGCGTTCACGCTGATGATGGGCCTCGTGTGGTCGTTCACCCCGCTCGGCCCTCTCGGTGAGCTGCCGTCCTTCCAGCCGGAGGCGATCGGCGCCTCACCCTCCGAGCTCGACTTCGGTCAGGCGAGCGCGTATCCCGAAGGAGAGTGGCGGGTCCCGGACGCCGAGGACGAAACCGAGTCGCAACACGTCTCCGACCTCGAGAGCTCCGCCGGCGACTACCTCGAGCAGGCGATCGAGGAGGGCGAGGTCACCACGTTCGAGAGTGCCGGCGACGCACAGGTGGTCGCCGATTCGGCCCGACTGATCGAGATCGGCGGGACCGAGTACGGCGCCGTCCTGATGCAGCCCGCTCCCGACGAAGGCGCCGAGGCAGAGACGGCGTCCGTCGGCGATCCGAACACGGTCCTGGTCGTCATGGAGTTCGACCCCGGCAACCCGCAGGGTCTCGCCCGCACGATCACGATCGGCACACTGTTGCTGTTCCTGCTGCACATGTTCGGGCTGAGCCGCGCCGAGCGGCGCGCCCGTGAGCTGCGCGAGCAATACGCGTGAGGGGAGAAGAGCAGAAGGTGAAGCGAACGACGAAGTCACTCCGCCTGCCGCTCGCGGCGCTCATCGCGCTGCTGACGACCTCGTGCGGTGGCGGCGTCGACGCCGGCCGCAACGGCGGCGTGGCATTCGTGATCCTCACCGTCTTCCTGCTGATCGGCTGCGTCGTTCTCTACATCGCGCTCGGACGCGAGGACTAGCCGCCCACGCTCAACGGTTGATGATCGTCTCGAGGATCCGGATCGCCCCGGGACCCACGGTGACGACGAACAGCGTCGGGAAGACGAAGAAGATCAGCGGGAAGAGGATCTTCACGGGAACCTGAGCCGCCTTCTCGCGAGCCCGCTGACGCCGCTTGAGCCGCACCTGCGCACTCTGCACACGGAGGACCTCGGCGATCGGCGCGCCGACCTGGTCCGCCTGGATCAGCGCGACGATGAAGGACGACAGCTCCGGCACGTCGGTGCGGTCGCGCAGGTTCCCCAGCGCTTCCCTGCGGGACACCCCCAACTCGATCTCACGCAGGAGCCGGTTGAGCTCGTCGGCCAGCGGGCCCGTCAGGTTGGCCGTCACGGTCTCCATCGCCTGCTCCAGCCCCAGCCCTGCTTCGACGGTGATCGCCAGAAGGTCGAGCGCCTCCGGGAGGTCGCGCGCGATGTGTTCCTGCCGCGCCCTCGCCTTGGACTCCAGGTAGAAATCGGGCACGAAGGCCGCGAGCGCGGCGAAGATCAACCCCGCCGGCAGGGAGGCAAGACCGAGCGGCTGCACCGTGGCCCCGAAGAAGAACCCTGCGATACCCGCGAGCGCCTTGAACGCAAGCATCCGCTCGACCGAGGTCGTGCGCTCACGTCCTGCGTAAACGATGCGGCGCCGGATGAGGTCGACACGCCCGAGCGGAGACAGGCGCCGCGCCGCGGCCGCGAGCGCGCGCAAAGCCGGCTCGAGGGCTCGGTAGGCGAGGCCCGGTGTCGTAGAGCCGGACTCGGGATCGGCCGCCGCAACCGGCGTGGCGGTCGCCACCGTTTCGCGCGTGGCGAGCAGCGCCCAGACGATGCCGCCGAAGCCCGCACCCAGCAAGAGCGATGCCATCAGGACCATGTCACACCTCGATCTTGATCATGCGGGACATGACGAAGAAGCCGACGCCCATCAGGGCGAGTGCGCCGATCGTCATCACCAGCCCGACGGTCGTCGTGAACAACGGGGTGAGGTAATCGGGGTTCGAGATCTGGATGAATGCCCCGACCACGAACGGCAAGCCGCCGAGCACGAACGCCGACAGCTTCCCTTCGGCCGTGAGCGCCTGGAGCTCGCGCCGGACCTCTTCGCGTGCGCGCATGAACTCCGCGACGGTGCGAAGGATGTCGGCGAGGCGCCCGCCGGTGCGCTGTTGCACCACGATCGCCTGGACCGTCCAGTCGAGGTCGCGCGACCCGATGCGTTCCCCCATCGCACGGAGCGCGTCGACGAGCGGCGCGCCGAGGCGGGTCGACGACAGGACGCGGCCGAACTCACTCGCCGCCGGCTCGTCCGCTTCGGCGACGATCAGCTCTATCGCCTGTGATACCGACGACCCCGACTCCAGGCTCGCCGCCATGAGGTCGAGCACGTCGGGGAACTGCGACTCGAATTTCTTGCGGCGACGCCCGATCGAGATGTTGACCGCGACGTACGGCGCCGCTCCGCCTGCGGCGGCAAGCAGCAGAGCGAAGACGGCGCCGCCGCCCAGGAGGCCGAGCCCCAGACCGGCGAGCGCGAACACCCCGGACACCGCCACGAACTCTCCCGCGGACAGGTTCCAGTCACTCCGGTCGATCGCCGCAGCGACGCGGGCGAAGAACCCGCGGCGCGCCAGCGTGCGCTCCGCAACCACCCCCGCGCGCGCGAGAAGGCTCGAAACCTCCGACGGCGTCAGCTTCGGATCGTCCTCGAGGTACGCGATCTCGAGCGTCTGACGGAGGTTCTTCACGCGTCGCTCGCTCCTTCGGCGCGCCGAGTAGACGGCGGCGGATCCGCCGACGGCGACGAGAGCGGAGCCGATCAGCGCGACGTCCATCTACCGGCCCTCGAGCGCGGCCGCTGGGCCACGATAGATCGACGCGGCCACCAAGACGCCGCGCTCCTTGAGCTTCTCTGCACAGTGCGGGCGCAGACCCGTGGCCCGCAGCGGGCTGTCTCCATCACGCGTGAAAACGTCCTGCATCGTGACCGTGTCGCCCTCGCGGCCCTGGACCTCGGCGATGCGGTCGATCACCCTGCGGCCGTCCGGACGGCGCTGGAGCTGGACGACGATGTCGAGCGCACTGGCGATCTGCTCGCGAACCGCACGCAGCGGAAGGTCGAGCCCCGCGAACAAGACCATCGTCTCGATGCGGGCGAGTGCGTCCCTCGCGGTGTTCGCGTGCACGGTCGTGAGCGAGCCCTCGTGACCCGTGTTCATCGCCTGCAGCATGTCGACCGCTTCCGCACCTCTTACCTCACCGACGACGATCCGGTCGGGACGCATGCGAAGGGCGTTACGGACGAGGTCACGGATCGCCACGCGGCCCGCTCCTTCGATGTTCGCCGGGCGCCCCTCGAGGCGGACGACGTGCGGCTGCCCGAGACGCAGCTCGGCGGCGTCCTCGATCGTGATGACGCGCTCGTCGTCCGGGATGAAGTTCGACAGCACGTTCAGCAACGTCGTCTTGCCGGTCCCCGTCCCGCCGCTGACCAGGACGTTCAGCTTGCCTCTAACGGCGGCCTCGAGGAAGACGGCGGCGTCCTTCGACACCGACTCCATCCGGATCAGGTCGGCGACCGTGAAGGCGGTCTCCGGGAACCTGCGGATCGTCAGGACCGGCTCGCCGACTACGAGCGGCGGGATGATCGCATTGATCCTGCTGCCGTCGTGCAGACGGCCGTCGGCCATCGGCGAGGCCTCGTCGACGCGACGGCCGGCGATCGCCAGCATCCGGTCGATCACCTGCCGGTAAGCGGCCGCACTGCCGAACTTGACTTCGGTGCGCGCGAGCTTCCCGCCCCGCTCCACCCAGATGTCGTCGTGCGCGTTGCACATGACTTCCGTGATCGAGGTGTCGGCCATGAGATCCTCCAACGGACCCCACCCGAGCATGTCGGCCAGCATCGTGTTGTAGAACTCCGCCCTCTCGCGCGGGCTCACGGAGACGCTCGACGACCGCATCGCCTCTCCCAGGTGATGCTCGAGCCGAACGCGGAGGTCCGCCTCGCCGACATTGCCCGCGGCCAGGCGCGGCCCGAGCTCCTTGACCACGGCCGACCTGACCTGCGCCTTGATGCCCTCGAGGGTCGCGCGGTGGTGGTCGATCGTCAGCTTTCTCGCCCCTGCATCCGGGCCGGGCGCGGCGGCCTTCGCCTGCTTGGCCCGAGGTGCCACAGTCTTCTTCTTCGGTGGCTTCTTCTCCGTCACCAGCGGAGGACGCGAGCCCGGCTCCTCTTCCTCCGCCAGCTGTGCGAGACGATCGGAGAGCTTCATGAGTTGGTCCCTTTCGTGAAGAGCCGGCGCAACCGGGCCCATATACCGGACGAGGATGCCTCCGACGACGCGGGTCGTAGGTCGGCGGGAACGACCGCGACGATCGCATCCGTCACCTTGCGAGCGACGCTGCTGCGCGGCTCCGTCTCGATGACGACGCGGCCGATGTTCATCGCGCGCGATACCGCGCGGGATTGCGGGATGAAGCCGACGAACCGATCGTTGAACGCCTCCTGCGTCTGCTTCACGTCGATGCCCACGTCTTTGTCGATCTTGTTCAGAACGAGGCGAAGACGTGAGTCGTCGACCTTCAGCCGGCGAAGGGTGTCGAGGAAGACGCTCAGGTTCTTGAGACTGGGGATGTCGAGCGTCGCCATCACCGTCACGACATCGCTGCGCTCGAGCGCGGTGAGAACGATCTCGTTCAGTGAGGGCGGGGTATCGACGACCACTACATCGTAGGAGCGGGCAACGACATCGAGCACGGCGTCGGCATCGCGTGCTCCGACGTAATCGGCCAGCGCGGGATCGCGCGGTGCCGTCAGCACGTCGAAGCCAAGCGGGTGGCGAACGACGAGCTCGTCCAGGTGCTCGGCAAAGGTCCCCTCCGGGAGCGGCTTGCCGTTCTGACCGTACAGGCCGTCGTAGAGCGAATACTGCGGCCGGATCTGAAGCGCCGCGGCAACCTCGCCGAACTGGAGGTCGAGATCCACCAGCACCACGCGCTTCCCGCCGCGCGCCGCGAGCGCCGCGACGTTGGTCGCGAAGAACGTCTTGCCGCAGCCCCCGGTGGCGGAGGCGACGGTGAGGATCGAGCCCGGACCCGCCTGCTCCGCGCTCTCCTCCACCGCCGCGTCCAGCACCTCCGCCGGACGGGCCACTACGACTTCCTCCGGTTCGCCTTGACGACGTCGTCCGGAGTCACTCCGTTCGGCGTCTGGTGGCTCTCGCCCTCGGTGGACAGACCCAGGTAGAGCTGCCCCAGAGTCGCCCCGTTCACGAGCCGCTCGGCGTCGATCGGTCGGACCTCGAGCACGGCGATGACCTGGTCACCGGCCGGCTGGGACGAACTCGACTCCGCCTCTTCGCCCTCCGGCGCCGGCGCAACCGAGACCGACAGCACCTTCACGCCGGAGAGGAAGAGCTTGGTGCGCTCCTCGGCCGCGGCCGAGCCGACCCGCGTCGGGAGACCGCCGGCGGCGACCGCCTTCCCTTCGGAGGATCTAACGTCCTCGTAGGTCACGAAGACGTCGACCCAGGATCCGGGCTGCACGTATCGCGCCATGCCGCGCGAGAGGTCGACCTGCACCGCGACCGCGACCCTGCCCCTCTCCGGCTTGAGCGACGCGATCTCGTCGGGGGACGCGAACATCGTCTCGGACAGCTGTCCGCCCGAGGCAACGGGCCCCGACAACACCATGCCTGCCAGATCGGCCAGCTCGCCGACCGCTCCGGCGGCGACGTAAGCGCGCGGGATCTCCTTCGTCTCCGTAACCTCCACCAGCTGTTCGGCGGCGGTCCCTGCCGGAAGCGCGGCCGAGGCGACGAGAACGGAAACCGTCTCGCGTCCGTCCGCGATGCGCTGCTCGACGCTCCGGCCGTAGGCGAGGACGAGCCCCGCTCCTATCAATGCGGCGACCACGCCCAGCGCGATCGTCAGGTTCAGCTTGCGCATGCCTCTCTTACCTCCTGTCGGTAAACGCCGCGGGTGCGCCCGGTGACGCCGGATGTCGGTTCGTCTGGTCGTGTCGTCTCGGGCCGCACGCACGCGGCCGTGTATCGCTGCGTCATTCGAGTACGCCCGTGGTCGTCGCCTCCAGGTCGAGCGAGGGGGTCCCGAGGAACGACCCGACGATCCCCAGCGACACGGACTTCTGGAGCGTCACCGTGATCTCGGTCCCTGCCAGGCTTCCGCGCGGCGCGGGCGAGACCATCGCGTCGATCCCATCGATCTGACATCGCGCCTCGCCCACCACTTGGATCGCGGTCGGACGTCGTCCGCCGAGCGGCGCGCCGCTGCAGTCGAAGCGACGCTGGTCCGGAACGGCCGTGGCGAAGCGCAGCGTGCGACCCGCCGCTCTGCCGAGCTCGAGCTGGTCCTTGAAGGCGATGACGAGAGGGCCCGTGAGGGCCACGAAGCCGACGAGGAGCGACATGAAGAGCGCGAGTTCGACCGCGGCGACACCTCTTTCGTCTCTCATCGTCATTCCCGCCGTCCGCTCGCGGAGCGCGAGATCGTCGAGGCGCTGCGGACATCCACGCCCACCAGTGCCATGAAGCTCCCAACGGCTCGGAGCTCCGGCATCTCGGGAAACGTGACGGACACGGTGACGATGCTCCCCTCGTCGGTTCCGGTGGAGGTCGTCGCGACCTGCGGTGTCCCCATGAACCGCGGTGTCCGGCCCGCGACGAAAGAGCTCACCTGCGCGGCCGTCGGATACGGCGCCGACGCCGACGAGCCGGTCCTCGTCGTGGCGTACCGGGCGGCGCGCCGCGCCACGTTGTCGGTCGTCGACGAGAAGAGTCCGTAAAGGGCGCCGAACAGGATCATGCCGACGAAGGCCAGGACGACCGGGAGGACGATCGCCACCTCTACCGCGGTGGCGCCCTCGTCGCGACGCCTCATCACGCGTCCTCCATCTCGCCGCGCACGAGGCTGGCACGGAAGGCGCCGGTCGCCCGCGTGGCGCAGGCGGTCTCCCCGACGAGCGTGGCGCCGCCGCTGAAGCAGACCGGCACGAAGTCGAAGAAGGGGATGTTCAGCGCGCCCGTCGGGTCGTTCGGGTAGGTGACCGGCGCGCCGTTCGCCCAGCCGACGACGAGAGCCACGCCCTGCTCGCCAGTCGCCCGCATGTCGGCGACGACCTCACTGAGGGCGGGCGGATCACCGCTGCCCGGGTTGTATACGTCGTTGAAGTCATCCTTGAGAGCGTCGAAAACCTGATGGCACTCGAGGTCCCATCCGAGCAGCGATCCGAGGGTCGCGAGGCTCTGCTCGAACCTCGCGTCGACCGTCTCGATGATCGTCACCACCTCGTCGTGGGTGTCGGCGAGCGCCGGGTTCGGATCGATCGGCTCGCCTACGAGAGCCGGCAACACGTCGGCGACCGGAAGCACGATCAGGTTCTTGAAGCGGCGGCGCGCCGTCGAAGCAACCCGCTCACCGTCCTCGACCGCGCCCTCGACGGCGCCGTCCAGAGCGCCGCTCGTGGTGCGGCTCAGCTCGACCTTGATCCCCGGGCGCAGAAGGGCCGGGACGAGGTTCGCGAGCCGGGCGTGCAACAGCTCGGTCGGGTCCGGCAACGTGAGCGTTGGCTGGGGCAGCGGCGTGAGCTGCACGCCCGGAAGCCCGGGCAGCGACGGCACGGTGGGGAGCGGCGCCGGAGGAAGCTGAGGGAGAGCCGGAACGGATGCCGTCAGGCTCTGCGCGCACGCCTGCAGGCGGTCGATCCCATCCAGATCCGAGAGATAGGTAGCGGTGCAGTTCTGCGGCCCGACGGCAGCGGCGTATTCCTCGGAGACGGCGTCGTCGACCGCGGCGGTGGCGGCCGCCTGTCTGCAGGCGACCGAACGAGGGTCTTCCGCCCCCGGGAACGTCACCGCATCGGGAGCCGTGACGTAGGCGAGCGCCGTCCCGACATCGGTGAGCGGGATCGAACGCGCTCCGGCAAGGCTGCCGGCGTCGGCGGCGCGCTGGAGCTCGCCGCGGGTTCCGGCACGCGTCAACGACGACATGCCGGCCGCCGTGGCGACCACCAGAGCAAAGGAGAAAAGGATGGCGAGGAGGACCGCGATGGCCCCCTGCTCGTCGTTCGTCCGCCGCATCACAGTCCGCCCGTTCCTAGTAAGGAAGCGGCGCTCCGCACCCGGTGCCGGATGCGGAGCGCCGTCCGTGATCTAGCCGCCGAGCCCGTCGACGATCGTCTGGAACGCGCCGAGGACGTTGACGCCCAGTGCCTGGACCGTGGCGATGATGACGGCGGCGATGAGCGCCACCATCAGGCCGTACTCGACCGCGGTCGCGCCTTCCTCATCCGACCGCAGCGCAACCAGTCGGTTCGATACGGTTGCCAGAAGCTGCACCATCTCGTACCCCCTTGTCTCCGGCACGGATCCCCGTGCACATCCGAATCGGCGGCTCGCCGGTCGTTTCGTGATGACCGGATCGAACCCCATTTGCACCGGCCCGTGAATCCGCAGAAGTACGCACCTGTTGTCCCGGTATCGCATCCTCACGGAGCGGTACGTCTTCTTACGGACGCGCGCGAAGAACACTCAAGCGAGTTACGCAGTATTGCGGAGGGACGACTCGGAACTATCGGCGCGAACTACGCGCGCGTGGCGAAGACGTGCCTTGCGGCATCGACGAAGCGCTCGATGTGATCGGGGGTATGCGCGCTCGATAGGAACAGCGCCTCGAAACGGCTGGGCGGCAGATAGACACCGTGCTCCAGCATCCCGCGGAAGAAACGCGCGTAAGCATCGGCGTCCGTGGCGCGCGCGGCGTCATAGTCGAAGACTTCATCGTCGACGAAGAAGAAACCGGCGAGGCCGCCGATCGCCGCCGCTACCATCGGCACCTCGGCGCGATCCGCCGCATCGACCAGGCCGCGCACGAGGTCCCGCGCCCGGTTCTGAAGCTGCTCGTAGAGCCCCGGCTCGCCCTTGATCATGGACAACGTGGCGATGCCCGCGGCCATCGCCAGCGGGTTCCCCGACAGCGTCCCGGCCTGGTAGACGGGTCCTACAGGCGCGAGCTGATCGAGCGTCTCGGCGCGCCCGGCGAGCGCGGCGGCGGGAAGACCTCCCCCGATGACCTTGCCGAGCAGGACGACGTCGGCCGCGACCCCGAATCGCTCCTGGGCACCGCCCGGACCCAGCCTGAAGCCGGTGATGACCTCGTCGAAGACCAGCAGCGCTCCGACCTCATCGGCGATCCGCCGCAGCTCCTCGAGGTAACCATCGCGCGGGAGAACGAGGCCCATGTTGGCCGCGACCGGTTCGACGAGGATCGCCGCCACATCGGCGGCATGAGGTTCCAGAGCGGCGCGCAGGGCGGCGATGTCGTTGTAGCGGACGACCAGGGTGTCGCCGGCGGAGGCGCGCGTCACCCCGGGCGTGCCCGGGATCCCGAGCGTCGCCACCCCCGAGCCGGCCTCGGCAAGGAGCGAGTCGCTGTGGCCGTGATAGCACCCGGCGAACTTCACGACCTTGTCGCGGCCGGTGATCCCGCGGGCGAGCCGGACCGCGGTCATCGCGGCCTCGGTGCCGGACGAGACGAATCTCACCTTCTCGACGTTCGGCACGAGGTCGACGACCAGTCGCCCTAGCTCCACCTCGAGCTCGTTTGGGGTCCCGAACGACGTCCCGCGACCGGCTGCGTCTACGACCGCCTCGACTATCCGCGGATGCGCGTGACCGAAGAGCAGGGCGCCCCAAGACTGAACGAAGTCGACGTAGCGGTTGCCGTCGACATCTTCGATCTCCGCGCCCTCGGCGCGCCGGACGAAGAAGGGATCACCACCGACCGCGCCGAAGGCCCGCACCGGCGAGTTGACCCCGCCGACGAGGATCCGCTGCGCCTCGGCGAAGAGGCGATCCGACTGCGCGCGCGTCACGCGAGCCACTCGGACGCAGCTTTGGCGTGATAGGTGACGATGAGGTCGGCGCCGGCGCGCTTGATCGACGTCAGCGCCTCGATAACCGCGGCGCGCTCGTCGATCCAGCCGCGCTCGGCCGCCGCCAGCAACATGGAGTATTCGCCGGAGACGTTGTAGGCCGCGGTGGGCAGACCGAGCTCGGTCTTCACCCGGTGAACGACGTCGAGGTACGGGAGCGCCGGTTTGACCATCAGAACATCGGCGCCCTCGTCGACGTCGAGGCGGGCGTCCCGGAGCGCCTCCGCCGCGTTGGCCGGATCCATCTGGTGCGTCCGTCTGTCACCGAATCTGGGCGCGCCCTCCGCGGCATCGCGGAACGGCCCGTAGAAGCTGGATGCGTACTTCACCGCATACGAGAGGATCGGGATCTCGGCGTAGCCCGCTTCGTCGAGGGCGGCGCGGATCGCGCGCACCTGGCCGTCCATCATGCCCGACGGCGCGACGAGGTCGGCCCCGGCGGCCGCCTGCGACACCGCGATCCGCGCGTAGACATCGAGCGTCGCGTCGTTGTCGACCTCCTCACCGCGGAGCAACCCACAGTGGCCGTGGTCGGTGTACTCGCACAGGCACAGATCGCTCAAGAGGACGACCTCGTCGCCGAGCTCCTCCCTCAAGGCCTCGAGCGCGCGCTGCACGATGCCGTTCTCGGCGGCGGCCCCGGATCCGGCCGCGTCCTTGGCGGCGGGGATGCCGAAGAGGAGCAGGCCGGCGACGCCGCGCTCGGCCAGCTCGCGCGCCTCCTTGCGGAGGCTCTCGAGCGTGTGCTGGGAATGTCGCGGCATCGACGCGATCGGCGCCGGCTCGGACATGCCCTCCTTCACGAACAAGGGCGCGATCAGGTCCGAAGCGCGGACATCGGTCTCGGCAAAGGCCCGGCGCAGGGCCGGCGTTCGCCGCAGTCGGCGCAGACGAAGTGAGGGGAACTGGCTCATGGGCTCCATGTTCGCATCTCCGTGCGCCCCGTCCCGGCCGCCTCGACGACCGCCTCCACCAGCCCCTTCAGCGTGTGCGGTCGCGCGACGGCCGCCACGGAGTAACCCTCGTCTTTCGCCGCCGCCGCGGTCGACGGCCCTATGCAAACGACCGCCGCACCGGCGGGAAGGCGGTCGGGAGGAGCGACACGGGCGAACGGCTCGACGGCCGATGGGCTCGTGAACGTCACCACGTCGAAGAGGCCGGGGTCGTCCACGTCGCGCGGAAGGTTGCGGTAGGCAGCGACCTCGTGCACCGCCCACCCCGCCCGCTCGAGCGCGTCGATCGCGGCGCGTGGGCCCGCTTCGACCCGCGGGAAGAGCACCCGTCCGCGCCCCGGCCCCAGCGCGTCCGCGAGGTCCACGGCGGTGAAGCGCTCCGGCAACACGTCGACGGCCACGCCGTGCGCCTGCAGCCGGGCCGCGGTCGCCTCCCCCACCGCGCCGGTCTTGATCCCGCCGAGGTCGATCCCGAGGTGCGCCGCACGCGCGACGACGGCATCGACGGCCGCGGTGCTGGCGAAGAGGACCCGAGCGAAGCCGGCGAGATCACGCAGCGCACGGTCGAGCGGATCCCACGACTCCGGCGGCGCGACCTCGACCGTCCGTCGCGTTATCACCTCTGCGCCCAGCGCCTCGAGCGCGGCGGCGAGATCGTCGCCTTTGCTCTCGGGGCGCGTCACCACCACGCGACGACCCGCGAGCGGCCTCTCGTTCACGGCGCGTCGCCGGCGCGGACGTCCTCGAGGATCTCCTCACCGCCGCCGGCGAGGATCGCCTCCGCAAGGTCGCGGCCCATCTCGGCCGCCGCGCCGAGCGGCCCCGAGATGCGATCGCGGATCGAGTAGGTGCCGTCGGTCCGCCCGAGGAAGCCGGTGACGAGCAAGCGGCCGTCCCCGGCCTCGGCGCGGCAACCGACCGGGATGGAGCAACCACCCTCTATCCGCCGGCCGAATGCACGTTCGCACTCGACCTCCGCGCGCGCCGCGGGATCGTCGAAGGAGCCGACCAGATCCGCCACATCGGCGCGGTCCCGGCGCGCCTCGATCGCGAGCGCGCCCTGCGCCGGGGCCGGCACCCACCACGAAGGATCCAGAGTGGCCGGTCTCACCTCCTCAGTGAGGCCCAAGCGGGCGATGCCCGCGGCGGCGAGGATCGCGGCATCGACCTCGCCGTCGGCGACCTTGCGCAGGCGCGTATCGAGGTTTCCCCGTAGCTCGACGACGCGCAGATCGGGCCGCGCCTCCAACAGGAGGGAGCGGCGGCGGAGACTAGACGTGCCGACGCTCGCCCCCTCGGGAAGGCTCCCGAGCCTGTCTTCGCCCGTCTCGCCTCGCCCTCCCACTACGACGTCGCGTGCGTCGACGCGGACCGGGACCGCCGCGAGCGTGCAGTCGGGGTGAAGCGCGTCGGTCAGGTCCTTCGCCGAATGGACCGCGAGGTCGGCCGCGCCCTCAACGACCTCGCGCTCGACCTCGCCCATGAAGATGCCCTTGCCGCCGATCTCGTGGAAGGGCCGGCGGTCCCGGTCGCCGCGCGTCCGAACCGTCTTGATCTCGACCTGGATCGCCGGATGCGCCCGGGTGATCAGATCGGCGACCGTTCGGGCCTGTGCGAGAGCGAGCTTCGAACCGCGGCTCGCGAGGACGATGCGGTCGGGCACGCGAGCGCGGCTACTCGTCGTCGAGCTCGAAGAGCTCACGAAGGACCGCGAGGTGCACGTGCGCGTCCTTCGAGCCTGCCAGGTCGCGCAGGTTCGCAAGCGGGGTGTGCAGGAGCTTGGCGACTACCCGGCGCGTCGCGTGGTCGATCGCATCCTGCTCTCGCTCCGATAGCCGGGCCGCGACGCGCTCCACTTCGGCGCGCCGTATCTCCTCCGCACGCTCGACGAGTGCCGCCGCCACCGGCGCGCTCTCGGTCGAGCGCTCCCAGCGAAGGAAGTGCTCGAGCTCGATCGCGATGAGCTCCTCGACCTTCGTCACCTCGGCAAGGCGCCCTCCGACGCCCGAATCGACGACGCCACGGAGGTCCTCGATGTCCCGCAGCAGGACGCCGTCGATGTCGGCCACCGCGGGCTCGACATCCCGCGGCACCGCGATATCGACGATGAAGAGAGGAGTCTCTCGGACGCGGCGCGTCGCCGCGCGCTGCACGGCCTCGACGCCGATGATGGTCGCGGGAGCGGTCGTCGAGGAGATGACGATGTCGTTCGCGGTCAGCAGCTCCTCGAGGTCGTCGAACCCCGCGGCGTGCGCACCGAACTCCTCGGCCAGCAGCCGGGCGCGCTCCTCGCCGCGGTTGACGACCGTGACGCGCTCGACCCCCGCGCCTCGCAACGCCCGCGCCGCGAGGCGGCCCATCTTCCCCGCCCCGACCACGACCACGCCGCGTCCCGCGAGGCTCCCGCCGAACGCGCGGCGTGTCAGCTCGACCGCGGCAGACGAGATGCTGACGGGGTTCCGTCCGATGCCGGTTTCGCTCCGCGCTCTCTTCCCGACGCGGAGAGCGCGCCGGAAGGCGGCGCCGATCGTGCGCCCCGCCATACCCTCAGCGACCGCCGCGTGATAGGCGCGCCGTACCTGGCCGATGATCTCGCTCTCGCCGACGACCAGCGAGTCGATACCGGACGCGACGCGGAAGAGGTGACCGACCGCGGCATCGTCGTGATACGTGTAGAGGTGGTCTACGAAATCTTCCGGCGCGACGTGGCAGAACTCGGCGAGGAAGTTGCGCAGGTCCTGAGCACCGCCGTGGAACTTCGTTACGGCCGCGTAGACCTCGATGCGGTTGCAGGTGGAGAGAAGCACCGCCTCGAGCACGTGCTCGTACGTCGCCAGTTGATGAAGGGCCTTGGGCAGACGCTCTTCGCCGATCGCCAACCGCTCGAGCAGCGCCACGGGCGCGGTCTTGTGGTTGATGCCGGCGACGACGATCGACGACGGTGCCACCCTCAGCGACCTCCGGAGAGACGGCGATTCGCCTCGCGCGCGGTGGCGATCGCCTGCATGCGCTGCATGTGGAACGACAGGATCTGCAGCTCGATCGAGAGGTCTACCTTGCGCACCTGGACATCGGGCGGCACGTTCACGACCGCGGGGGCGAAGTTGAGGATCGACTTGACGCCGGCGTCGACGAGTCGCTCGGCCACTTCCTGTGCCGCGGCCGGAGGCGTCGTGATGATGCCGATCGTGATGCCCTCGTCGATCACGCATTCCTTCAGGTCGTCGAGATGCCTCACGATGAGCCCGCCGACGGTGTCTCCGATGACCCCTTCGTCCACGTCGAAAAGCGCCGCTATCCGGAAGCCGCGCTCGGAGAAGCCCTTATAGGAGGCGAGCGCGCGGCCGAGGTTCCCTGCGCCGATCAGGGCCGCCGGCCAGTCTTGCGTCAGCCCCAGCTCGCGGGTGATCTGGTAGAGGAGGTACTCGACGTCGTATCCGACGCCGCGCGTCCCGTACGACCCAAGGTAGGACAGGTCCTTGCGCACCTTTGCCGCGTTCACGCCGGCCATCCGCGCGAGGTCCTCGCTGGAGACGTTCGAATCCCCCTGCTCGGCGAGATCGAGCAACGCCCGCAGGTAGATGGGCAGCCGGGCGACGGTTGCTTCGGGGATCGGGCGGTGTGGCATCCGGTTCATCCTAACCTCGCTTGTGAATCGCGTCACAAACGTCGCGCCGCCTCTGACCTGCGCTTTTAGCGCGCTGTGCCGGGCCCCAACAAACGCCTTGAGAATTTGTGCCCACCCTCCGTCAGATGTCGCTCCAGAAGTCGACGCCGAGGCGCGCCATCGCCTCGTTCATCCAGATCGAGACGTTGAACATCTGCCCGGTCACGAACAGCACTCCGACGATGACGAGGAGGGCGCCGCTGGCGAGGTTGACCACCCGAGTGTGCCGGCGAAGCCAGCCGACGGCGGCCGTGAACCGGGAGACGCCTAAACCGGCGATCACGAAAGGCAACCCCAATCCCAACGAATAGACGGCCAGCAGGAGCGCCCCCTCACCGACACCGCCGGTCGCGCCGCCGCGTCCCGCGGCCATCGCGAGGACGGCGCCCATCGTCGCCCCGATGCACGGGGTCCAGCCAAAGGCGAACGCTCCGCCCAGGAGGACGCTCCCCCACACCCCGGCCTCGGGCGTCGGATGGAAGCGCGCCTCCCGATAGAAGAAGGGCACCTTCAGCACGCCCATGAACACAAGTCCGAGGACGATGATCACGACACCGGCGGCGCGCGCCAGCAGGTCGTGGTTCTGGCGCAGGAACGCGCCCAGCAGCGTGGCCGTCGCGCCCAGCGGGACGAAGACGAGCGTGAACCCGGCGACGAACGCCAAGGCGGCGAGACCGGTTCGAAGAGACCGGCGCAGCCCGACGGACTCGGCGGCGCCCAGGCCGGACATGTAGGAGAGGTAGCCCGGCACGAGGGGGAGGACGCAGGGGGAGAGGAACGAGGCGAGCCCGGCCAGGAACGCGATCGGAACGGTCGGGTCAGCCACGGGCGAGCGCGTCGTCGATCAATTCGAACAACCTCTCCGTGCTCGGGATGGCCCCCGCCACGTGGTGGACGATGCGGCCGTCGGCGTCGATCACGAAGGTCTCCGGCTGCCCGGTCAGCCCGTACGCCCGGTAGACCTCGAGGCTTTCGTCCCGCACGTTCGGATAGCCGAGGTCGTGGCGCTCAACGAAGGCACGAGCGTCGGAGATCGAGTCGCGGATGTCGACGCCCAGGAAAGCGACCCTGCCCGCGTAGCGGTCGGCCGCGGCGCGCAGCATGGGCGCCTCGTCCTCGCACGGGCCGCACCAAGAAGCCCAGAAGTTCAGCACGACCGGCTTGCCCCGCAGCTCGGAGAGTGACAGCGCTCCCTCCCCCTCGAGGCGGGTGGCCGTGAAGGCCGGCGCCGGATCACCGGGGCCCGGCGGTCCGGTCGCCCGCGCCAGCCCGAAGGCGAGCAGCCCGACGAAGGCCACCGCCGGCAGCAGGAACAGAGCGATGCGCCCGGGGCGCGAAGACGCCGTCACCGGCACATCTTCGCGCCCCCGCTCGGGGGCTTGACGTGCAGCATGCGAAGGTTGTAGAACGTAATCACATGCAACCGCAAACAAACGGCACGATTCGAGCCGAGAAGACCCGACTCGTCAGGAAGCTGGAGCGGGGATCGTTCCTCCACCTCGCCGGCGACGCCGCCGGGAACTCCGTCCACCTCCTCGAGTCGGGGCTGCTCAAGCTCGTGGCCCGGGCCGAGGACGGGCGCGAGTCGATCGTCGACCTCGTGCTGCCGGGAGAGGTCGCCGACGACATCGCCGCGATCGACGGCCTCCCGCATGCGTTCGATGCGATCGCCGTGGTCGACTCCACCGTCGTCGTCCTCGATCCTGCCGTCTCCTCCGAGCTCGTCGCCGCCTCGTTGGCCGCACGGGTGCGGCGCCTCGGCTCCGCGGTCCACGAACGATCGGGCTCCGCGCGCGAGGCGCTGGCGGGGCGACTCGCGGAACTCGCCCGCGCGGGAGCGCGCTCGGTGCCACTGGCCCAGGCGGATCTCGGTCGGCTCGCCGGCACGAGCCGCGAGACCGTCTGTCGCGAGCTGGCGCGGCTACGTCGTACGGGGGCCGTGTCCTATCGCTCGAGGTCGGTGCGCATACTGCGGCCGGAGCTGCTCGACCGCCTCCGGTGCGGCTAGGCGTCGCGCAGGGCGCGCCGCAAGACCTTCCCGGTCAACAGATGCGGTAGGTCGTCGACGATCTCGATCGATTCCGGACACTTGAAGCGCGCAAGACGCGTGCGCACGTCCGCCAGGAGCCCTTCCTCGGAGGCATCGGCCCCATCGGCCAGGGTTACGTACGCCCTGACGGCCTCACCCGTGTACGGGTGCGGGACGCCCACGACCGCCGCCTCCGCGACCGCGGGGTGCGCCACCAGCGCGTCCTCCACCTCTGACGGGTAGACGTTGAAGCCCGACACGATGATCAGATCCCGCTTGCGATCGACGAGGAAGAGGTACCCCTCCTCGTCGATGACCCCGATGTCCCCGGTGTGGAACCAGCCGTCGGTGAAGGCCCGCTCGGTCTCGTCCGGCCGCTTCCAGTAGCCGGCGAAGACATTCGGGCCGCGCACGACCACCTCGCCCGGATCGCCCACCTCGACATCCTCCATGTCGTCGCCGACGACCCGCAGCTCGACCCCCGGCAACGGCTTGCCGACCGAGCCCGGCCGCGGTCGCGGTCCCATCCGGTTCGAGGTCAGAGCCGGCGCCGTCTCGGTCAGGCCGTAGCCCTCATACAGGTCTACACCGGTGATCTCGGCGAAGGACCGCACCACGTCGGGGGGAAGAGGAGCGGCGCCGGAGACGGCGAGGCGCACGCGCGACAGGTCGTACTGCTCGACGCCCGGGGTGCGGACCCACGACACGTACATCGGCGGCGCGCCGAACAGCACCGTCACCCCTTCTTCCTGCACCGCGCGCAGCGCCGGTACGGGATCGAAGCGCTCGAGGAGCACGCCCGTGGCACCGTTCATGACGGTGAGACCGAGCATCACGTTCAGCCCGAAGATGTGGAACAACGGAAGCGCCATCAAGACGACGTCGTCCTCACGCACGCGGTCTTCCGGCACGTCCATCTGCTGCCGCAGGTTGGCGAGCAGGTTGCCGTGGGTCAGCATCACGCCCTTCGGCGCGCCGGTCGTCCCCGACGTATAGGCGAGGACCGCGAGGTCTCCCTCCTCCCGCTCGACCGGCGCCTCCGCGTCGGCCCCGATGTTCGCCCAGCCTGCATCGTCGACCACCACCGGTCCGCCGACACCCACTCCCGCCGCGGCGGCGGCCGCCACGCGGCCGGGTCCGCCCGCTCCCACCACGGCCGCGACTCCCGCGTCTTCGAGGATCGCGCCGGCCTCGAACTCGGTGAGCATGGCGTTGAGGGGGACGGCGGCCGCGCCCGCCCCCAGGATCCCGAAGTAGGCGGATGCGAAGCGGGGCACGTTCGGCATGGCGAGCGCGACCCGGTCGCCCGCGGCCACTCCGGAGCGGCGGAGGAAGCTGGCGACGCGCGCAGCCTCCTCCGCGAGCTGCCGGTAGGTGTAGCGCTCTCCGCCGGGAACCCGCAGCGCGTCCTTCTCCGGGGTGCGGCGGGCGGCGTCGGCCAGAAGCTGCGCGAGGTTCACGTCTGGATTGTGCCCCAGGGGGAGGGGTTATTCAACAGTTGCAAGCACTCGCTCGCGATCGCAAACGTCGGACCCGCGACGCGGCCGTGGCAGCATGGGCCGATGCCCCGTCGCCAGGTTCAGTGCTCCACCGGTCCCTTCTGGACCATGTCCTTGGCGCGGGCTCTCGACCTCGTGGCCGAGGCCGGGTTCGTGGAGGTCGAGCTGATGGTCACCCGCGATCCGGCGACCCAGGAGCCGGACCTCCCGCGGAGGCTGGCCGACGACAGGGGGCTCCGCATCGCCTCCGTCCACGGGCCCTTCCTCGTCATCACCAAGAGCGTCTGGGGGATGGATCCGCTCGGCAAGATCCGGCGCGGCGTCGAGTTCTGCCGCGCCGTAGGCGCGTCGTCGCTGATCGTCCACCCGCCCTACCTGTGGGAGGGCGAGTACGCGCGCTGGGTCCGGGAGGAGTGCGATGCGTTCTGCGCCGAACACGGCGTCGAGGTGGTCGTCGAGACGATGTACCCGAAGTGGGTCGCCGGGCGTCGCATGCGCGCCTACCGTTGGCTCGAGCCGGCCGCCCTCGTAGACGCCGCTCCGTATGTCGCCATCGACACCAGCCATCTCACCGTCAGCCGCGTCGACATCCTCGACGCACTCGACACACTCCTGCCGAAGCTGTCGCACATCCATCTGTCCAACAACAACGGCGATGGGCGCGACGGACATCTGGAGGTAGACCGCGGCATCCTTCCGCTCGACCGCTTCCTCGACTCCCTGCGCCGGGCGCGCTACCGGGGAGCCGTCTCGCTCGAGCTCTCGGTTCGCCGGTACCTCGACCGCCACGACGACCTCGTCGCGATGCTCCGGCGCAACCGGGAGTTCGTCGAACGACACCTCAGCGCGCCGCGGCGCGCCGCGAAGGGCTTGCCGCGGCGCGGTCGCGGCGACGTATCCTCCAAGACATGAGGCGCAACACGCTCTACGCGATCATCTTGTTGCTGACGGCGATCGCTATCGCCGGGACACTCGGCGTGCTGCGCATCTACGGCGCCGGCGGTTAGAAGAACGCTCCTCCGCGTTCCTCCAGGTTGCGCACCAGCATCTGCTGGATCCGATCGCGGACCGTGTCACTGAGATCGAACACCAGCATCGCGTCCTCGTGCGCGTCGTCGGCGTAGCCGTCCATCTCCATCGGCTCACCGAACTCGATGATCCACTTCGACGGCAACGGCAGGAGGCCGAGCGGCCCGAGGAGCGGCCACGTGGGCGTTACGGGGAAGTACGGCAGACCGAGGGCGCGCGCCAGTGGCCTCACGTCGGCGATCATCGGATACGCCTCCTCGGCGCCCACGATCGACACCGGGACGATCGGAGTGCGCGTCCGGAGAGCCACCTCGATGAACCCGCCGCGGCCGAAACGCTGCAGCCGGTACCTCTCGCGCCAGCCCTTTCCCACGCCCTTGAACCCTTCGGGGAAGACCGCAACCACCTCACCGCGTCGGAGGAGCTCGACCGTGTCCTCCTCGCAGGCGACCGCGGCCCCGCTCTTGCGGGCCAACGAGCCGATGAGCGGGAACTCCCACACGAGGTTCGCCCCCACGTTGCGCATGACGCGGCGCGCCGGGTGATAGGTGGCGAGGGCGTACTGGAGCATCACGGCATCGAGCGGGATAGTCCCGGAATGGTTCGCGACGAGCATCACCGGGCCGTCCGACGGAACGCGGTCGACCCCGACGTGCCGGATGCGGAAGTACCGCTCGTAGAGGATCCCCATCAGCGGGAGCAGGACGCTGGAGAAGAGCTCCGGATCGAACCCGAAGTCGTCGACCGCGTACTCGCCTCTCGACCGGCGACGGGCGAAGGACTGAACGTCGGCCGGAGGCGATGCCGCCGCCGGCGCGTCGGGACGCACAGCCTCGACGGGCGCATCCGCGCCTCCGTGAACGCGGCAGAAGTCCGAGCCTCCGACCGCGTAGTTGCGACAGGGTCGGCCTGAGGACGTGACCGCGCGACATCGGATCCGTACGTGAGCGCGGCCGATGCTGCGCGCGTGCGGGTTCATAGGGATGATCTCCGCGTCTGCCATCACACCCTCTCCCGCTCCTGATCGACCTTGTTCTTCAGATACTCGAAGAGCTCACGCTCCCACGCCGGATGCGACCCCGGTTTCTGCACCGTTGCTGCATCGCGGTTGTCGCGGAAGTCCTCGAGCGCGGCGCGAGTGTCGTAACGCGGGACGAACCCGAGCCGCTCGCGAGCGCGCCGGATGTCGACGACGCGGCCGTGCACGATGAGGTTCAGCTGGTCGACCGGGAAGTCGACGAGACCCGTCCGGCGCAGTACGTCGGCCGTCACAGCGGCCGCAGGAAGGAGAAGCGGGAGCCGGCGCCGCCCGAGTATGCGGATAGCCTGCGAGAGATAGACGATCCCCCCGCCGGCGATGTTGAAGATGCCGCGCGCGTCGTCGTCCAGTGCCAGCCACAACGCCTCGACCGCGTCCTCCTCGTGGAGGAGTTGGAGCCGCGGGTCGAACCCGAGCGCGGTCGGGATCACCGGCAGTGACAGATAGCCGGCCAGGCTGGTCCGGACGGTCGGACCCACGACGTTCTGCGTACGCAGGATGACGAGCGCCACGTCCGGACGGCGACGGCCGAAGTCACGCACGTACGTCTCGGCCTCCGCGCAGTCGCGGCCGTAGCCCCGAAGGTCCGTCTGCTGCGCCGCGTGGTCCTCCGAGATGATCGAGGGCTCCCCCGGCTGCATGCCGTACACCGCGGTCGACGATTTCACGACCACGCGCCGGATGCGGCGCGCTCGCTGCGCCGCAGCCAACAGCTGCATCGTCCCGATGACGTTGTTCTCCTTCATCCCGGCGCGGCCACCGAGGCGCGCCGGTTCCGATGCGATGTTGGTATGGACGATCGTGTCGACTTTCGTCGCCTCGACCACGCGAGCGATCAGCGGGTTGCGGATGTCACACCGGACGAACTCCATGTTCTCTACCGGAACGACGGGCTCGTCCAGATCGACGCCGACGACGTCGACGTCCTCGTGCTCGAGACGCTTCGCCAGACGCAGTCCTAGGAAACGCGACACCCCTGTGATCAATATGCGCCGGCGCATCGCGGCCATCTGCTCCCCTAGACGCTCGTGGGTCCGACGATCGCGGTCGACCCGGGCCGGGCCCGGAGCTGGGCTCCGGCGTCTCCCTTGTTCACGGCGAGGCTGAGGTATCGGTACGAGTCCTCGACGAGGACGAACTCGCCCGCTTGGACGTCGGCGAAGCTGCCGCCCAAGGGAACGTTCAGGCGGTGGCCCTCGAGCCTGACCTCGAGGCGCTTGCCGCCGGCGAGACCGACCTCCTCGAGCTGGCTCAGTCCGAGATTGAGCTGGAGGTTCCCGAAGCGGTCCACCTGCAGCACCTCCGCGTGGAGATGGTCGTCGTGGATCCAGGCCGCCGGTATCTCGAGGTCGACCAGCTCGCTCGCGGGGATCTCCGGGCCCAGCTCGCGCGGATCGACCCCGTTGGCTATGTGGGCCGTAGCCGGCGCGAAAACATCACGACCCTGGAAGGTCCGTGACACGGGCCGCAGCAAGAAAGACTCGTCCTCGATCCCGTAGGCGCGCCGGATGCCGCCGGCCTCCCGCGCCGCCGGAAGCAGCAGACCATTGTCGGGACCGACGAAGACCTCGTCCCATCCGGTGACGATCGCGACGGCGCGCCGCTCCGACCCGACGGTGGGATCCACGACCGCGAGGTGGACCGAATCCGGCATGTACGGAAGCGCCTGCTTGAGCACGACGGCCCCATGACGTA
Organism: Actinomycetota bacterium; assembly: GCA_035540935.1. Taxonomy (GTDB): domain Bacteria; phylum Actinomycetota; class CADDZG01; order CADDZG01; family WHSQ01; genus DATLFS01. The sequence continues at coordinate 46,879 of DATLFS010000118.1, forward strand.
TGTCCTGGCGGAGGATCCCGTGATGCACGTCGACGATGCGGAGGTGCGGGGCGATGCGCAACATCACTCCGTGGCACACGCCGACGAACTCGTCTTCGAGACCGTAGTCGGAGAGGAACGTGACTATCCCGCGCTTCTTCACGCCGGAATCCTACCGTCGCGCCCGGAACGTCCCCAGAAAGAATATTGACGCCGTCCCGCGCGCCTTCCTAGACTTCCAACTCCCTCTGCTTCGCCACGAGGCAGCCGAACCAGGAGCCGCCCCATCAGCATGCGAACGAACGTGATCGAGCGCGACGAGGTCTGGCGGCAAGCCGCCGCGTGCCTTGAGCATCCGGTCGAGGTCTTCTATCCACAGCCCGACGAAGATGCGCGCGATGCGCTCCTCGTTTGCAGGGACTGCGCGGTACGGAAGCCGTGCCTAGAGGCCGCGCTGGCTGCGGGCGAGACGTTCGGGATCTGGGGCGGCCTCACGCCGGCGGAGCGACAGACGTTGGGGCGCTGACCCCTACTTACCTTGCTGTCTGCGCTGCCAGCGCGTCTTCTTCAGCATCTTGCGATGCTTCTTCTTGCGCATCTTCTTGCGTCGCTTCTTGATGAGTGACGGCATACCAACCTCTCTTTCTCAGACGAGCCGGGTCATTCCGTCCCGAAGAGCTGCCGGAGATCGACCGGCCCTCGGGAGCGACCCGACAGATCCATCCTTATCGAGCCGAGACGCAGACCTCGCACGCCCTGCGTCACCGGCGAAACCATCCGGAGGATGTCCTCTGCCGGGTCGTATTCGAGCACACCTATACCTACGCACCGACCGGACCCGTCCTCCATGCCCACGACGAGCGCATCGAGCAACGCGAGGTCGAAGCCCGGCGGCAGCGTCGGCATGAAGACCGTGGGCTTGACGCGCCAGCGCGACGAGCCCCTCGCGAAGTAGCCGGCGAACCTGCGTTCGCGGAGTTGGATCCGCTCCTCGACCGACCGTTCCCGGACCTCGGAGGGAACAGGGAGCTCCAGTACCTCCGCGGGCGTGAAGCGCTGCGCCATGCCGACGAGGGGTTCGAGCTCGCCGCCCCGCTCGAACGCCACGACGAAGTCGGGCCGGATGAGATCCATCTTGAAGTATTTGAGCGTCTGCCCGTACAGACCCGAGATCAGGCTCGAGGAATCGACCACCACGAGGCGCGCTCCTTCGTCGCGCGCCGTCCAGACGAGCTTCGCCGTGCTCACCGCCATCGGCAGAAGGTGGCCCTTCGGCATCAGCGAGCCGACGAAGCCGAGCGCGTCCTCGGTGGCGAGGCCGTCGGGGGAGAGGTCGGCGGCGGACGTGCACATCTTGAGGCCCGTGGTCGTGGGCGGCCCGACGGTCGATTGCACGACGTCGCCGTCCACGATGGCCGTCGGGATGCCGGCCGCGACGGCGCGCCGGGCGAGCTCGATCCCGAACGTCGTCTTCCCCGTGTCGAGACCGCCCATCAGGAAGACGACTCCGGGGTTCTCGAGGAGCCTGTCGTACGTCCTTTCGATCTCGGTCTTCATTCGACGCTCACCCCATACACAAAAAAGAGACCGCCCGCGGGGGCGGTCCTCACGGTCGGAACCCGGTGCGTCAGCCCGCGTCCATGTACCGCTGCTCGAGGTAGCGGCGGACGTCTTCCGCCTTCAGGCGATAGCCACGTCCGACCCGCACCGCCCGGAGATCACCCGACTTGATGAGCCGGTAGACCGTCATGTTCGACACCCGCAACTGCCGGGCCACCTCCGCCACCGTCACGAAATGCCCGAGTGAACCCGAGGCGTCGATGGGATCGGAAGGCGGCTGGCTCATGTCGCCGGCAGTATAGCAAGGGCGATTTTCCGTGCCCGAGCCGCCTCAGAGCAGGAAGACGCCGTCCTCGACCACCGTGGCGCCGTCGATGCGAAGCGTCGGCGCGGTCAGGATCGCGTCCTGGTGCGACGAGACCCGCACCGACCCTCCGAAGGAATGGTTGTCGCCGAAAGCTACGTGGACGCTCCCCAGGATCTTCTCGTCCTCGAGGACGTTCCCCGTGAGGGTCGCGGCCTCGTTCGTGCCGATACCGAGCTCCGCCACCGCGAACGCCTCGCGGCCGTGCGGCGCGAGAACCTCTCTGAACCGCTCCGCCTCGGCGCCGGTCATATCGATCGCGTAACCGTCCTCGATCGTGATCGTGATGGGCGATCTCAGCCGACCGACGGGCCAGACCGTGCCGTCGACCACGAGGGTGCCGTTCGTCCGTCCCTCCACCGGAGCGATGAAGCCCTCGCCGGCGGGGAGGTTGCCGAAAGCGCCCGGCGCGCTCAGGTCGCCGGTGTCGGCGATGCCGTCACGCCCCTCGATGGAGATCGTCAGATCGGTGCCGATCGAGGACGTGATCGTGACGGAGCTGCCTTTCGTCAGCAGCTCGGCGGCCGCCTCCGAGCGCCGCTTCACCTCGGCGTAATCGGCCGACATGGTACGGACGAGCATGTCCTCGGTGACCTCCGGCATCGTCGCCGCTCTCGCCCCGCGCTCGGAGGCAGCCCGGCGCGCCGCCGTATGCGAGACGCTCTTCGTCGTCGGCGCCAGCAGGACATCGCAGGCGAGCATGGCGGAGGCGATCGCAGGAGGAGGCTCCGTCCCGTGCGTGACCCGCTCCGCCATCTCCGCCAGCACCGCCTCGGCCTCCAGCTCCCGCGCGGCTGCAACCAAGGCGTCACCGATCGGGCGCCGTTTCGGATCCGTCACGACGAGGACGTTCTCGCCGGCGCCGACCTTCAGACAATCGACGAGGACGGTCCTCACCGCGCGGGAGATGTCGCTCACAGCTCGTCCCTCATCGCCGCGTTCACGACCGTCCACGCGGGCTCGTAGGCGCGCGGAAGGCGGTTGTCGTCGAGAGGGACGATCACGTCGATCCGGCCCTCGGCAGCCGCTATCGCGAGCGCGGGATCGTTGATGTCCATCACCGCGACTGTACGTATGCCCCGTTCGATCGCGGCACCGGCGAAGCCGTGATCGCCGAGGACGATGTCGGGCCGCGGGTCGACCTCGAGCAACGCCTCCATCGCGGAGGCGGAGTGAGTGTGAAGGAGCGCGCCCCAATCGGCGAGGCACGCCACGCCTCCGATGTACCTCACCTCGCGGGGCTTGCGGCCGGGAAGGGGCAGCGACTCGTCTTCGAGAGGACGGAGGACCTTTCCGCCAAGGTCCCGGTAAGCGGACGCGATCTCCATGTAGCACTCGAGCATCCCGGTGGGATGTCCCGTAGCGACGAGGAGGAGCGCACCCGCGCGTGCAGCTTCGCCCAGGGCGCGACCTGCCTCGACCAGCCCTTGCATCGTCAGATCGGGATCGATCCGGTCGAATCCTTCGACGTCGTCGGGGTCCGTCCAGCAGCCGGTGAGCCGCGACACAAGGCCGAGTACCTCTCGGGGGGAGTGGCGGTCGAGGCCGCTCAAACCGAACGTGTCGTCGGTGTCCCCCGAGATGACCTCGTTGATCTTCTTCAAGACGTTCGCCCTCGAGTGAGAGCGATGCGCGCCGGTGATGCCGGCAGCTTCGAGCTCTTCGCGCGCGCGTTCCAGGATCTCGTGGGGCATGCGACGATCCTACGGGCCACCAAGAGGAGGTTTGACATGTCGCTGGAGCGCTTCTCCCTCCAAGGCAAGGTCGCGGTCGTGACGGGTGCGTCCCGCGGGATCGGCCGCGCGATCGCCGTTGGTTTCGCGCAAGCAGGCGCGGACGTGGCGGTAGCAGCGCGCAGTGCTCCCGATCTCGACGCGCTCGTCGACGAGATCGAGGGCACCGGCACCCGAGGACTCGCCGTCCCAACGGATGTGACGGAGCGGGCCCAGATCGAGGCTCTGATCGACCGGACCGTGAGCACCTTCGGGGGGATCGACATCCTCGTCAACAACGCCGGCGGCACGAGGTTCATGGCGCCGATCGTCGCGTTGCGCCCGGAGGGATGGGACAAGGCGATGCGGCTGAATCTGGACTCGGTCTTCCATGCGACGCAGCTCGCGGCGCAGCGGATGGTCGAGCGGGGAGGCGGCTCGATAATCCAGGTCTCCTCGATCGCCGGGCTCGAGGGTGCGCAGGGCCTCTCCTTCTACTCGGCCGCGAAGGGCGGCGTACGTCTCCTGTCGCAAGCGGTAGCGAAAGAGCTGGCGACCTCGAAGGTGCGGGTCAACTCGATCGCGCCCGGGTGGGTCGCGACGGACCTGAACGCGAACATGCGCCAAGACGAAGCGTCCGACCGCTTCATCACCGACATGATCCCGATGGGTAGGTGGGGCGACGTAGACGAGATCGTCGGCGCGGCGATCTTCCTCGCCTCCGATGCGGCCTCGTTCGTCACGGGGACGACGCTCGTCGTCGACGGAGGTCAGACGGCCTGATTCAGTGCGTGCACCCACCGGTGTCGACCGGTGCGGTGGAACGCGCCCCTAGCTCGACCTCGTCTTCGACCTCCGAGCCGGTGAGCGCGTACCCGACGCCCCCGTCGGTCGTAGAGGCCGCGAAGACGACGCCGGCGACGTTGCCGTTCGGGAGGACGAACGGGCCTCCCGAATCTCCTTGCCGGACCGGCGCCCGCAGCTCATAGACCTCACGATCGACCCGGTCGCGCCCGTAGATGTCCCGCCCGGTGGCGGTGTAACGCGCCTGCACCGCGGCACGGTGTGTGACGAGGCGGCCTTGCTCGGCGCCGGGGTAACCCAGCGTCGCGCCCGCGCGGCCTCGGTCGTAGGAGGTCGTGTCGAGCGACAGTTCCGGCGCGCCGAGGCCCTGAGTGCGGAGGATGGCTATGTCCGTGGCGGCATCGAAGAGCACGACGGTCGCCGGCACCTCGCGGCCGAAGCGATCCTGGACTCGCACCGAGCCGGGGTCACCGCCGGCCACCACGTGCGCATTGGTCACGACGGTCTCAGGTGCGGCGACCCAGCCGGATCCGAGCTGCATGCCGCCGCACGCGGGAACCGAGATGCGCAACGTGGACTCCTGGGCCGCCTCGACCGCACGCCTCGCCTGACGGTTGGACGGCAGGTCGACGGGTTCGCTGAGCGGCGGCGGCAACCCCGCGAAGACCTGCGGGAAGCCCGACGTCTGGAGGTACTGACGGACGAGCGCGAGGACGTCCGGCGGCTGCGGCAGCGTGGAGTTCACCGCGCGCAAGATCGTCGACCGGCCAAACGCGCGCGCGAGCGCCGGACTCGGGGCGGCGACGAGGAGCGAGCCGACGAGCCAGAAGACGATCAGCGTGACGCCGGTCCCGAAGGCGGCGCCGAGACCGGCATCTACCCGGCCGAGCTTCGCATTCCGTGCCGCCCGCCCGAAGCGGTGTCCCACTACGAATCCGAGCGTTTGTCCGATCGACAGGAACAGGAAGACGACCACGAGGGATATCAGCGCCCCCTGAAGCCCCGGCGCGCTGCTGACCGCGCCCGCGATGCGCGGGCCGAACACGAGCCCGGCCAGCAGGCCGATGAATCCGCCGCCGAGTTCGAAAGCCTGGCCGACGAGGCCGCGCCGCCACCCGCGGGCGGCCGCCGCCACCACCAGGAGCAAGATCGCGACGTCGACCAGGTTCACCCGACGCCGAGTCCGGTCATCAGAGCGCGGGCCGTGAGGCCGAAGTTCACGAAAGCTGCGATCCCGAAGAGAGCCCACGGGATCTGCCGCCATCTCTCCGAGCGCGCCCGGACGTGTGCCCACACCAGCACCGCGGCCGGGAAGAACGCTCCGTAGAAGTAGTGGAGGAATCCAAGGCGATCCCCCGGCGCCGCGCGGCCGCCTCCGGCGAACATCACTGCACCTACGACGAACTGGACCGCGATGACGACCTGGAGCACGGCGAGGAGGTGCCAGAAGAGCTCGCGGGGGTTGCGGTTCCTGATGAACGCGACGAGCGCCCAGAGCGCGAGCAACAAGAAGCCGCTGGGGATCGCGTAGCCGATGTAGAGATGGATCTGTCTCACGCCGTGGAGCCTACGCTCGGGCGAGCCGCTCTAGCCGCGGCAGGCACGCGTCCAGTACCCGCGCGATCGACCGCTCGACGTCGTCGCGCCGCGGCCGCGCCACCTCGTCGGGAGCGCGGTCGTTAAGCCACTCTGCGGGGATCTGCTCGGGCGCGCCGACCATCTCCGCGAAGTGCATCGTCCAGACCTTCGGGACGATGGTCTCGGCCTGATAGCCGCCGCCGCCCGTGGCCACCCAGCGCCCCTCGCACACCTCATGCGCCACATCATGGAGGACGCGCGCCATCGGCGGATACGCGCCCATCGTCAGGGCAAGGTTCGCGAGCGGGTCGCCGTGATGAGTGTCGGCTCCGAGCTGAGTCACGAGGACGTGCGGGCGGAACGCGCGCGCGAGCTCGGGGACCAGCCGTCGCAGTGCGTGGAGATAGTCGTCGTCACCCGTGTAGGGAAGCAGCGGGATGTTCGCCGCGGTTCCGAGAGCGCCGTCACCCCCGATCTCGTCTTCGAAGCCCGTCCCCGGATAGAGGTAGCGGCCGGACTGGTGCAGAGACACCGTCAAGACCCGCGGCTCGTCGTAGAAGATCCACTGAACGCCGTCCCCGTGATGCACGTCTACGTCGACGTACATCACACGCCATTCCGGATGCATCGCGAGCAGCCGCGCGATGGCGATCGCAGGATCGTCATAGATGCAGAAACCCGACGCCTCCCGACGCCTGGCGTGATGCAGCCCGCCCGCGGGATTGAACGCGTGCTCGAACCCGCCGGAGCCGATCGCCTCGGCCGCGGTCAGAGACGCGCCCGCCACCGCCGAGGACGCCTCGTGCATGTCGGCGAAGATCGGATTGTCGGGCGTGCCGAGGCCGAACTCCAGCGCTCGCTCCGGCGCCAGAGCTCCCGCGTCGACGGCCTTGACCGCTTCGACGAAGGCGCGGTCGTGGACTGCGAGAACCTCCTCCTCGGTCGCCACACGCGCCGGCACCTCACGCACGTTGGAACGCATCAAGCCGCGCTCTGCGATGTGCTCGTAGGTGAGCAGCACGCGTTCGGGGCGAAGCGGATGCGTCGCCCCGAAGTCGTATTTCCTCGCGATGTCCTCGACGACGACGAGCGCGACGCTTTCGCTCACACTTCGGCTTGCTTGTCGATCTGTGCCTTCTGCAGCTTGCCGGAGAAATCGATCGCAACGGTCTTCCACTCGGTGAAGAAGTCGATCGAGGTCGGTCCCGCCTCCCGGTGACCGTTGCCGGTGTTCTTCATGCCTCCGAACGGAACCGATACCTCGGCGCCGATCGTGGGTGCGTTCACGTAAGCCAGGCCGAACGCGATCTCCTGCGCGAAGCGGAAGACGTTGGTGATGTCGTGCGTGTAGAGAGAGCAGGAAAGGCCGTACTGGACCGAGTTGGCGACCTCGATCGCTTCGTCGATCGAGGTGATCCCGATGATGCCCGTGACGGGGCCGAAGATCTCTTCCTGCGCGATCCGCATCTCCGGCGTGACGTCCGTGAAAACGGTCGGAGCCACGAAGTAGCCGCCCTCGAAGTCCTCGCCGGTGAGCTCGTCTCCGCCGCAGAGCAACTTCGCGCCCTCTTGCTGGCCGAGTGCCACGTACTCGAGGATGCGGTTCTTCTGCTTCTCATTGATGACCGGGGCCAGCTCGACGTCCGGATCGAGTCCGTTGCCGACCTTCATCGTGGTCACCCGATCCAGTAGACGTTCGGTGAAGGTCTCCCTCACGTCTTCGTGGACGATCAAACGGCTGGTCGCGGTGCAGCGTTGTCCCGAAGTGGCAAAGGCCCCCCAGGCCGCGCCTTCGACGGCGAGTTCGAGGTCGGCATCGGGCATCACGATCTGCGCGTTCTTGCTGCCCAGCTCGAGCGACACACGCTTCATCTGCCGGCCGCAACGCTCGTTGATCATGCGGCCCACTTCGAGCGAACCCGTGAAAGAGATACCCGCGACGTCCGGATGGTCGACGAGGGCGGCGCCGGCTTCCTCGCCGTAGCCGTGGACCGTGTTCCACACGCCGGCCGGGAGGCCGACCTCGTCGAAGATGTCGGTGAGGATCGAGGCGCACAGCGGCACGTCTTCACCCGGCTTGAAGACGACGGTGCAGCCCGCCACGAGAGCGGCGAAGCCCTTCCAGGTCGGGATCGCGATCGGGAAGTTCCACGGCGTGATGAGGCCGACGACACCGATCGGGTGCCGGTACGTCATCTGCACCTTGTTGCGCAGCTCGCTCGGAATGGTCTCTCCGAAGAGGCGGCGGCCTTCCCCCGTCATGTAGAAGGCGAAGTCGATCGCCTCCTGGATGTCGCCGCGCGACTCCTTGAGCGTCTTGCCCATCTCGCGCGTCATGACGTGCGCTATCTCTTCCTTGCGCTCCTCGAGCTTGAGCCCGGCGCGCAAGACGTAGTCGGCGCGCTCGGGCACCGGCGTCATCATCCAGTCGCGGAAGGCATCCCGCGCGGCGCGAACCGCGGCGTCGACGTCGGCGGCATCTGCCTTGGCGAAGGTGCCGATGATCTCAGAGGAAGAAGCCGGGTTGCGGCTCTCGAACGTTTCGCCGGAGGCCGCTCCTGTCCACTCGCCGTTGATGTAGTTGCCGTAATCGGTACGCATTCTGCGGGCTCCCATCGATCGGTCGTGCGGAAGGGTCATCCTACGACCGGCGCCTAGCGCACCTCGATCTCGACCCGCTTGTTCGCCCGGCCCTTCGACTTGTAGTTCGTCACGGCGAAGCCACCGACCTCATCCGTGCGCGCCACGTGCGTGCCGCCGTCGGCCTGTCGATCGAGACCCTCGATCGTCACCACGCGCACCTCGCGGATGTCCTTGGGCAGGAGGTTGATCTTGGTCCGGATGAGATCGGGATCGTGATCCGCGGCATCCCGCCCTAGGAACTCCACCGATATCGGGCGCGCGGCGGCGATCTCCGCGTTCACCTTGTCCTCGATCTCTCGCACCAGCTCCGCCTTCATGTTCTCGAACTCGAAGTCCATCCGCGCGCGACCCGGTTCCATGTTCCCGCCGGTCACCTTGGCGTCGAAGTCCCTCCAGATGACCCCACAAAGGATGTGAAGTGCGGTGTGCGTCCGCATCAACAGGTGACGCCGTTCCCAGTCGATGACGCCCCTCACCTCGTCGCCCTCCGCGGGGAGGAAGCCGTCGAGCTCGTGCCACACGAGCGGCCCCTCCCGCCGCACCCCGGTGACGGCCGCCGTGCGGCCCCCGCCCTCGAGCCTTTCGGTGTCGTGCGGCTGCCCGCCGCCGGTGGGATAGAAGGCGGTGCGGTCGAGGGCGACGCGCATCCCCCTCTCATCGACCGCAACGACGCGCGCTTCGAAGTCGCGCAGATACGCGTCTCGCTGATAGAGGAGGTCGGTCGGCGCATTCGTCATGCGAGATGTCTCCCTGGTGGACCAGCCGGACCCGCGAAGGCGACGCCTATGATTGCAGGTCGAGTCATCCCCTGCGGAATGGGAAGGACAGGCACGTGCTCGGCCGAATGCTCCTGTGGGCGTCAGAGAGGAAGCGCGTCGAACGCTTCCTCACGCAGGGCAGACTCACCAGCCCGGTGGTGGAGCGATTCGTCGCCGGCGCTCGGCTCGACGACGCGATCGAGGCGATCCGGCGGCTGAACGAAGACGGCATCGGCGGGATCCTCGACCTCCTCGGCGAGGGTGTGACCGACCCCGCCGGCGCCGCCCAAGCCTTCGATGAGTACCTCGAGTCGATCAAGAGGATCGACGAGACGGGCATCGACACCACCGTGGCCATCAAGCTCACGCAACTCGGTCTGGCCTTCGACAAGGGCCAGTGCATCGACTACGTCAGGCGGCTCGGAGCCGAAGCGCAAGCGATCGGGACCTATGTCGAGATCGATATGGAGCAGTCGGCATACGTGGACGACACGCTCGATGTCTACCGGCTGCTCAAGGCCGACTTCGACGACCTGCGCCTCGCCATGCAGGCCTACCTGCGGAGGACGCCGGTCGATCTCGAAGCGATGAGCGATCTCAGGCCCAAGGTGCGGCTGGTGAAGGGTGCGTATGCCGAACCGGAGGAGATCGCGCTGCAGAAGAGGAAGGAGATCGACAACCAGTTCCGCTTCATCACGGAGTGGCTCTTCGATCGCGGCGACGACCCCGGTATCGCCACCCACGACTCACGACTGATCCTCTACGCACGCGCCGCCGCGCTCGAGCGCAACCTCGACCGGACCTCGTTCGAGATCCAGATGCTGTACGGCGTCCGGCACGACCTCCAACGAGAGCTGGCACGCGAGGGGCATCGCGTCCGCTGCTACGTGCCCTTCGGGTCGGCCTGGTACCCCTACCTGATGCGGCGGCTCGCGGAGCGGCCGGCGAACCTGCGTTTCTTCCTGCGCGCCGTCGTCGGCCGCTGAGCGCGAGAAGGGCCCCAGAAACCTCCGACCGGAGACGTTCCTCGTGCACTTCCCCACACACGAGGTTCGACGCCGCGCTTCGGCTTCTGGGGCCCGGAACCGAGTGCCGCTCGAGCGAGAAACCCTCGGAACGAGCGACAACATAGAGGCGCGCCGTTCAACGCGTCAAGAACGCGAAGGTGCTGCTCATGCGGCAAAAACCCAGGTCAAAGCGGTGCAAGTTTTTTTCGCGTTCGGACTCAACAGGTGCATGCTTCGGGGGCTTGCTCCTCGAGGAGGCACTCGTAGAGATCGAGCATCGCGGCGGCCGAGCGGGACCACGAATACACCGCCGCAGATCGCGCCGCGGCGCGCCCGAAGGCGGCGCGGGTGTCCTCGTCCGCAAGCACCTGCTTGAGTTGAGCCGCGAAAGCGGCCGCATCCCGCTCTTCCACCACGAAGCCGCCGACCCCGCCGCGGACCAGGTGCGTCAGACCTCCGACCGCGGTTCCCACGACCGGGGTTCCGCTCGCCATCGCCTCGAGTCCCACGAGACCGAACGACTCGGAATAAGAACAGACGAGGACCGCATCGGCCGCGCGGTAATACGTCGGCAGGCGATCGTGCGGTTGCGGACCGGCGAAGCGAACGTTCTCCTCGATCCCGAGAGCGCGCGCTCTCGCCATCAGGCGCTCCATCTCGGAGCGGCCCGCCGGTCCGCTCGGTCCGCCGACGACGGCGAGCGAGACGGGACGGTCGAGCGCCGGAACCAACTCGGCGACCGTATCGATCGCGAGGTCGAGCCCCTTGAGCGGCTGGATGCGACCCGCCGCGAGGAGCACGAGCTCGTCCTCGATGCCGAGCTCGCGACGCGCCGCCGCCCGGTCGCCCGGGGCGAAACGCTCGTGGTCGACGCCGGGCGCGATCGTCTTGATCCGGTCGTGCGGCGCGCCGTACATGCAGACGAGATGCGCCTGCTCCTCCTCGGTGAGAGTGACGAGGACGTCGGCGGCTGCGATCACACTCTGCTCCGCTTCGATCCGGTAGGCGGCCTCCGGCGCGTCGCCGGGGGCGAGGTACATGTTCTTGACCCGTCCGAGCGTGTGGTGCGAATGCACGAGCGGAACGCTCCATCCGCGCGCCAAGGCGGTCGCGGCAAGGCCCCCCTGCCAATAATGCGAGTGCACCAGGTCGTAACGAGCGCGCTGTGAGGAGGCGAAGGCGCGGACCGAGACCACGAAATCGGCGATGTAGCGGCGCTGCTCTTCCTTCGGGATGATCTCCTCCGGCCCGGCCGGGAGGGCGATGACACGGGTTCCGCGTCCGAGATGTGAGATCCGTGAGCTCTCGCCTGTGGATCGCGTGAAGATGTCGGTGTGAACGCCGCGGCGCGCCATCTCCCTTGCGAGCGCGCGTACGTAGATGCTCATGCCTCCCGCGTCGCCCGACCCCGGCTCGTTCAGCGGATTCGAGTGATACGCGACGACGGCGACTCGCATCATCGCGGTGAGGCGACGCGCAGGTTGTTGAGTGGGACCGGCTGCGCTCCCAGGCGGTACTTGTAGCGCTCCGGGCCCCGTAGGAAGTCGAAGATCCTCACGCCGCGTTCGATGCCGTCCCGGATCTGCTCCGATACGAGCATCAAGCCAGGCGACAGCCGCCGGACCTCCTCCTCGAAAGCGGAGTTGTAGAGATACAGGACGCGATCGACCTCGAAGCCGAAGGTGGTCGCCACCGGAACGCCGCCGATCTCGAGGAAATCGAGGCGCAGCCATCCGCGCGCCATGAAAGAACGCGCCACGCGCTCGAAGAAGGTCGCGATCTCGGGACGCATGAAGTGGCCCTTCAACCCTTCCGCGCCCCGATGCATCTCGACGAACACCTTGAGGTCTTGCTCAAGCGTGTCGGGGGACGACGTGCGGAAGGTGGCATCGGGGTATTCCCGCGCCAGTCGCCGGCGCTTGCGCTTGAGCTCGTGCCGATCCTTCCCTTCGAGCATCGCGAGGTACTCGTCCCAAGAAGAAGGAAGAGGAAGGAGGGCGGAGGTTTCCTCCTGTTCGAGGGAGAAGTCGAGCCCTGCGCGGTCGACCCGTTCGACAAGGACCTCACCGAAGCCGAACGGTACCGGCATGTTGTGGGCGTCGAATTCGTCCCACTCAACGTCGGTCTCGAGGAGCCAGCCGACGAGCGACTCGGCCACCGCGGCTTGGTGTTCGGGCGCCGTGATCGGGCCGAGGTAATCGGTGAGGTCGATGCCGCCGACGAAGCGCAGGATCCGCCGGTGGCCTTCGTGCTTACGGTAAAGCCCGACGACGGCGACCACCTCGCCGGCACGCTTCATCGTGAGCACGAACAGATCCTTGCCGGCGCCGAACTCCTCCCACCACAACCGATTCCATTCGGGGGTGGCGAAGATGTGGCGGTGAGGATCGCGTCTCAAGACCTGCGGCCACGCGGGCAGATCGAAACAACCTTCGCCGCGATCGACGTGCACGTCGAGAGGCATCGTCACCGTCCTTGGAACCACGATCATGGAGTCGTTGTTCCCCTTCCGTAGCCGGGCACGCCCGCCGTGAAAGAAAAGAGCCCGCCCGTGAGGGGCGGGCTCTCAACCACCGAGAGGCACTTACGAGGCCTTCGCGGTCTTGGACGCAGCGGACTTGGTGGCACGCGTGTTGGCGCGCACCGCCTTGCCGACGCTGGTGGCAGCCGCCTTGACCTGCGAGCGGGCGGTCTTGCTCTGCTCGACCGCCTGCTTGGTCGCGGCCGAGCTCTTGATCTTGGTCGTGAGCGTCTTGCCGCGCTTGACGAAGTCCTTGTAGAGCTTGCTCGTCACCTTGCGGTCGGCGAGCTTGCCGGCGTCCTTCACCTTCGCGACCGCGAAGTCACCGGCGCCGACCACCGCGTACAGCACATCCTGTGCCTTGGCCATCTCTTCACCTCCTTGTCTTGCCGTAGTCATGTGTGAAAGGGGCTGACGGGAATCCGGAGTCAGAGCCGAACCTCGTCGACGATGACGCCGCCGCGATCCGGCACCGGGTGGGGGGTGAAGAGGCTCCGGGATCCCCGTCAGATCTCAACGTTTCGGTTCGCTTCCCTCCTCGCCGGCCTTCAGCTCGTGGACCGAGACCGGAGCATCGCTCGGGAGGTCGTTCGCCTCCCGAAAGGCTCGGTAGGTGTCGATGAGGTTCTGCTTCTGCCGCTCTGTGATGTAGGGGTCCTTGAGGATCTCCGCCTCGAGATCGTGATCGCGCTCCTCGTCGAGGATGCCCGCGCGTACGTAGAGCGTCTCGGCCGAGATTCGAAGCGCCCTCGCGATCGCCTGCAGGATCTCGGCCGACGGTTTCCTCAGGCCCCGCTCGATCTGCGACAGGTAGGGATTGGAGATGCCGGCGAGATCGGACAGCTTGCGCAGCGACAGGCGGGAGCTGCGGCGCTGCTCCCGGATGAAGGCGCCGAGCTCGGCCAGCTTCATCCTGCCTTGGCTCACCCGCCCTCCCCTCGTCGTCGACCACCTACCGCTAACTACGATACGCGGAAGTTTTAACACTTGCAAGCAACGCAGGAGGTCGGGCGGGCAGGTCAAGAACGATGCTTGGCACGTCGACACTCTGGGTAGGCACTAGACGGCTGCTGCTGACTACAGAGCGTGGCGAATCGGTTACACTTCGCGAACGCAATCGCCGGGGGGTTGACGGAGTGGTGCAAGCAACGAGAACGGGTCGATCGGCTCTCCTTCAGGGAGCGCTCGCCGCCGTCCTCTCCGGAAGCCTCGTCCTCTTCGCCGTGCTCGCGACCTCGATCGCGTTTGAGGCGCGTCGTCGTTCCGGCCTCGCACCCGTAGTGCCCTCCCAGCGCGGCGTCGCGATCTCTCTCCCGGATCCTGTCGCCGACGCGGCAGCGACCACGGGCCCGCTCCTCGAGCCCATCCTCGGGCCTACTTTCGCGGCGCTGGTCGACGCGTCGACCACCGGCGCCGCACCTTTCGCGCTGGCGCAAGCACCCGACGCGGGGACGACCGGTGGGGGTTCCAACGGCGGGCTCGGCGCGCCGGTGGCAGGCGATACCGGCGATCGCGGGAGGCCCCGCCTGAGCGGTTCCGGGCGTCTCGACCCGCGTTCGGGCCCCGGCCGGCCGGGCGGCAACGTGGACGAGCCGTCGCGTGAGGGTGCGACTGATTCCGATGTGGAGCCGCAGCGCGCACGCACGACCGACGACGATCAGAAGAAGGCGAAGAAGAGCGACGGCAAGGACGCGCAGGGCAAGGGTTCGACGGGGGCCGGAGGTGGCAAGCCGCCCAAGGCAACCGGCGGGACCGGCTCACCCAGCTCCGGTGGCAAGGGGAAGAAAGGTGCTTCGGGCGGCGGAGGATCCAAGCCTTCGTCGGCCTCAAAGCCGTCGCAATCCGGTGGTGGCAAGTCCGGCGGCGGGAAGTCCGACTCCGGTAAGTCCGGCGG
>DATLFS010000119.1:0-41722 GCA_035540935.1 Actinomycetota bacterium
ACCAGACGCCCAGAAAGATTCCCGGGAATCGGTTCTTCGTGGGGCTGCGGTCGCGCTGAGCGCGACCCACCGCACACAAAGCGGGGTGGTGGGGGTGGGGGTGGGCCGCCAGGGACTCGAACCCTGCCCGCCGGATTAAAAGTCCGGAGCTCTACCAGATGAGCTAGCGGCCCAGCGAAATCCGCCCAAAACCGCCCTAACCGGGCGAACAGTGCCTCCTCGGCGCGCCGGGCATGATGTCGCTGGTAGTTCTATCCTGGATCGTACGTTTGCC
Organism: Actinomycetota bacterium; assembly: GCA_035540935.1. Classification (GTDB taxonomy): domain Bacteria; phylum Actinomycetota; class CADDZG01; order CADDZG01; family WHSQ01; genus DATLFS01. The sequence continues at coordinate 275 of DATLFS010000119.1, forward strand.
GCGGTGCGTCGCGTGGAACGCCTCATGGCAAACCTATCGACAGGAGGCTCTGGATGCGCACCATCTTGAAGAGGGGAGCGGGCGCGGCGCTGGCGTCGGCGCTCGCTGTAAGTCTCGTGGGATTGACCGGCAGCGCATCGGCGGACGCCGTCTCGAGCGCCCGCGGCGCGGCGTTCGGCCTCGAGCTCGTCGGCCCGGTAGGGCTCGAACCGCAGCCGGCGGTCGAGGCCGTTTTCCCCGCAGGGCCCGAGACCGCGGAGGACGCGCTTCTCGAGGTTCCGGCGGATCCCGCGGTGAACTCCGCGACGCTTGCGGTTCGCGCCGATGCCGCGCAGCAGTCGACGATCGAGCCCACGCTCCAGGCCGTCATCGAGGGTCAGTTCTCCGGCGCGCCGGCGACCTGGAACGCTCGCGGCTACGCCATCACCGAGGACCTTGCCGCCGTCAGCAACACGATCACGGCGGACGTGATCGAGTCTGAGTCGACGGCCGCCTGCATCGATGGCGACATCGTCTACGGCTCGGCGGCACGTATCGTGAACCTGGGGGTCGGCGGCACCAACGTCCCGGTCATCAACCCGACCCCCAACCAGGTGGTCTTCAACCAGCTCGGCATCCAGATCATCTTCTGGCAGACGAACTGGGACCCGTCCACCGGCGGGTTGACCGACGACGGCGAAAGCGTGTTCACGAACGCTCTCCGCATCACCGCCCCCGGTGGGATCGACCTGACGGTCTCGCACTCGGAGGCATCGGCGACCTGTGCCGGAAGGCAGCCGCAGCCACCGGACCCGGACGAGCCCGATGAGCCCGACGTTCCCGAGGCGCCTCCGGCCGATCCGGTTCCGGGGCAGCCCACCTTCACCGGCTAGTCGTACAGCAACATCACTGGGGAAGTGCCGGCATCGTTCGTGCGGCGGCTCTCGTCGATCCTGGGAGCCGTCGCACTGACGTTGCTGCTCGTGGGGGGGCTCCGGCTCGCGCTCGGCGCGCCGGAACCGCGTTTCGCCGGCCCGGGCGCGAGCCCTTCTCCGACCACAACGGCGTCGCCCACCCCGTCCGACGAGGGCTTCGATTGGCTCGTAGGTACCGCGGCGGCTGACACGGTCGTCGCGTATGCCGAGCGTGACACCGAGTCGGAGGTCGTCGGCGAGTTCCCCCGGGTAAACGAGCAGGGTGCGGAGCAGACCTTCCTCCTGTTGGTGGAGGAAAGGGGCCCCGACGGCTCCATCCCCGAGGGCCTCGGCTGGGTCGAGGCGCTGCTTCCCGTGCGACCGAACGGGACGACCGGTTACCTCCGCACCGACGACCTGTCGATCCAGGGGACGGACTACCGGATCTTCGTCGACCGCGAGGAGTTCAGCCTCACCGTCTTCGACGGCGACGAGGTGGTGATGGAGACGGAGGTCGGGATCGGGACCGGCGAGACGCCGACGCCCGTCGGGCTCTTCTACCTAACGTCGCTGCTGCAGCCGCCGACGAACAACACCGTCTACGGGAGCTACGCGTACGGGCTCTCGGGGTTCTCCGAGACGCTGATCGACTGGGAGGACGGCGGCATCATCGGCCTGCATGGGACGAACGATCCAACCTCCGTGGGCCGTCAGGTCTCGCACGGATGCATCCGCATGCGCAACGAGGACATCGAGCAGCTCGTGCCGATGCTGCCGCTGGGCACTCCGATAGAGATCGTCTGATCAGTCACGGTCGCGCGGCCGCACCACGAGCCGCATGCCCTCCACGTCGGTGACCACCACAGGCTCGCCGGCCTCGAGCGGATGCCGGGCGCGCGCCCCCCACAGCTGGCCCTTGACCATGACCTGGCCGCTCGGGTTGAGCGGCTCCTGCGTCCGTCCGATCGCTCCGACGAGCGCCTCCGCTCCCGTCACCGGTTTCTTGCCGCGCAGGTAGAAGTAGAGCCAGATCTCGAAGATCTCCCACGCGGCCAGCGGCACGATGACGAGATAGCGCCACGGGGGGTCGAGGTACATGAAGGACAGGATCGTCCCGATGACGAGACCCATCGGCTACAGCCGGTCGCGCGGTCGGGGGACGAGCCGGTAACCGACGTTGCGGATCGTCTCGATCAGCGCTTCGTGCTCGACGCCCAGCTTCGCGCGCAGCCGGCGGATGTGGACGTCGACCGTCCTCGTCCCGCCGTAGTAGTCGTAGCCCCATACCTCGCGCAGGAGCAGGTCGCGGTCGCAGACCCGACCCGGTCGTTGCGCGAGGAACTTCAGCAACTCGAACTCCTTGTAGGTGAGGTCGAGCGGCCGCCCCCGCACGTACACCTGGTAGTTGTCGGGATTGACGGTGAGGTCGCCGACCTTGAGCACGCCCGCTTCTTCGCCGTGGCCGCTCTTGCGCGCCAGCAGCGAAAGGCGCGCCGAGATCTCGTCGGTGGACGCGGTGTCGAGCATGAAGTCGTCGGCTCCGACCTCGAACCGGAAGCGCGCCACCGTGTCCGAGTCGACGACCACCACGAGCGGAGGAAGGCCGATCTCCCACGCGAGCGAGAGGCGCCGCGTCGTCTCTTCGGCGGCTTCGACCTCGCCCGTGGCGTCGACGAGGAGGAGGTCGGGGTGGATAGGGATCAACTCTTCCGGTGTCGTCGCCTTGAGGGGCGCGGTCCGAACGCTGTACGGCGCGCCGACCGGGAACTGCGGGAGCAGGTCCCGCACGTTCTCGCTCCGGTCCGAGAGCAGCAGCAGCGTGAGCGGCATGCCTCTATGTTGCCTCTCGTTCCTCCCCGGCGGCAGGCCCTTCGCGCCACCGGTTGGTGATCGGGAGCCTTCGGTCCCGGCCGAAGGCCTTGGCCGTCACCTTGATCCCCGGGGGAGCCTGCCGGCGCTTGTACTCGGACCGGTCCACCAGCCGGAGCACCTCCTCGACCACCGCCGGGTCGTAGCCCGCGGCGACGATGTCGGCGAGTGACCGGTCGCCCTCCACGTAGAGCTCGAGGATCGCGTCGAGCACCTCGTACGGCGGGAGTGAGTCCTCGTCCTTCTGGTCGTGGCGCAGCTCTGCCGACGGTGCCTTCGACAGCACGCTTTCGGGGATCACGGCGCCGTCTCGGTTGCGCCAGCGCGCCAGCGCGTAGACGTCGCGTTTCAGGAGGTCCTTGAGGACGCCGAACCCCCCGGCCATGTCGCCGTAGAGCGTGGCGTAGCCGACCGCGGCTTCACTCTTGTTGCCGGTGACCAGCACGAGGTGGCCGAACCGGTTGGAGATGAACATGAGGATGTTCCCGCGGATGCGTGCTTGAAGGTTCTCCTCGGCGACCGACATCGGCTCGGTCGGAAAGGTGTCGTCGAGCATGTCGAGGTAGGCGGAATAGGCGCGCTTGATCGGGATCTGGTGGCACGTGATCCCGAGGTTGTCGGCGAGCTGCAGCGCGTCCTCGAGCGAGTGACTGGTCGAGAACTCCGACGGCATGGCGACGCCGACGACGTGCTCCGCGCCGAGCGCGTCGGCCGCGATCGCCGCCGTCAGGGAAGAGTCGATCCCACCGGAAAGCCCGAGCACCGCGTCGCGGAAACCGTTCTTGCGCGCGTAGTCGCGCAGCCCGAGGACGAGTGCCCGGTAGACCTCTTCTTCATCGTCCAAACCCGGAGCGATGTCGTCGTAAGTCTCTCGTCCCGAGCGGGGCGCGAGCTCGACCGTTAACCTCCTGACCGACGGGTCCGTTCGCCGGTCGGCCTTGCCGGGCGGCACGTCCACGGTCGCGAACGCGTCGTCGAACTGCGGGAGCCGTGCCAGCAGCTCGCCCTCTCCCGACAGCACCATCGAGCCCCCGTCGAACACAAGCTCGTCCTGGCCGCCGACGGTGTTCACGTAGACGATCGATGCCCCGGCGCGCCGAGCGCGATCGGCGAGCATCTCCGTCCTCTCCTCGAGCTTCGCGCGATGGAACGGAGATGCGTTGATGATCACGATCACCTGCGCTCCGGCGCGCCCCTGCGCGACCACGGGGCCATCCGGTGACCACGCGTCTTCGCAGACGCAGACCCCGATCGTGGTCTCGCCGGCTTCGAGCAGCACGTGACCCTTGCCGGGCGTGAAGTAGCGACGCTCGTCGAAGACGCCGTAGTTGGGGAGCAGGTGCTTGTGATACACCGCGATCACCTCGCCCCGCGAGCAGATCGCGGCGGCGTTGTAGCGCGCGGCGTGTGAGGCGTCCACGAATCCGACGACGGCCATTACCTCGCCGGTGGCGCGTGCCACCTCCTCTAGCGCGCGGCGGTTCGCGTCGACGAATGCGTCTCGCAGAAGGAGATCTTCGGGCGGATAGCCGGTGATCATCAGCTCCGGCAGGGCCACGATCTGCGCGCCGGAACTTTCGGCGCGCCGAATCGCGTCGACGGAGAGCCCGACGTTCGCGTCGAGGTCGCCCACCGTCGGGTTCACCTGCGCCATCGCCACGCGCACCATGGTCGAAGCCTACGGGGTACAGAGCCGTGAAACGCTGCCGAAACACGCCGGACGTAGGCTCCCGCACATGGAGAGACAACAGGATTACGTCTTGCGGACGGTCGAAGAACGAGGCATCCGCCTCGTCTGGTTGTGGTTCACGGACGTTCTCGGCTTCCTCAAGTCGTTCGCGGTGACTTCGGAGGAGCTGGAGCAGGCGTTCGACGAGGGCATCGGCTTCGACGGCTCGGCGATCGAAGGATTCGCCCGCGTGCAGGAGTCGGACATGCTCGCCCGTCCCGATGCCGCGACCTTCCAGATCATGCCCGGCGCGCCGGATCATCCCGAGGGGGGCGTGGCTCGGATGTTCTGCGACATCCGCACGCCGGACGGGCGGCCCTTCTGGGGCGACCCGCGCTACGTGCTTCGACGCAACCTGGAACGTGCCGCGGAGCGCGGGTTCACCTTCTATCTCCACCCCGAGATGGAGTTCTTTCTCTTCCGCAGCTCCGACGATCCGACGCCGATCGACGCCGGCGGCTACTTCGACCTGACGACGTCCGACGTCACCTCGGAGCTACGCCGCGACACGATCAACGTGCTCGAACAGATGGGCATCCCCGTCGAGTTCTCCCACCACGAGGTCGCGCCGGGACAACACGAGATCGACCTCCGCCACCAGGACGCTCTCACGATGGCCGACAGTGTCATGACCTATCGCCTCATCGTGAAGGAGCTCGCCGCGCAACGCGGGCTGTATGCGACGTTCATGCCGAAGCCTCGTACCGACCTCCCGGGCAACGGCATGCACACGCACATCTCGCTGTTCGAGGGGGATCAGAACGCGTTCCACGATGCGGGTGACGAATACCACCTGTCGAAGGTGGCCCGCGCCTTCATCGGCGGGCTTCTTCATCACGCGCGCGAGTTCACGCTGATCACCAACCAGTGGGTCAACTCGTACAAGCGGCTCATCACCGGGGAGGGCTATCCCGTACAGGAGGCGCCCACCTACGTGTGCTGGGGGCGCCACAACCGCTCGGCGCTGATCCGGGTGCCGATGTACAAGCCGCGCAAGGAGCAGTCGACCAGGGTCGAGATGAGGTCGCCCGACCCCGCCTGCAACCCCTACCTCGCGTTCTCCGTGATCCTGGCCGCAGGTCTCAAGGGGATCGACGAGGGTTACGAGTTGCCGCCGGAGGCGACCGACAACATCTACGAGATGACCGAGCAGGAACGACGGGCGCGGGGCATCGAACGTCTTCCCGACGACCTCAACGAGGCGATCCGCGAGATGGAGCGGTCGGATCTCGTTGCGGAGGCGCTCGGTGAGCAGACCTTCGAGTACCTACTCCGCAACAAGCGCGCCGAGTGGGATCGCTACAAGTCGTACGTTTCGCCGTACGAGGTGGAGCGCTACCTGCCGGTTCTCTAGGCGCGGGTTGTAGCGAGTCGGGTCGCCCCGACCCAGCGCGGCCCCCAGTAGTACGGGTCCCAGACGGACTCGACCTGCACTCCGGACGAGGACGTCGCCGAGACGAATTTGCCGTTGCCGATGTAGATCCCGACGTGCCCGACGCGCGCGCTGGTCGTCTTGTGGAACACGAGGTCGCCCACCTTCAGCCGAGAGCGCTTCCAGACGCGGCGGTTGCCGTCGCGTTTCGCGAGGTGGAACTGCTCGAGCGACGAGTGAGGAAGTGCGGCGCCGTGGTTCGAGAAGACCCAGCGGGTGAAGCCGGAACAGTCGAAGCCGGACGTCGAGCTGCCGCCGTAGCGATAGGGCGTTCCTACCTCTGACTTCGCCCGGCGCTTCACATGGAGGCGCTGGTCGCGCGGGTCGTCCTTCGTGTCGGCCGCAGCGGGGGGCGCCGGCAAGGCGACCGCCGCTGCGGGGCCGGCGAGGCCGACGGCCGCGGTGAAAGCCACCGCCAGCGCGCGCGTGCGTCGGATCTTCATGTCTACCTCCGTGGGTTCACGTGGGCGCTCGTCGTGGCGCCGCGTCCTCGGCCGCGGCCGGGACTACTCGCCGGCCGCACCGCCTGGTCCCGCATGTCGGGCGGGCAACAGGGGGCACGTTAGTGGAGGGTCCGACGGGGCGCCACCCTCCAGGTGCAGGATTCCGGCAGCCCATCGTTGTGCGTGGGACACAAAGGAGGCGGCGCGCCGAGGGCGACGTGTTGTGCGCGGGGGACAACAGAGCGGGCTCCGGTAGCCTGCGGGGATGGTGGTGGACGAGCGGGTGGAGGCGCGGCGCGCCGCGCTTCGCGGTGGGAGCCGCTCCCTCTACGAGGTGCTGCGGAGGGACGAGGCCGCGGCGGATCTCCTCGCGAGCGACGAGGCGACGCCGCCCGACGTCGCCACCTACACCGAGCGGCTGCGCCACGCCTTCGAATCCGGAGGTCCCGACGCTCTGCGTGCCGCGCGACGCCGCTATCTATTGCAGCTCGCCGCGCTCGACCTTGCGGGCGAGCTGCAGCTCGAGGTGGTCGGTCGCGCGCTCGCAGACCTGGCCGATGCGGCCGTCGACGTCTCGCTCGCGGCGGTCGGCGCGCCGGACGATCTGGCGGTGGTGGCGATGGGAAAGCTCGGCGCCCGCGAGCTCAACTATTCGAGCGACATCGACATCATGTTCGTGTGCTCGGGCGACCCCCTCCCGGCGAGCGGCGCGGCCGAAGCGCTGCTCCGTCTGATGGCGGGATCGTCGTCTGCCGGCCAGATGTATCGCGTCGACGTCGACCTCCGGCCCGAGGGGCGCGCCGGTGCGTTGGTGCGGTCGCTCGACGCCTACCTCGAGTACTACGGCCGCTGGGCCAAGCCGTGGGAGTTCCAGGCGCTCGTCAAGGCGCGCGCGTGCGCGGGCGCGCTTTCCACCGGCGCGCTGCTGGTGGAGGAGACGCGTCCCCTCGTCTACCCCGAGGAGATCCCGGCGGAGCGGATCGTCGAGATCCGCCGCATGAAGGCGCGGGTCGAGACGCATGCGGTGCGGTCGTCGCGCCGCGGGAGAAGTCGGACGGAAGCGGACGACGTCAAGCTGGGGCCGGGCGGGATACGCGACATCGAGTTCGCCGTGCAGCTCCTCCAGCTCGTCCACGGCGGTGCGGATCCTTCGGTGCGCGAGCCGGCGACCCTGGACGCGCTGCGCTCTCTGACCGAGGCGGGTTACGTGGCGGAGGACGACGGCGCCGGACTCGCGGTCGCCTACCGCTGGCTGCGCACCGTCGAGCATCGCCTCCAACTGTGGCAGGAACGGCAGGTCCATCACCTGCCGGGAGACGGAGAGGGGCGCGCTCGTTTGGCGCGCGTGATGGGCTTCCGCGACGCCCCCGCACGGAGCGCGCGCGACCGGTTCGAGGATGCCCACCGCGCCGTGCTCGCGGACGTGCGCGGCCGCTTCGAGAAGCTCTTCTACCGCCCCCTCATCGAGTCGCTGGCCGAAGGCGGGCCCACCCGCTTGTCGGAGACGGCGCTCAAGGAGCGTCTCCGCGTGCTCGCCTTCCGCGATGTCGAGCGCGCGGCGCGGACGCTCGACGGCCTCGTGAGCGGCACTTCGCGGCGCGCCAAGCTGTTCCGTCTGCTCACGCCGGCGCTCCTCCGCTACCTCACCGCGACGCCTGCGCCCGACCAGGGCCTCTTCTCTTTCCTCACGCTCGGGGAGGCACTGGAGGATCGGGTCGACGCGCTGGGTGCCTTGCGCGACAACCCGCCGGGCATCTCCTTCCTGGCCCGCGTCCTCGGGAGCGGGCGGCTCATGGGGGAGCTCCTCGCACATGTCCCCGAAGAGGTCGCGACGATCGCCGACCCGCGGGGGCCCGGCGCGCCGAAGGCGCGCGATCAGCTCGTTCGCGAGGCTCATGCGTCGCTCGAATGGCGCGCGCCGGAGGCGCGCCGCGACGGCCTGCGCCGGTTCAAGCGCCGCGAGCTGGTGCGCGTCGTCCTTGCCGATCTCGCGGGGACGGCGGACACCGCGGCCGTCGGAGCCGCTCTCGCCCACCTCGCAGAGGCGTGTCTCGAGGCCGCACTACACGAAGACGGCCCGCGCCTCGGCGTCGTCGCGATGGGGAAGCTCGGCGGCCTCGAGCTGAATTATGCGAGCGACATCGACGTGATGTTCGTGCACGACGGCGACCCGCAAGCGGCCGAGCAGGAAGCAGAGCGCCTCCTCCAGGAGGTCGGCGCGGTGACGCCCGAGGGACAGGCGTTCAGGATCGATGCCGGGCTCCGGCCCGAGGGGAAGGCGGGCCCGCTCGCGAGATCTTTCGACTCGTATCTCGAGTACTACGCTCGCTGGGCGAAGCCGTGGGAGCATCTCGCCCTGCTGAAGGCGCGTCCGGCGGCCGGAGACGTCGCGTTGGCCGAGCGTCTCGTGGAGGCGACGCGTGCGTTCGCGTTCCCCGACCGGCTGCGGACGGAAGCGATCGGCGAGATCCGCCATCTGAAGGCGCGGATGGAGAAGGAGCGCATCCCGAGGGGCACCGACCCCCGCCGGCACCTGAAGCTGGGTCCCGGCGGAACCGCCGACGTTGAGTTCTCGGCGCAGATCCTGCAGTTCGAGCACGGGAGCGAGCATCCCGAGCTGCGGGTTCAGGGCACGGTCGCGGCGCTCGAAGCGGCGGTCGCCGCGGACCTCCTCCCGGACGAGGATGCGGCCCGCCTCGTGAGCTCGTACGAGTTCCTCGCCCGGTTGCGCAACCGGCTGTTTCTCCTCAACGCGCGTCCGGCCGACGTCTTACCGGTGAAGCCCGAGGAGCTCGAGGCGTTGGGGATCGCGATGGGTTTCGAAGATCAGCCCCGGCAGGAGGTCGAGGAGGCCTATCTGCGTGTCACGCGGCGCGCCCGACGGATCGCGCGCCGCGTCGTCTACGGCGAAGCGTGATCGGGCAACGCAGCGAGGAGATCACCGACGGGAGCGTTATCGGCCGACGTCTTCGCTCGGTGTTCGTACAAGACCCGGCCGCCCGGAGCGACGACGACCGCCGCACCGAGCTGCGTCGGGTCTTGTTGAATGCCCCCCTGGCGCGCTCCCGACAGCTGAGCCCTGAGCCACGGCAGCCAGATGGCCGGCCCGGCGATCTTCATCAGGTCCCCTCGTTGGATCTGGAGGGCCTTGTAGGTCTTCTTCTCTGGGTCGACGAAGAGCGTGAAGGGGATCTCAAACTCGCGCTTGAAGTGCGCAGCGACCTCGGGCCATCCCATACCGATCGCGGCGATGCGCGCGCCGCGCTGAACGAACTCGTCATGCCGGTCGCGCAACTGCGTGACCTGTTGCCGGCAGAACGTTCAGCCGTAGTGGCGCAGCCACACGACGACCGCCGGTGCTTCGCGCCACAGCTCCCGTAGCGCGGCGTCATTGCCGTCGGAGTCGGTGAGCGCTATCTCTCCGAGGACCTCTGTGTCCATCACGCGGGACATCCTAGGCCTAGGCGTTGATCGAGGCGTCGACCGTCCGCAGGCGCCGGCAGACCTCCTCGAGCATCTTGAGCGAGAGGGACGGCTGCGACTTGAGCAGACTGCGGAAGCTCCATGCCGGGATCGACAGGGTCCTCACCGGGGTGTCCGCCACGACGGTCGCGCTCCGGGGACCGCCGTCGAGCAGCGCGACCTCGCCGAAGAACGCACCCGGCCCGAGGCGGCGCCGCGTCCGTCCCCCCACCTGCACCTTCGTCTCGCCACTCACGACCACGTGGAGGCCGACGCCCGTCTCGCCCTCGCGGCAGATGACGTCGCCCGCTCCGAACTCCACCTCTTTCACGACTGCGGCTATCGCGCCCAGCTCACGCCTCGAGCACGACGAGAACATCGGGATCGTCTTGAGGCGCGCTATGACTTCGTTCTCTTTCGATCTCGCGGGCATCTCTGCTCCTCGTCTCGGTTGAGAAGGATTCTGGCGCGCCTACGTGCTTTTGGGAAGTCCGCCGCCGTTTTAGTCTCACGCGCCATGGACTCAGCCGAGCAGCGCGTCGCCGACCGCGCCCGGATGCTCGCGCGCACGAGGTTGTTCGGGAACCTCGACGACGCCACCCGCTTCGAGCTGGCGGAACGAGCGGTCGAGCGTACCTACGGCAAGGGCGAGTTCATCTGTCACGAGGGCGATCTGGGCGACTCGCTCTTCGTGGTGGTCGAGGGTCTGGTGAAGGTTTTCGTCACCTCGTCGTTGGGGGACGAGATGGTCCTCGTCACCCTCCCGCCGCCGGAGGTGTTCGGCGAGCTCAGCCTCGTCGACGGCGGTCCGCGCTCGGCGTCGGCCGAGGCGGTCGAGCCGACCAAGCTGCTCGTCCTCAGTCGGCCCACCTTCCTCGACATGTTGCGTACGCATCCAGGTTTGGCCGATGCGCTGCTCCGATCGCTGGGCGAACTGGCGCGACGCCTCACCGAGCAGGCGAGCGACCTGGTCTTCCTCGACCTCTACGGCAGGGTGGCGAAGCTCCTCGTCGGCCTTGCGGACGAGAGAGGCGAGCCCGGGGAGGACGGCATCGTCCTCGATCTGAAGCTGACGCAGACGGACCTCGCGGGGATGGTCGGCGGCAGCCGCCAGAGCGTCAACCAGATCCTGCGCGCTTTCGACCGCCGCGGCTACGTCGAGCTACGCGGGCGGACGGTCGTGGTGAAGCAGCCGGATCTCCTCAGGCGGCGCGCCGGCCTCTGAGCTAGAAGTCGTCGCCGACGATGAAGGTCGGCCGCGCCCCGGTTCTCTTCGCGAGACCCATCGCGTCCTTCCCCGACGCGAGCATCTCGGGGCTCTTGAGGGCGGCCTGCAGGTCGTCCGTGGACGCGAAGGTCGCGGTGAAGACGAGGTGGTAGTGGCTTGCGTCGCCGGTGGGGGTCCCCGACACCTTGATCACCGACATGCTCTGCACGCCGGGCCACTTCTCGCACAGCCCCATGTGCTCGTTGCGGTAGTGGTCCTCGAACGCTTCGATGTCGTCCGGCTTCTCCCACAGCGCTATGAACGTCGCCACGTCGACCTCCTCGTTGAGCTCCGACTCGGCGGCATTCTGTCACGCCTAGCGGAACGTGACCGGCGCGAAGAAAAGCCCCGGCCGGAGCCGGGGCGTTTCTTACGATCGTCTTTACAGGTCGTAGTAGAGGTAGAACTCGTACGGGTGCGGGCGGAGCCGCAGCTCGTCGACCTCGTGCGAGCGCTTGTAGTCGATCCAGTGGTCAATGACGTCTTGCGTGAAGACGTCTCCTTCGAGCAGGAAGTCGTGGTCGCCCTCCAGCGCGTCCAGCGCTCCTTCGAGCGAGCCGGGAACCTGAGGCACCTCGGCGAGCTCCTCGGGAGGAAGCTCGTAGAGGTCCTTGTCCACCGGCTCGGGCGGCTCGATCTTGTTGCGGATCCCGTCGAGTCCCGCCATCAGCAGCGCGGAGAAGGCGAGGTAGGGGTTGCACGAGGGGTCCGGGCAGCGGAACTCGATGCGCTTCGACTTCGGCGACTTCGAGTAGAGCGGGATGCGGACCGCGGCCGACCGGTTGCGCTGGCTGTAGACGAGGTTGACCGGCGCCTCATAACCCGGCACCAAGCGCTTGTACGAGTTCGTTGTCGGCGCGCACAGCGCGAGCAGTGCCGGAGCGTGCGCCAGCAGGCCGCCGATGTAGTAGCGCGCGGTGTCCGAAAGCTGCGCGTAGCCGAGCTCGTCCCAGAAGAGCGGCTCGCCGTCGCGCCACAGGCTCTGGTGCACGTGCATGCCCGAGCCGTTGTCCTGGAAGATCGGCTTCGGCATGAACGTCACGGTCTTGCCGAAGCGCAGTGCGACGTTCTTGATCACGTACTTGTAGAGCATGAGGCGGTCGGCCATCGTGAGCAGGTCGGCAAAGCCCATGTCGATCTCGCCCTGACCAGCCGTTCCCACCTCGTGGTGATGGACCTCGACGGGGATCCCCAGGTCGCGGAGCGTGAGAACCATCTCGCTGCGCAGGTCCTGGTAGTGGTCCATCGGCGGAACAGGGAAGTAGCCTTCCTTGTAGCGGGGCTTGTAGCCCTTGTTCCCGCCCTCTTCCTCGGCGCCCGAGTTCCACACGCCCTCGACCGCGTCGATGTAGTGGTAGCTCGAGTGCTGGTTCTGATCGAAGCGGATCGAGTCGAAGATGTAGAACTCGGCTTCCGGCCCGAAGTAGGCGGTGTCCGCGATGCCGGTGCCCTTGACGTAGTCGGCCGCCTTCTTCGCGACGTAGCGGGGGTCGCGCGTGTAGTGCTCGCCCGTGAGCGGGTCCTTCACGTAGGCGTTGACGACCAGGGTCGGGTGCTTGCGGAACGGGTCCATCACCGCGGTGTCGGCGTCGGGCACGAGGATCATGTCCGACTCCTGGATCTCCTGGAAGCCGCGGATCGAAGATCCGTCGAAACCGAGGCCCTCCTCGAAGGCGTCCTCTCCGAACTCGTCGAAGGGGACGGAGAAGTGCTGCTGCAGGCCGGGAAGGTCGCAGAAGCGGATATCGACGAACTTGGCTCCGTTCTGCTGCCCGAGCTTGAGGGCGTCTCCCGGGGTGGCTGCCATGTGACCTCCTCGTCGTCGCTGCACGGAACGATCTACTGCTGCACGGTATGGAGAGGCGATTTCCCCGTCGTTTCCGGCACGTTACGAGCGGGTTACGGGGCGAGCCACTCGGCTAGACGCTGCGCTTCCTCGTCATAGGTACGCCTCAACCCGTCGACGACCACCCGCTCGACCTTGCCGCCGTAGAAGGGGACCTTCACGTGGACGCGCCCGGCGACCACGCGCTTCGTCCCCTCGCCGGCGGCCGTCACGGTGATCGTCCCGGCCGCGTCGAGGAGCTCCCCGGCTACCTCGGGGACGATCCGCCACTCCCATGCAAGCCGCTCCGGCTGCCACACCGCTTCTTCGATCCACGCCGGATCGGAGTCGCCCAGGAAGCGGCGCGCCGCACCCGACACGTCGAGGGCCAGCACGCAGCGCACGCGCCGGCGTACGTGCCCGTTCCCCAGATCCGACTGCTCGAGGACGGCGCGCTCCTTGAGCGGCCCGATGTCCGAGAGCGACGCTTGATAATCCGGGTCGAGGAGAGCGGCCGCCACGTCGTCGACGCCGGCGGAGATGGTGTGGGAGATCTCGAAGTCCAAGGTCCGGCGAGGATAGCCGGAGGTGCCGCGGCGATACGTCCGTCAGGCGCCTTCGGCGCAGGCACCGAACCCGTAGGCGCGGGCGAGTCCGTTGGCCCGCACCGTCAGCTGTGCCACCCGTCGTTCGGCGGCGGCGATCGCTCCGGGATCACCCGAGGAGAGCGCCCTGCCGTAGCCGTCGGCCGCGTCCACCGCCCGGTCGAAGTTCTTGAGCACTCGCTTCAGGAGCCGCCGGTCGGCCTTCGGCGCGGAGAGCTTCCTCAGGTCCCGGACGAGGGCGCGGTTTATGGCCGTGGCGGACGCCACGTAGGCCACGGCCTCGGCGTGGCTATCGGGGTACGTGAGGCCCTTGATCTTCGAGGCGGCCGCGGAGCACGCCCGGTCGGCTTTGGCGATGAACTTCCCCTTTGCGCCCGCGGGGGACGCGGACGATGTCGGCACCGCCACCGGGCGGACGGGGTCGGGCTTGAAGGCGGCGAAGGCGGCGACCGCGGAGCCCCCGATCAGGAAGGCGAGGACGAGGGCAACCAGGCGCCGGTCGACGAGATACCACCACCGCGGCGCGGTCAGGATCGGCTTGCGCGGCGGCTTCACTCCCGGGGGAGGCGGCGGAGGAGGCGGTGCGGGAGGAGGCCCGGCGCTCGGCGGCGCCGGCGGAGAAGCCTTCTTCGTTAGTCGCACCCCTCAACCTCCTGTGGTCTTCGGAGGGGTATCGACGGCGGTTCGCGGGGCCTTGAGCGTCAACCCGTGGCGAGGGCAGCGCGGAGCCCTCCTTCGAGCTCCGGGTGGGCGAACTCGAAGCCGCCCTCCGATAACCGGTGCGGGATCTCCCGCTGGCTGGCGAGCAGCAGCTCGTCGGCCATCTCCGGAAGGGCGACCCGAAGAACGGCGCGAGGCGCGGGGAGGAGTGCCGGGCGGCGGAGGACGCGGGCGAGCGTCTCGGTGAACTCGGCGTTGCGGACCGGGTTCGGCGCGCTCAGGTTGACCGGACCGGCGACCTGTGAGCGCTCGATGCACCAGACGATCGCCCGCACCTCGTCTTCGAGCGTGATCCAGGGCCACCACTGACGTCCCGAACCTAGGCGTCCGCCCAAGCCAAGGCGGAACGGGAGCAGGATCCGCGGCAGCACACCTCCTAGTGACGACAGAACGATCCCGGTGCGCGGGTGGACGACGCGGATCCCGGCGTCGCGCGCGGCCCCGGCCGCCTCCTCCCAGGCGACGGCCACCTCGGCGAGGAACCCGGTGCCGCGGCCGCTCTCCTCCGTCAGCTCCTCGTCGCCGCGATCGCCGTAGTAGCCGACGGCCGAGGCGCTCACCAGGACCTCGGGCGGGTGGTCGAGGCCGGCGAGCGTCTCCGCCAGCAACGCGGTGCCGCGCACGCGGCTGTCGAGCACCCGCATCTTGTGTGCTTCGGTCCAGAAGAGGCGCCCGATGCTCTCTCCGGCGAGGTGGACCACTGCGTCAACGCCCTCGAGGCGGTCGCGGTCGAGCACCCCGGCGGCCGGGTCCCAATGCAGCGTGTCGCCACCCGCGGCCCCACGGGTGATCCGCAGGACGTCATGGCCCTTGCCGCGCAGGTGCTGCGTGAGCGCGGAGCCGATGAACCCGGTGGCGCCGGTGATCGCGATCTTCAAAGAGGCCTCCTCTGTACCCGAGAGCCGCGCGCCGTAGCATCCCCGGGGTGGAGACCGTCATGCTCGTCGCCAACCCCTACGCCGGCTCGGTCTCGGAGTGGGGGAAGGAAGTCCTGATCAAGGCGCTGCGCGCCGACTTCAAGCTCGAGGTCGCGGAGACGACGAGCCGCGACCATGCCAGCGAGCTGGCGCGCGATGCCGCCGACCGCGACTTCGACGCCGTGCTCGCGTTCGGCGGAGACGGAACGATCAACGAGGTGGCGCAGGGTCTCATCGGGTCGCGCACGGCGCTCGGCATCCTCCCCGGCGGGAGCACGAACGTGATGGCGCGCGCGACCGGCATCCCGATGCACCCGGTCGATGCGACGGCTTATCTCGCACACCGTCTCGCGTCGCGGTCGACGCGCCGCATCAACGTCGGACGTCTCACTTTCACCGCCACCGGCGCCGAGCGTCATTTCCTCTTCTCGGGTGGCGTGGGGCTCGACGCCGAGGTGGTCCGGCGGGTCGAACGCTCGGCCAAGCCCCGTGCCGGCAAGCACGACTGGCTCTTCCTCAGGCACGCGCTTCAGGCAGCGTGGTCGGGATACCGGCGCCGGGACCCGTCCGTCGCGATCGCGGCGGACGGTGAGGAGGAGGAGCGCGTCGTGCTGGCCGTGTGCTGCAACGGGCGGCCGTTCACGTACTTCCGTCACCGTCCCGTCGAGGTTTGCCCGGAGGCACGCCTCGACGGCGGCCTGGACGTCTACGGCATCAAGAAGATCGGCACGCACACGATCGGGCGCGTCGCCTGGGCGCTGCTCGTGAGCCACGCGCACATCGGCTGGAAGGAGGCCTATTACCGGCACGATCGCACCGGGTTCTCCGTCCGGTGCGACGAGCCCCTTCCGGTCCAGGTCGACGGCGACTACATCGGCGAGTACGGCGAGCTCCGGATCGACCTCGTGCCGCGCGCGCTCGACCTCCTGATCTAGCGCGCTTCCGCATCGCTTACGCTTGGCGCGGCTCGCGGGCGCCGCGGCTCGCATCCGTGGCCGCTTCCCGGTCCCGCCGGCGGATAGGAGTGGATCACTCGCATGACGATGCCCACCAAAGATCAGATCTCGGAAGTCCTCGGAGAGATCCAGGACCCCGAGCTACATCGCGGGCTCAACGAGCTCAACATGGTCAGGAACATCGAGATCGCCGGGAGCGACGTCTCGGTCCTGGTCGCTCTGACGATCCCCGGCTGTCCCCTCAAGAGCTACTTCCTCGAGGTCATCCCCGCGAAGCTCAAGGAGCGCTTCCCGGCGATCGGCCACGTGAACGTCGAGCTCACGAGCATGACCGAGGAGGAGCGGCAGGCGCTGGTCGGCGGTCTGCGGAAGGAGACCCCCGCCCCGTTCGCTCGGAGCGACTCCACGACCCAGGTCATCGCGGTCGGCTCGGGCAAAGGCGGCGTGGGCAAGTCGACGACGACGGTGAACCTCGCCGCCTCGTTGGCGAAGCTCGGCCACTCGGTCGGGCTTCTCGACGCCGACGTATGGGGCTTCTCCATCCCGCGCATGCTCGGCATCCACGAGCGGCCGACGGTCGTCGAAGACATGATCATGCCGCCGGAGATGTTCGGCGTGAAGGTGATCTCGATCGGTCTCTTCACGCCGGAGGACAACCCGGTCGTGTGGCGGGGGCCGATGTTGCACAAGGCGCTCCAGCAGTTCCTCACCGACGTGCACTGGGACGAGCCCGATTACCTGCTCGTCGACCTGCCCCCGGGGACGGGTGACGTGTCCATCTCGATCGCGCAGTTCCTTCCGGGCGCCTCGATGGTCGTCGTTACGACTCCACAGGCGGTCGCCGAGAAGGTGGCGCAACGCGCCGGGTTCATGGCCGAGAAGACCGGCCTTCGCGTCGCCGGCGTGGTCGAGAACATGTCGTACTTCCGCGGCGACGACGGCAAGAGCTACGAGATCTTCGGCTCGGGTGGCGGCCAGACGCTGGCCGACCGGCTCGGCGTCCCGCTCATCGGGCAGATCCCGATCGACCCCAAGCTGCGCGAGTTCGCCGACGTCGGCGCGCCGATCGTGCTGCAGGCGCCGGACTCCGAGGTGGCGCAACGGCTCGACCAGGCCGCGAAGGAGCTGACGAACATCCTTCCGCCCAAGCCGAGGGTGGCGAAGCGCATCAACCTGCCGCTCGTGTCGGGCCCGATGGCCGAACACGGACACCATCACCACCGCCACTGAGCGATGACGCAGGCATCCGCCCCCTCGTTCGACCTCGTCGACCGGATCGGCGGAACCGTTGACGAGGTGGGGGCGCAGGAGCGCGCGCGGTCGCTGACGTCCCGGTCCATAAAGAAGGACTCGAAGCTGTGGGCGCTCGATCTCGCGATCCGCTGCTGTGATCTCACCACGCTCGAGGGCATCGATACGCCGGGCAAGATCCGCCAGCTCGCGGCGAAGGCGATACGGCCGAAACCCGGAGATCCCGACGTTCCCTCCGTGGCCGCGCTCTGCGTGTACCCGCGGCTCGTGCCGCAGGCGGTCGCGGCCGTCGCCGGATCCGGAGTGAAGGTGGCGTCGGTCGCCACCGCGTTCCCTTCGGGCCAGGTGGGGCTCGACGTGCGGCTCCGTGAGATCGAGGAGGCGGTGGCCGCCGGCGCCGACGAGATCGACATCGTCATCTCGCGCGGCGCGCTCCTCGCCGGCGACGAGGCCGTCGTCTACGAGGAGGTGGCGCGCTCGGTCGAGGCGGCGGGTGACGCGCACGTGAAGACGATCCTCGAGACCGGAGAGCTCGGCTCCTACGACCGCGTGCGGCGCGCGGCACTCATCGCGATGGCCGCCGGAAGCCACTTCATCAAGACCTCTACCGGCAAGATCTCACCCGCGGCGACCCACGGCGTGGCGCTCGTGATGTCGGAGGCGATCCGCGACTTCCACGCGGCGACGGGTAGGCGCGTCGGTTTCAAGGTCGCCGGAGGGATCCGCAGCGCCAAGGATGCGATCAGGTACCTCGTGATCGTCCACGAGACGCTCGGCGACGAGTGGCTCGACCCGGCGCTCTTCCGCATCGGGGCCTCGAGCTTGTTGAACGACCTGCTCATGCAGATCGACAAGCAGCGAACCGGCGTCTACTCCGACCCCGACCGCTACACGCTCGACTGAGGGGGATCCTCTTTGGGGCCGCTTGTCCTCACCAGGCGTCTCGGCGGCATTTGACACCTAACACGATATCCAAATAGACGTCGGATACGGTATCGTCGCCCCTATGAGCACTTGGGCGGGGAACCTGATCCGGCTGGCTCGGCACGACGCCGGGATCTCGCAGCGCGATCTGGCGCGGCGCGCCGCGACGTCGCAGGCCGCGATCGCCGCCTACGAATCAGGGAGGCGTTCGCCCACGCTCGAGACCCTCGCACGCATCGTTCGAGCGGCCGACCAAGACCTCCGCATCCAGGTGGTCCCCTACGACGACCACGACGATGTGATGGCGGTCTACGAGGCGTCGCTGTCCGAGGAGACGCGCGCGGCGCTCGAGCGTGAACGGGCGCGCCTGCGCCGCGAGGCTCGGCGCGGTCACGCGCCGGTGTAGCTGAGTGGCGTCGAACCTCGATCGCCAGCTAGAGATGGTCGTCGAGTGCCTCGACCGTCATCGTGTCTCCTACGTCGTGATCGGCGGCGTGGCGGCGATGTTGCAAGACGTGCCGATCCCCGAAACCCTCGACATCGACGTCGTGCCGCAACGGAACGAGCGGAATCTCAAGGCGCTGGCCGAAGCGCTGGTCGAGATGGAGGCGCGGCTGCGCGTGCCGGACGACCCGGAGGGGGTCGCGATCCCGCTCGACGAACACACTTTCCGCGAGGTGTCGACTCTGACGTTCGTGACGCGTTTCGGCCCCGTCGACGTCCTCTTCGAACCGTCAGGAGCACCCGCGTACGACGAGCTTGTGAGGCGGGCTCTGGTGATGGAGCGGTTCGGAATTCAGATGTCGGTCGCCTCGATCGAGGACCTCATCGCCATGAAACGGGCGGTGGGGCGGGAGAAGGACGCCGCCCACCTCGCGGTCTTGCTGACGTGGCGACGTGCAAATCACTTGAAGAGGAGAGAGTGACGAAGACCTCTTTAGTTAGAGGTTGCCGAGGATGCGTTGCCGGTGGGCGTTGTACTCGTCTTCGGTGATCAGGTTCGCGTCGCGCAGCTGTTGCAGCTTCAGAAGACGCTCCATCGGCTCTTGAGGCTCCTGCACGGGCGTGCTCGGATCGCTCGCCGCGACCTGGTGGGCGGCGTCCACGCCGTGTCGCTCGAGCGCTTCGAGGACGGCGGCGCGAGCCGAGGCCATGTTGCGAAGGTCGATGTTCCCCTTCGAGGGGTCGATGCCGTGATCCCGTAGCGCCTGCATCACGGCCTGCCCCGCCTCGCTGGCTTGCCCGACGGTCATCGGCGCGCCGTCGCGGCGGTGGACGGTGATCGGCGCGCCGCCCGCGCCTCCACCTCCGTCGGTCCAGTCGATCACGTAGCTCTTCGGATCGTCGGGTTCCATCACGACCGTGAGCGGACCACCGACCGTAAGACGCCCGAGGAAGATCTGCGGGATCGTCATCGTCTTCTCGTCCTCGAACGGCGCGATGTGCGGCGCGCTGATGCGCAGCCGTAGTTTCACCCGCGGCTGGTTGTTCACGTACGCGCCGGTCTGCGTCATCTGCAGGATCTCTGCCTGTCCTCGGACACCGGTGGCGCGCAGGCGGTCCGCGCGCGCGGCCGTCCGTCCGATCCAGAGATAGACCAAGGCCAGGAAGACGGAGACCGCGACCCAGATCTGTCCGATGAAGATCGACGGGATCGTCATCCAGAAGAAGATCCCCCCGATGAAGAAGAACCCGACGATGAACCAGCCGACCTTGTTGACCCGCATCGCACCCTGCCTCCCTCTCCGGACACCTTCCGACATGGAGCCGCGCCACAGCCTATCGGCGGAGGTTCGCGCCCAGCAGGAAGTCCTGCCTGCGGATGCCCGCGGCGCGAGAATGACCGGATGACGAGATGGGAGTACGCGCCGGCTCCTGAGTCCGCCGAGATCGTGTCGATCCGGCCGACCTATGGGCTTTTCATCGGTGGCGCCTTCGTCGACCCGATCGACGGCGGCGAGATGAAGACGATCAATCCCGCCACGGAGGAGGTGCTCGCTGCGGTAGCCGAGGCGGGCGAGGCCGACATCGATCGGGCCGTTACCGCGGCGCGAGACGCGTTCCCCGCGTGGAGAGCGCTGGCGCCCAGCGACCGCGGCAAGTACGTGTTCCGCCTCGCGCGCATGATCCAGGAACGGGCGCGCGAGCTGGCCGTCCTCGAGACGATCAACGGCGGCAAGCCCATCAAAGAGAGCCGCGACATCGACGTACCTCTCGCCGCCGCGCATTTCTTCTACTACGCCGGATGGGCCGACAAGCTGGAGTACGCGTTCCCCGGGAGGAGCGCGCGACCCGTCGGCGTCTGCGCCCAGGTGATCCCCTGGAACTTTCCGCTGTTGATGCTGGCGTGGAAGATCGCGCCGGCGCTCGCATGCGGGAACACCGTCGTCCTCAAGCCGGCCGAGACGACCCCGCTCACCGCTCTTGCCTTCGCGGAGATCTGCGTCGATGCCGGTCTCCCTCCGGGCGTGGTCAACATCGTCACGGGGGCGGGCGCGACCGGTGCTGCTCTCGTGCGACACCCGGACGTGGACAAGGTCGCCTTCACGGGCTCTACCGAGGTCGGTAAGGAGATCCAGCGCCGCCTGGCCGGCACCGGCAAGCGCCTCACGCTCGAGCTCGGCGGCAAAGCCGCGAACGTCGTGTTCGACGACGCCCCGGTCGACCAGGCGATCGAGGGTGTGGTCAACGGGATCTTCTTCAATCAGGGCCATGTGTGTTGCGCCGGCAGCAGGTTGCTCGTGCAGGAGTCCGTGGCGGAGGAGTTCGTCGCGAAGCTCAAGCGGCGTCTCGCGACGCTCCGCCTCGGCGACCCCCTCGACAAGAACACCGACATCGGCGCGATCAACAGCCGCGACCAGCTCGACAAGATCAAGCGTCTCGTGGGGGTCGGCGTGGAAGAGGGGGCCGGTCTTTACCAGCCGGAGTGCGAGCTGCCGGAGCGCGGCTTCTGGTTCCCGCCCACGCTGCTGACCGGGGTGAGCCAGTCGCACGTCGTGGCGCGCGAAGAGATCTTCGGTCCCGTTCTGTCGGTGATGACTTTCAGAACCGAGGCGGAGGCGATCGAGAAGGCGAACAACACGACCTACGGTCTGTCCGCCGGCGTGTGGACGCAGAAGGGCAGCCGCATCCTCATGATGGCCGATGCGCTGCGCGCCGGCGTCGTGTGGGCCAACACCTTCAACCGGTTCGACCCGACCAGCCCCTTCGGCGGCTACAAGGAATCCGGGTTCGGCCGCGAAGGCGGGCGCCACGGCCTCGCCCCCTACCTGCGACTGGAAGAGCGGTGAGCGAGCGCCTCGAGGTCCGCAAGACCTACAAGATGTTCGTCGGCGGCGGCTTCCCCCGCTCCGAGTCCGGGCGTTCGTATCCGGTGCACGACTCCTCCGGCTCGCTGCTGGCGAACGCGGTGCGTGCGTCGCGCAAAGACGTGCGGGACGCGGTGGTCGCGGCGCGCAAGGCGTGGCCGAAGTGGGCGGCTGCTACCGCGTACAACCGCGGGCAGGTCTTGTACCGGGTGGCCGAGATGATGGAGACGCGGCGCGCGGACCTCGAGCGCGAGGTGGCGGCGGCCGAGGGCAAGGGCGCGTCGAGCCAGGTGGACGAGGCGATCGACTCGTTCGTCTACTACGCGGGGTGGACCGACAAGCTGGCGCAGGTAGCCGGCAACCTCAATCCGGTCGCCGGTCCCTATTTCAACCTCAGCGCGCCGGAGCCCATGGGGATCGTCGGGCTGGTGGCGGTCGAGAAGCCGTCCCTCGCGCACGTCGCGGCGCGCCTCGCGGCCGTGATGTGCGGGGGGAACATCGCGGTGGCGCTGGCGTCGGAGGAGCATCCGCTCCCGCTGCTCGCGCTCTGCGAGTGCATCGCGACCGCAGACGTCCCGCCCGGAGTAGTGAATGTCTTGACCGGCCGGAAAGACGAGCTCGTCCCGGTCCTGGCCGCGCACCTCGACGTCGACGCGCTGGACGTCACGGGCGTTCCCGACGAGCTGCGGGCGGAAGCCGAGCGGCTCGGCGCCGAGAACGTCAAGCGTCTCGTGGCCGCGACTTCGCTCCGGAGCCCGTACGAGGTCACCGCGCTCATGGAGATCAAGACGGTCTGGCACCCGAAGGGCGCCTGACGATCAGAGGCGGGCGATCACGCCGCGCAGGAGTCGTTCGAGCCGCGGCGCGGCGGCGGCACCGGCCTCTTTGACCTCTTCGTGATCGAGGGGCCCATCCCCCACGCCGGCCGCCCGGTTCGTGACGATCGAGATCCCGAGCACCCGCAGCCCCAGGTAGCGCGCCATGATCGCTTCGTTGACGGTCGACATCCCGACGAGGTCGGCACCGAGCGTCCGTAGCATGCGGATCTCCGCCGGCGTCTCGTAGGTCGGCCCGAGGAGGCCGGCGTAGACGCCCTCGGGGATGTCCGGCTCGACAGCGCGGGCGAGGTCGCGGAGTCGGCGGTCGTAGACCTCGCTGAGGTCGGGGAAGCGCGGGCCGAGCCGGTCGTCGTTCGGCCCGAGCAAGGCATTGGTCCCGGTCAGGTTGAGGTGGTCGGAGATGAGACACGGCGCGCCGACGGTGAGCTCGGCGCGGATAGCTCCGGCCGCGTTCGTGAGGATCACGATCTCGCAGCCGGCCTCCGCGGCGAGACGCACCCATCGTGTCACCGCCTTGGCATCGTGTCCTTCGTAGAGATGAGCGCGTCCCGCGAACGCCAGCACACGCACGCCCTCGACCTCACCGTGGTAGAGGCGACCTTCGTGTCCGGCCACGGCCGCGGGCGGCATGCCGTCGATGTCGGAATAGGCGACCGACGCCTCTCCCACCAGCGAGCGTGCGACCGCGCCGAGCCCGGATCCGAGGGCGACCGCCACCTTGAAGCCGCTCCGGCCCGTCGCGCGGGCGATGCTCACGAGCGGATCCTCTCGATCACGAGCGGTCGCGGCTCCGCCGGTTCGGGCGCGACGCTCACCGCGCCTTCGAGCGCGGCGAGAGCCGCGCCGAAGCGCGCGTCGTCGTCGGCATGGAGCTCGAGCACCGGCTCCCCCGCCTCGACGCGGTCGCCGGGCTTCCTCAGACACACGACGCCGGCCGCCGCGCTCACCGGATCGTCCTTCTTCGCGCGGCCCGCGCCGAGACGCCATGCGGCCACGCCGACCGCGCGGGCGTCGAGACGCGCGAGATAACCGCCGCCCGGTGCCGCGAGGGAGCGGCGATGCTCCGCCTGGGGCAACGGCGCGTCCGGATCGCCTCCCTGCGCCGCGACCATCCTCCGCCACCGTTCGAGCGCGGCTCCCGATGCGACCGCCGCGCGCGGGTCGGCGTCGACGCCGGCGAGCGCGAGCATCTCGTCGGCGAGGGCGTAGGTGACTTCCGCCAGATCCTCCGGCGCGTCCCCCTGGAGCATCGCCACGGATTCGGCGACCTCGAGGGCGTTCCCGGCGGCGCGCCCGAGGGGCGTCTCCATGTCGGTCAGCAGCGCCGATGTCTTCACACCGTGAGCGGCCCCGAGAGAGACCATGGTCTCCGCCAGACGCCGCGCGCTCTCCACGTCGGGGAGGAAGGCGCCCGAGCCGACCTTGACGTCGAGGACGAGCGCGTCCGTCCCCTCCGCGATCTTCTTGCTCATGATGCTCGACGCGATCAGCGGTATCGACTCGACGGTGCCGGTCACGTCGCGCAGCGCGTAGAGCCGCCGGTCGGCGGGGGCGAGATCGGGACCGGTCGAGCAGATGACGCAGCCGACCTCGCGGACGACGCGGAGCATCTCATCCGCGTCGAGGTCGACCCTGAATCCCGGTATCGCCTCGAGCTTGTCGAGCGTGCCACCCGTGTGACCGAGGCCGCGGCCCGACAGCATGGGATCGGCCGCTCCACAGGCGGCGACGATCGGCGCCAGCGGAAGCGAGACCTTGTCGCCGACGCCGCCGGTCGAGTGCTTGTCCACCGTCGGGAGGGGGACCGACGAGAGGTCGAGCCGCGTCCCCGAGGCGATCATCCGCTCGGTCCACGTCGCCAGCTCACCCGCCTCCATGCCCCGCCACACGATCGCCATCAGCAGTGCGGCGGCCTGGTAGTCGGGGATGCGGTCTTCGGCGTAGCCGGAGACGAAGTGATCGATCTGCGCGTCCGACAGCCGTCGCCCGTCGCGCTTGGCGCGGATGATGTCGACGACGTCCACCGGGTTACCCGCTGCGTTCGTCGAGGTCGCCCGGGAGGAACGCGTCGGGCAGAAGCGAGTCGAGGCGCCTCGGCCCGTCGGGGGCGTCGATCAGGCATTCGCCCCCGCCGTGCTCGACGAGCAGCTGGCGGCAGCGGCCGCACGGAGTGAGCGGGTCGCCGTCGGCGGCGACCACGACCACCGCTATCAGGCGCCCGCCGCCGGAGTCGTGCAGGTCGGACACGAGGCCACATTCCGCGCAGAGCGTGAGCCCGTAGGAGGCGTTCTCGACGTTGCAGCCGGTGACTATCTCGCCGTCGTCGACGAGACCGGCCGCTCCGGCGCGCAGGCCGGAGTAGGGCGCGTAGGCGCGCCGGGCGGCGTCACGCGCTTCGGCACGGAGGTCGTCCCACGGGATCGGCTCGGTCATCGCGGTGCAGCCTATTCCTTCGAGTAAGGCTGACCGTCGGCCGCGGGCGGCCGCGCCCGTCCAACGACTCCAGCCACCACGAGGATCGTCGCCAGATACGGCGCCATGGCGAGGAACTCGGACGGGATCGGGACGTTCAGGATGGCGAGCTTGTTCTGGAGCGAGTCGGCGAAGCCGAACACGAGCGCGGCGCCGAACGCGCCTATCGGGTTCCAGCGCCCGAAGATCATGGCCGCGAGAGCGATGAAGCCCTTGCCGGCGGTCATGTTCTCGTCGAAGCGACCTACGGCTCCGAGTGTCAGGTAGGCACCGGCGAGACCCGCGACAGCGCCGCCGAGGATGACGTTCCGGTAGCGGACCCTCAACACGTTCACACCGACCGTCTCCGCCGCGTGCGGGTGCTCACCGACGGCGCGGACGCGCAGCCCCCAGCGCGTGCGGAAGAGGCCGACCCACACGATCGCGATGAGGACGAAGGTCAGGAAGACGAAGACGTTGTTCCGGAAGAGGAGCGGCCCCACGAGCGGGATCTTCGACAGGAGGGGAACGGCGATCGGGCTGAAGGTCCCGGGGCTGTTCAGATCCGGATAGCTGACGAGGATGCGGGCGGTGAGGTACGAAGTCATCCCCAGGGCGAAGATGTTGAGCACCGTCCCGGCGACGATCTGGTCGACGCGGTAGCGGATCGCCAGGACCGCAAGCGCCGCTCCCAGAAGAGCACCCGCGGCCGCGGCCGCGCCGGTTCCGATCAAGAGATTTCCCGCCGCGCTTGCGACCATCGCGCCGGCGAAAGCAGCCGTCAGCATCATTCCTTCGATCGCGATGTTGATGACGCCCGATCGCTCGCACAGCACGCCCGAAAGGGCGCCCAGCGTCAGAGGGACGGAGCGCAGGAGCGTGCTCTGGAGCATCCCGTACAGGTTGAGGGACGAGCCTCGGGCGGCCCACGTGAGGAAGGCGATGACGAACAATCCGGCGACTACACCGCCGATGAGCGGCAGCTTCGTCCCGAACCCGCGCGACAGCTGGATACCGCCGAGGAACATGCAGACCACGCTCAGCAGGTAGGCGGTCCCGGAGGCGGGAAGCCGCAGAGGCGGCAGGTCGGCGAGCTGGCCGGGACCGTTCAGGCCGAACGACGCCGAACCCTCACCCGCGCTGCCGGCTCCGAACAGCCACGCCATCGCGAGACCGACGGCGAGGAAGGCGACGCCGGCGATGCGGGCGCGCGCCTCGGAACGCGGGGCGGCGGTTGCGACGGCAACGCTCATGCGGCCCAGCTCTTGGTGAAGGCTTCCGGTTCCGCCACTCGCTCGGCGCGGATGCGGAA
The DNA here is from genome assembly GCA_035540935.1 of Actinomycetota bacterium. GTDB lineage: Bacteria > Actinomycetota > CADDZG01 > CADDZG01 > WHSQ01 > DATLFS01. Next base: position 26,478 of record DATLFS010000119.1, read on the forward strand.
GACGGCGCGTACCAGTGCCGGCGCGGCGATGAAGACGATGATCAGCGCCTGGATGACCACGATGATGTCGATGGGGATGGAGGTGTCGGCCTGCATCCGGAGTGCGCCGGCGCGCAGTGCGCCGAAGAGCACGGCCGCTCCCACGACTCCCGCGGGGTGGCTCCTTCCGAGGAGCGCGAGAGCGATGGCGTCGAACCCATAGCCGAAGAAGCCGGGGGTCATGTACTTGCGTATGCCGAGGATCTGGACTCCGCCGGCCAGCCCGGCGAGCCCGCCGGCAAGAAACATCGCCACCATGTACGTCGCGCCCACGCGGATCCCTGCGTACGCGGCGGCGTCCGGGTTAGCACCGACCGACCTGAACTGGAATCCGACGGTCGACCTGAACAACAGCCACCAGACGCCCCACGCGACCAGGAGCGCGAGGACGATGCCCGCGTGGAGCCGGTACTGCGTACCGAGGAGCTGGGGGAGTTCCGCCGACTCCGAGACGATCTTCGATATCGGATCGGCGCGGTTCGGGCGCAGGAACGTCTGCGTCTTCAGCAAGAAGTTGACGAAGCTGAGCGCGATGAAGTTGAGCATGATCGTCGTGATGACCTCGTGCGCTCCCGTCCGTGCCTTCAGGAAGCCAGGGATGAACCCCCACCCGGCGCCCGCGGCGAATCCGGCGAGGAGCGCCGCCGGCAGGTGCACCAGCGCCGGAAGGTCGCGGAAGGTGAACCCGACGTAGGTCGCCGCTATCGCACCGGCGAGGATCTGGCCTTCGCCGCCGATGTTGAAGAGCCCGGCACGGAAAGCCAGCGCCACCGACAGCCCGGCGAGGATGAGCGGCGTCGCGGTGACGATCGTCTCGCTGACGGCGCGGACACTTCCGAACGATCCTTCGAACAACGCGCTGTAGGCGCCCGACACGAGCGCCCAAGAGAGCGATAGGGCGCGCGCCGGGTTGCGGGCGGACGACGCCCAGGCGCGGAGGGTCTCGGGGTCGGTGAAGACGATGACGATGGCGCCCACGACCAGCGCCGCCACGAGGGCGAGGGCCGGCACGAGCAAGGCGCGGAGGAGCGTTTTCACGCCGGCTCCTCGCCTTTGCCGGAGGTCCCTTCGTCGCGATGCCCCGCCATGAGGAGCCCCACCTTCGCCCTCGTTGCGTCATCCCGGTCGAGGATGGCGATGATCCGCCCTTGGAACATGACCGCGATCCGGTCCGCCAGCGACATGATCTCGTCGAGCTCCGACGAGACGAGCAGGACGGCGGCACCTTCGTCGCGCTTCTCTACGACGCGGCGATGGATGTACTGGATCGACCCCACATCGAGGCCGCGGGTCGGCTGGGCCGCGATCAGCAACCGGTCACCTCGCGAGAACTCGCGCGCCACGATCACCTTCTGCTGGTTGCCGCCCGACAGGTTGCGCGCCGGCACGTCTGCCGACGGCGTGCGGATGTCGAACTCGTCGATGAGCCGCCCGGCATTCTCCGCGACCGCCGCGCGATCGATCCTGAGGCCGCGGGCGAAGGGCGTGCGGTGGGATTGGTTGAGCACGAGGTTGTCTCGGATGGGGAAGGTCCCGATGATGCCGTGTCGTTGCCGGTCCTCCGGGACGTGGGCGACACCGGCCTCGAAGAGCCGGCGCGGCTGTGCACCGGTGACGTCGCGGCCGTCGAGGCGGATGGTTCCGCGGGCGACCGGGCGCATCCCTGCGATCGCCTCGACCAGCTCGGTCTGTCCATTGCCTTGCACCCCCGCCACAGCGAGGATCTCGCCCGCACGGATCTCGAAGGAGACGTCGTCGACGGCCGGATGACCGCGGTCGTCGAGAGCGCGGAGATCGCGGACCTCGAGAACGGGCGCGCCGGGTGCCGCGGCGGTTTTCTGAATCTCGAGGCTGACGTCGCGGCCGACCATCAGGCTTGCCAGCCGCGCCTCGTCCGTCTCTTGCGGTGTCGTCGTCCCCACCACCTCACCGCGCCTCAGCACGACGATGCGGTCGGCGATCGCCATCACCTCTTTGAGCTTGTGAGAGATGAAGATCACGGAGTGACCCGCGCTCTTGAACGATTCGATGATCTGCATGAGGTCGTCGATCTCGTTCGGCGTCAGGACCGCGGTCGGCTCGTCGAGGATGAGGCAGTCGGCGCGCCGGTAGAGCGCTTTGAGGATCTCGACGCGCTGCTGTATGCCGACCGGAAGGTCTTCTACGACGGCATCCGGGTCGACGCGCAGGCCGTACTGCTCGGAGAGCTCCCGGATGCGCGCCCTTGCAGCGGCCCGATCCAGCCATCCCGCGCGTCCAGTGGGCTCAACCCCCAAGACGATGTTCTCCGCCACCGTGAAGACGGGGACGAGCATGAAGTGCTGATGGACCATGCCGATCCCGGCCGCGATCGCGTCTGCGGGTGAGTCGAGCGTCACGGGTTCGTCGTCGAGCAGGATCGTCCCTTCGTCCGGCGTCACGAGGCCGAACAAGATGTTCATGAGCGTCGATTTGCCGGCCCCGTTCTCGCCCAGCAGCGCGAGAACCTCGCCGGGCTCGACGTGGAGGTGGACGTCCTTGTTCGCGACGACGCCCGGGAAGCGCTTGGTGATCCCGCGAAGCTCGACCTTCACCGGATCACCAGCGCGCCCGGGCGTTCTCTGATCGTGTCGCTCTTGGCGGTTAGCCGCCCACCGTGATCTCGCCGGAGATGATCCCCTCGCGCAGCTCGTCGATCTGCGTCTTGAGGTCGTCCGGCACCTCATCCTCGAACTCGTGGTACGGCGCGATGCCGACGCCTTCGTTCTCGAGCGTGCCGGTGTAGAGGCCGCCCGCGAAGGTGCCCTCGACAGCCTCCTGGATCGCGTCGAATACGGCGACGTCCATGTTCTTCATCACGCTGGTCAGGAAGAGGTCGCAGAACTCAGACGCGCTCTCGCAACCGTCGGTGTCGACCCACACGAGCGAAGCGTTGCCTGCATCGCGAACTGCCTCTGCCGTGCCGAGGCCCACCGGTCCCGCCACCGGCATGATGATGTCTGCCCCCTCGTCGAGGAGCTGCCGACCGAGCTGGTTGCCCTTCTCGAGGTCTTCGAACGACTCCGCGAACAACCCGTTCTGATTCTCGGCGTTCCAACCTTTCAGCGCGACGTTGGCGTCGTTCTCCGAGTTGTAATGCTCCATCCCGGCTTGGAACCCGTTCATGAAGATCGTCACCGGCGGGATGTTGATGCCGCCGAAGGTCCCGAGCGTCCCGCTCTCTGTCATACCGGCGGAGAGATATCCGGCGAGGAAGGCCGCCTCGTCGGTCGCGAAGGTGAGCTCCTTCACGTTGTCGTAAGTGACGTCCTCACCCTTGTCGGCGTCGAAGAAGTCGACGTCGACGATCGCGAAGTTCTGGTCGGGGTTCGCCTCGGCAGCTGCCGCGGTCGCGTCGCCCAGCAGGAAGCCGACGGTCACGATGAGATCGCAGCCCTGGTCGATGAAGGTCTGGATGTTCGGCTCGAAGTCGGCCTCACTCGTCGACTCGAGGACCTTGATCTCAACGCCCAGTTCCTCCTCGGCGCGCTGCAGGCCGGCGTAGGCCGTCTGGTTGAACGACTTGTCGTCGACGCCGCCCGTGTCGGTCACCTGGCACGCGAGGAAGTCGGCACCCGGTGCCCCCTCGGTTCCCGTCCCGGCCCCGGTGTCCTCCGGCTCCTCTTCGGCGGCACAGGCGGCCCCCAAGATCGCGAGGGCGATGACGATCGCCGGCAACCACCTGCTCTTACGGCTTCGCAACTGAGGGCCTCCCTTTCTGTCTTCTCATCCCGCGCCGTCGCGGCGGTTCGACGCCGCGGCGGATGGCCCAGGGCCACAGGGCGACAGCATAAGAGGAATCGACGTGCTCGGATAGGTGGGAGCGTTCGGGGCTCGATAGTCTCGCCGCGTGGCGGAGACGGTGATGGCGGCCGCACTCGTGGCCTACAACGCCGTCTTGAATCGGTGGCCTGCGTTCCACGGCTGGGGGTACGTGCCGGTGAACCTCGCCGCCGCCGGCGTCCTCGTCGCCGCGGGTTCTCTCCTCGGCCTGTCGGTCGACCAGATGGGGCTCGCACCCGACGCCGTCGGGCTCCTGATCGGCCTGGCCGCAGGAGGCGCCTGCGGCGTGCCGCTCCTTCTCGTCTCCGGCTCGCGTCTCTCCCGCCTCCTCGCCGACCGGCGTGCTGGGGAGGGGCTCGCCTGGTACCGCGCGGCGATCCGGATCCCGCTCGGTACCGCGCTGTTCGAGGAGGTCGCGTTCCGCGGCGTCCTGCTCGGCCTGCTGTTCGAGTACGGCCGGCCGGCGGCGGTGCTCGTGTCCTCGGCCGTGTTCGGTCTCTGGCACGTCGAGCCGGCGCGACAGATGGCGCGCATCAACGGGCGCGATCCCTCGGCGACGATCGCGGCAACCGTTGTGTTCACGGCGGGCGCCGGGGTTCTCTTCGGCTGGCTGCGCGTGACCTCCGGAGGGATCGCGCTTCCCACCGGGCTGCACGCGGCGGTGAACGTCGCCGCGTATCTCGCGGGACGGCGGGCGCTGGCGCGTCATCGCGTAGCATCGCCGTCGTGAGGATCTACACGCGCAAGGGCGACGACGGGACCACCGGTCTTCTCTACGGCGGGCGCGTGGCGAAGGACGATGCCCGGACGCAGGTCTACGGCACCCTCGACGAGGTGGTCTCCGCGCTCGGAGTGGCGCGCGCCGGAGGTCTGACGGAACGCGCCGAGGAGATCGTCGTTCGGATCCAGCGCGAGATGTTCGTCGTCGGGGCGCAGCTGGCCACCGCGGAGGCGAACCAGGCGAAACTGCAGCCCGGCGTCTCCAAGATCACACCCGAGATGACCGCGACGACGGAGGCCGACATCGACGCGCTCGTCGCCGAGCACCCGCTTCCGGAGGAGTTCGTGCTGCCCGGCGCGACCCTCGCTTCGGCCGGTCTCGATCTGGCCCGCTCGACCGTCCGGCGCGCCGAGCGTCAGGCGGTGACGATGGAGCGCGACGGCCTCGTGCCGGACCCGGAGATCCTGCGGTATCTCAATCGCGTCTCCGACCTGTTGTTCGCGCTGGCTCGCTATGACGAAGCGGAGAGGGGCGTCCGCGCCCGCCCGAGCCGCGCCGACCGCGAATGACCGGTTTCCGCTTCTGCCCGTGGTGCGGCGATGGGCTCGAGCAGCGTTCGGGCGAAGAGGCGGGTTATTGCGCCCGCGACGACCGGGTCTGGTACCGCAACGCGGCGCCCACCGTCGGGGCGGCGATCGTCCGCGACGGGAGATGTCTCGTGACGGTGCGCGGCCGGCCGCCCGAGGAGGGCCGGGTCGACGTGCCCGGCGGGTTCCTCAGGGTCGACGAGACCCCGGTCGAGGGCCTGAAGCGGGAGCTGCGCGAGGAGCTGGGCGTCGAGGTCGAGGTCTCCGACGACGACTATGTGCAGGCGGTTCCGCACGTCTATGGCGATCGCGGAGACGTGAACCTCGCCATCGGCTTCGTGGCGCGTCTCGCCGGCGGGACTCCGACGCCGGCCGATGATGTGGCCGCCTTCAAGTGGGTAACGGAAGAGGACCTGGACGATCTCGATTTCGCCTGGGAGCAAGACCGAGACCTCGCGAGAAAGGCACTGCAACGTGCGAAAGAGACACGCGGTTGAGCGCGACGTCGCGCCCGACGACATCATCAGGATGATCTCCCTGGCCCGCGTCGCCGTCGGCGCCGCGCTGGCCCTGATGCCCCGGCGGGCCGTCCGGTGGTGGCTCGGCGAACCGGCCACACCCGGCCTCCGTCACGCCGCCCGCAGCCTCGGGGCCCGAGATGCCGCGCTCGGCTTGGGGACGTTGATCGCCCTGGAGAACGACGGTGACGTCTCCAGGTGGCTCGAGGCGCAGGCGATGTCGGACGCCACCGATGCGTTCGCGACCCTCGCCTCCTTCAAGCACCTCCCGAAGGCGCGCCGGTGGATCAACCTCGTCCTCCCGATCGCGTCGACCGTGACGTGCCTCACGCTCGCCGCCGAACGCGACGAGGACTAGGCGCTCCTCGTCGTCAACTGCGCTCCCAGTCGAGGGCCCGAAGCAGCATGGTCTGGCCGGCCGCGCTGATCGTGTAGCCGTTCAACCCGAACCAGTGCGGGAACTTCTCGGTCGGCTGCGGCAGCAACGCGCCGAAGATCACGATCCGGCCTTTCCCGACCTCCAGCGTTCCGATGTTGGTGAGGTCCTCCGCCGTCCCCTCGAGCGTCGCCTTGCGGTCCTCCGGCGGATCCACGGTCCCGATCGTGACGCCGCCTGCCGCCTCCCATGCGTCCCGATCGACCGCCCAGATCGGTGAGCTGTTCTTCGTAATCGAGCCCCCCTGCGGGCCCTCGTCCTGCCAATAGCCGTCGCGCTCCATGAGCAGCGGGTAGCCGAGGCCGGTCGGGTCGTACATCTGGCGCGCCGTGACCAGCAGGTCGTGGGTCCATGGGTGCGTTCGGTTGAGGTCCGAGTAGCCGACGTATCCGTAGCGCAGTTGCAGCCTTTGTCCCTCTATGCCGGTGAGTGACGGCAGCATCTTCAGCGCCCGATCGGTCAGGATCAGGTTGCCGCCGCGTTCCGCGAATTGCTTGAGATCCCGGACGCGCTTCGTCGTTGCGTCCGCCACGACGAAGGTGTCTGCACGGTCGAGAAGGCTCAGCGCACCGTCCCGGACCTCGACGGGGGCGCGGGGAAGGTGACCCCGCAGATCGCGGAAGTAGTCGGTGTTGCTTACGTCGTAATGCCCCTGCTTTATCTGCGGGATCAACGGGTGCCCGGGGAATCCTCGCGGCGGAGGCGAGGGGTTGCCGTCCGCGTCCGTGATGCGGCGGCCCGTCTCCAGGAACGCGACCGTTCCCCTGACTTCCGCCTGCGGCGGGCGCATCTGCCGGAACGCCGCGGCCGAAACGACACCGGTCTCGAAGACCGCCCGCATGTTGTCGACCCACTTCTGATAGTCGATGCCGCTCCACGGCGAGGAGGCGCGGCAGTTGATCTCGTACGAGAGGGAGACCGCGTCGAGTCCCGATCGGGAGTTCATCCAGCCGCCCCAGGTGTTCGCGGCGGTATAGGTGAGCGCATCCGCGATGTGCGTCACGAAGGCCCAGCGGGCGATGCCGGAGGAGCGCCACGCCGTCTGGTCGATCGTTCCCGCCTCTCGTGAGTCGGGAAGCAGCCGGCGAGCCTGTTCCGACAACATGTCGAGCAGCGAGTCGACGACGCCCATAGGCGGCATCGTCTCCTCCATGTTCTGGCGGATGCGCAAGCCCAGTTCCTGAGCGCGCTCGAGCTTCTCGGGGTCGTTTCCCTGGTCGTGCAAGAGGATGAAGCCGGCGGGAACCGGCCCGTGCACGTCCATCGCGATCGCGAACGGCCGCCCCCGCAGCTCCTTCTTGCGGACCTCTCTGAGCCACTTCGTGGTCGCGGCGCCTTCGGGCTGGGTCAGCGTCGTGTAGCCCTGGCTGAACAGGACGGGATCGTTCGGAAAGCTCCAGCCGTCCTGGTAGGCGACGCGGTTCGAGTTGATCGCGGCGCCGTTGTCCTGCGAGTGTCCGCCGAGGCCCGGCAGACCATCGCCCGCCGCCCACCCGTCGGGCGATGCGGAGACGAAGTAGATCTTCGTGCGCTTGAGGATCTCTCCGGCCGTCATCTGGACCTGCTCGCCGTCTTTGCCGGTCGCGTTGTCGAAGAGCCGGTCCGGCTCTTCGGTGGCGGCGATCAGAAGGTCCTCGAGGAACCGCCACATCGCTTCGCGTCCACAAGGTTCGCCTTGGTGCGATGCCATGAGCACGACGTAGCTCTTGTGCGTGTCCGGAACCCGCTCGTCGGTCACGATCGCGGCGTGGATCGGATGTCCGTCACCCGTGTCTCGTTTGTCCCAGGAGGCGTAGCCATCGGCGCCCACGCTCACCGCGTGCTTGCTACCAAGCTCCTTCGCGACCGTCGTGAACTTCATGTAGCGCGGGAAAAGCTCCTCGAGGAGCTTCATCCCGCCGGCGAATTCGCCGTCGCTGAACTGGATGTAGTTGTAGGAGAGCGCCGGCTCGAGGAACGTCCTTCCGTAGAGGTCGCGCTCCTCTTTCGTCTGCGCGACGGGGCTTGCGTGGGCGACGCCCCCTACGAGCGATGCCGCGGTCGCCGCTGCAACGAAACCCCTCAACACGCGCCTCATGTACGCCTCCTCCGTCGGGTTAGAGCCGCCGGCGATATTCGCCTCCCGGCGCGCTCCTCCTTCCGAGTCCGGCGTCTCAGTCGACCCGCTCGAGCCGCGCGTGCAGGTGGTGGTGCAGACCCGCTCCGACCGCGTCCATCCAGAGGTCGTAGACGAGGGCGTCTCCGTTCCAGGTCAGCCGCCGCCGCACTTCGTCGATCCGCTTCGCCGAAGGTGTTCCATGGATCGTGCTCGATCGCGTTTCGATCGTTCGCCCGGCGGCGGTTCCTCCCGCCACCTCGACCGCGCCGAAGCTGTGCGCCAAGACGAGTTCCACGCCGCTTCCGCCTGCGGTCCTCCAGTAACCGCGCTCCGAATGGAGCGGCGTTCCGTCGGCGCGTCGCGTCATCTGCGCGTAGGCGAGGAGCGGCTTGCCGGAATGGCGGAACTCGACCTCTTCCTCGTAGGTGAAAGGCTCGATCGTCGGGTAGTGGCCTTCGCCCGCGCCGCGCCATGTGCCGATGAGATGGACGAGCTCCCGGAGGTCTGCGTGCGGCGTCGGCACGCGCGCGATGCTACGGTGCAGCGGCGGGCTCGGTGACCGGCGGTGGGGCGACGATGATCCTGTTCCTGCCCTCGGCTTTCGCCCTGTACAGAGCTTGATCCGCCCGCTCGAGCGTCGCCACGGCGTCTTCGCCGTCCGCGTACACGGCGATGCCGCCGGAGAAGGTAGTCAACGGATTCGTCGCCGACCACAGCAAACGCAGCCGTTCGAGCGCAGCCACCGCGCCGCTCTCGTTCGCACCCGCCAGGACCATCGCGAACTCCTCACCGCCGTAGCGCGCGATGCAGTCGCTGCGACGGGCGATCTTGCGCATGCATTCCGCCAGCGAGCGGAGCACTTCGTCTCCCGTGGCATGACCGTGGTGGTCGTTGACGCGCTTGAAGTGATCGAGGTCGACGATGACGACGGCGTCACCCGGCGCGATGCAGTCGAGCGCCCGGGTGTAGGTCCTACGGTTCGGCAGGCGCGTCAACTCGTCGGTCTCGGCCTCCTCCGCGAGACGGCGCGAGGAGCGGATTCGCAGAAGTGCGCCGGACCCCTCTTCGTTCACCACGTCTGAGGTCCGGCGCGAGATGTTGTCGAAGCGGCGGCGGCCGCGCGGCCATGCCACGGCTACGAGCCCGAGCAGGGTCCCGGCGGCCGCCATCGGGATGAGAACGAGGCTCAGCGATGCGTCGAAACCCGGCACGTCTTCTCCGCCGGCCGATGCCGTGCGCCCGGCCGCCAGGTTGCGGACGTCGAGGATCGTCGTTTTCAGGTCGATGCTTTCGTGCGCCTCGCAGCGCACGGGGAGAGCAGGAGAAAGCTTGCCGTCGCCCCCATTGTCGATGAACACGATCAGGCAATCCGGCGCGAGTAAGTCATCGACCATGGACGCGATGGCGCGCGCCACGTCGTGCTCGTCGTCGGCCCGCGCCAGCGTCCGGACGCCACCGAGGAGCGTGCCGGCGGCATCTTCGGCGCGCCGCGTCCTCCGCTCGCTCCACGAGGTCACCTCGCCGGTGATGAGCCAGATCGGCGCAGCGATGGCGATCCCGGTGATCGCGACGCCTGCAGAGGAGTCGAGCGCGGGGAGGAGGTAGGACGCCACGGCAACCGGCAGCATCTTCAGGCTCGTGCCCGGCGGTTGCGTGAGCCCGATGAACAGGAACGTCACGACGTAGGTGGCGTGGTAAGGGTTCAGCGTTCCCCTGAACTCGAGGTTCCCCGCGGCCAGCATCGCGAACGCGAGCGCTACGGGGATCAAGAAGGCTTGCCGTGGCCAGCGATCCCATGGGAGCTCGGGCATGACGAGCCCGATGGCGACCGCCGCGATCCCGAGGAAAAGCAGCGATACCCGGTTGACGGCGAGCGGCTGGGGCAGCCACAGGGTGAGTCCTACGACGAGGCCGGACGCGACGAAGAGGAACCCGCCGAGGCGGCTTGCCGCCGTTCTGGGATCGACGTCCGACCCGCCGAAAGCGAGATCTTCGAGTGCTGATCCCTGGATGCCGGCCCCACGGGAGCGGGGCCCATTGCTGCCCGACATGTACTCCGCCTTTTCCGTCCCACGTCGTGCGTCGGCGTTTCGCCTGATTTCCTTGAGCGATTTCGCCCGATCGGCCGGAAAATCTTCGCGGCCGGCGGCGTTGCCGGCCGCCGGGCTACGCTCCCCGGATGCCCTGGCCGTTCTCGCCCGAGCACGACGAGTTGCGCGCGACGATCCGCGCCTTTGTGGAGCGGGAATTGCAACCCCATGCCGACGAGTGGGAGGCCGCCGGTGACTTCCCGGACGAGGTCTTCCGCCGGATGGGCGAGCTGGGATTCCTCGGCCTCTCCTACCCGGAGGAGTACGGAGGTGGAGGCGGCGACTATCTCTGCCAGATCGTTCTCGCCGAGGAGATGACGCGCTGCAACTCGGGCGGGGTGGCGATGGCGGTCGCCGTCCAGACGGACATGGCGGTGCCGCCGATCTACAAGTTCGGCACGGAGGAACAGAAGCGCCGCTACCTCACCCCCGCGATCCGCGGCGAGAAGATCTTCTGCCTCGGCATCTCGGAGCCCGACGCCGGAAGCGATGTTGCCGGCATCCGGACCGTCGCGAAGAAGGTGGACGGGGGTTGGGTCGTAAACGGTTCGAAGCTCTGGATCACGAACGGGCGGCGTGCCGATTGCATGACGCTCGTCGCCAAGACCGATCGTGAGGCCGGGCATCGCGGGATCTCGCTCTTCATCGTCGACACCGACACCCCCGGGTTCGAGGTGCGCAGGACGCTCGACAAGCTCGGCATGCACACGTCCGATACCGCGGAGATCGCTTTCACCGACATGTTCTTGTCCGACGAGGCTCTGTTGGGCAACGAAGGCGAGGGCTTCTACAACATCTCGTGGGAGCTGCAGGGCGAGCGACTGGTCGGTGCGGCGGGAGCGATCGCGGGGGCGCGCCGCACGCTCGACGCAGCCGTCGCCTACGCGAACCAGCGGGAGGCGTTCGGACGTTCGATCGGACGCCACCAGGCGATCCGCCACATGCTCGCCGAGCTCGCCACCGAGATCGAGGCCGCGCAACAGCTCGTGTACCTGGCCGCGTGGAAGGTCGCCGCCGGCGACTACCCCGTGCGGGAGATCTCGATGGCGAAGTTGATGACGGGCGAGGTCGCGTGGAAAGCGTCGGACGTCGCCATGCAGGTTTTCGGCGGATACGGCTATTCGATGGAGGTGCCCGTCCAGCGGGCGTGGCGCGACTCGCGACTGATCCGCATCGGTGGTGGGACCGACGAGGTGATGCGGGAGGTCATCGGCCGCATGGAGGGGCTGTGAGCGCTTACGAGCGCTTCGCGGCCGGGGGCGAGGTGACTCGCGACGCACTGTTCGGTCCGGAGCACGAAGAGCTGCGGGGAGATGTGCGCGCCTTCGTCGAGCGTGAGCTGCGGCCGCAGGCGCCGGACTGGGAGCGGGAGGAGGCGTTCCCGCGCGAGGTTTTCGCGCATCTCGGTGCGCTCGGATTCCTGGGGCTCAAGTTCGGGTCCGACGTCGGCGGATCGGAAGACATGATCGCCGACGCCGTCGTGACGGAGGAGCTGGCGCGTTGCGGCAGTGGCGGGGTCGCGGCGTCGATCGGCGCCCACAAGGACCTCGCTTCCCTCTACGTCGAGAGGTGTGGGATGGACGCGCAACGTCGACGGTGGCTCGTGCCTTCGATCGCCGGCGAGGTCATAGGGGCTTTCGCCGTCACCGAGCCCGAGGGTGGCAGCGACGTGGCCGCGCTGCGCTGCACGGCGCGCCGTGACGGCGATGCGTGGGTCGTCTCCGGCAGCAAGACCTTCATCACGAACGGCGCGTGGGCCGACTACGTGGTCGTCGCGGCGAAGACCGATCCGGAAGCGGGACATGGCGGGATCACTCTCTTCGTGGTGGAGCGCGGCGCGCCGGGGTTCTCGCAGAAGAGGGTGCGGATGCTGGGCTGGCGGCCGAGTCAGACCGGCGAGATCCACTTCGACGACGTCCGCGTGCCGGATGAGAATCGGCTCGGCGACGAGGGAGCGGGCTTCTACGCCATCATGCAGAACTTCGCATGGGAGCGGCTCGTCATGGCGCTCGCCGCCACCTCCGGCGCTCAGCTCACGTACGAGGTGGCGAAGACGTATGCCCTCGAGCGGAGCGCGTTCGGGCGTCCTGTCGGGAAGTTCCAGGTGTGGAGGCACCGGTTCGCCGAGATGGCGACCCGTATCGAGGCCTCACGTGCGCTCGCGTACCACGCCCTCAGGCAGGTTGCCGCGGGCGAGAACGCGGTGAAGGAAGTCGCGATGGCGAAGCTCTTCGCGACAGAGGTCGCCTTCCGGGTCGCCGACGAGTGCGTGCAGGTGCATGGTGGCTACGGCTACGTGACGGAGTTCCCCGCGGAACGCGCCCTGCGCGACGCCCGCCTCGGCCCCATCGGGGGCGGAACGTCCGAGATCATGAAGGACATCATCGGTAAGACGATCGGCCTCTGAGCTACTCGGGAGGAGGGTCTGTCACACGGACGAGTGAGGCGAGCTCACGCCCGACGGCCGTCGCTCCCTCGGAGGTCTCGATCGTCATAGGACCCTCCATCGGCGCGATGTCCTTCACGCTCACGAGCGCGCCCGGACGGACGCCGATCTTGTCGAGGTAGGGGAGGACGTCCTCCTTCAGCTCGGAGATCTGCGCCACGATGCCGGTCCCGCCCGGTTCAAGGTCGCTCAGACGCCGCAGGCGGCGAAGGTCGATCGGGCAGATCGGGTGCCCGTGCGGGCAGTAGTCCGGGTAGTCGAGCGCTTTCGCCATGGCCTCCTCGACGCGGGACGAGAGGGCGTGCTCCAGCTTGTGCGCCTCGCCGTGGACCTCGTACCACGCCATGCCGAGCAGGTCGACGAGCAGGCACTCGATCAGCCGGTGGCGCCGGAGCATCGTGTGGGCGAGACGCCGCCCCTCCGGCGTGAGCTGGATCGCTCCGCCTTTCTCCCGCGTCAGGTAGCCCTCGTTCGCGAGGCGCTTGAGCATCTCGCTGGCGCTGGGGAGGGAGACGTCCAGGATCCCGGCGAGGATCGTCGCCGTGCAGCGCTCGCCATCCTCTTCCAGCCGCTTGATCTCCTCGAGGTAGTCCTCGACCCCGCGCATGGGGCGAGTCTATGGCCGGTGGTGGATGCATTTGTGCTCTTGTGCTACGTTCCGGCCCGGTGTTAGCACGACGAACCACCTTGGTGGCGCGTCCCGTTGCCGCAGCCGTAGTTCTGGTCGTCTCTCTGACCGCCGCACTCGCGGGTGCTGCATCGAGCGACGAGTCGGCCGGAGACGTCAAGGCCCGGATGCAGGAGATCCAGGCCGAGCTCGACGCCACGACGGCACGCATCGAGGACCTTCGCTCCAGAGAAGACGCGCTCCAGCAACGGATCGCGCAGACTTCCGCGCGCATCGAGCTCCTCCAGAAGAAGAAGCGCCGGATGATGGGCCGGGTCATCGAGGCCGCGCAGGAGCTCTACAAGTCGGGCACCCTGAGCACGCTCGAGGTCTTGATCACGAGTGAGGATTTCGGGGACCTGGCGACGCACGTCGAGCTCCTCTCGCAGGTGTCGGAGCGGGATCAGGACGCCTTCGTCCGGTTCGCCCGGACGCAGCAGGAGCTCGCGGCGCTCGAAGACGTGCTCGAGGACTCGAGCGAGGAGCTGAGCGCCACACGGTCGGCTCTCGCGGATGAGGCGGAGCGGCTGCAGTCGCAGTTCGCGTCGACCGAGGACCGCTACGAAAGGCTGCTCGCAGCGGCCGCTGCGGCGCGCCGCGCGGCCCCGCAACCGGCGACCGGATCGGCGCCTCCGCAACCCGCTTTCGCGGCCCGCCCCACCGGCAACATGGCCTGTCCGGTGGCAGGGCCGGTCTCGTTCAGCGATACGTGGGGCGCGCCGCGCTCCGGGGGCCGCACCCACCAGGGCGTCGACATGATGGCCGGGTACGGGACCCCCGTCGCCGCCATCGTGACCGGCACGATCACCTACGCGGGTTACGGACCCAGCGCCGGGAACTGGCAGATCCTGACCGGGGACAACGGCAACCAGTACTGGTACATGCACAACCAGTCGAACCTCGTGACGGGAGGACGGGTGACCGTGGGCCAGCAGATCGCCACGGTCGGCGATACCGGCAACGCGACAGGCATCCCGCACCTGCACTTCGAGTACCACCCGGGCGGCGGCGCCGCGGTCAACCCCACGCCGCTCGTCTCCTCCGTCTGTTAAGCGGTCCTCGAGGTCCCTCGCGGTATCTTGCTCCCGATGACCGAGCAGCGGCGCCGCCTCGTCGAGCGCATCACCGACCCCGCCTACGTTGACGCGCTAGACGCGCTAGATGTCGACGCGCTGAAGGCAAAGCGGGATGAGTGCCGCGAGGCAGAGATCGAGCTGTCGTTCGAGCGGAGGCTCTGTCAGGCCCGCATCGAGATCCTCCGCGCCGAGCTCGAGAGGCGGGAGCGGGGGGAGGAAGCGGACGATCTCGTGGCGCGTCTCCCAGAGATCCTGGCCGGAGGCACGTCGCGGGGCGACGCGCCGCTGCCGGATCGAGCGCCCGACTTCACGATCCCCCGTAACGCCGACAACCCCCGCCGAAGGGTGGATGAGGTCGTAGGCGATCAGACGCTGGCGAGGCTTCCGCACCTGGGCCGCGACGAGATCAAGCGCATCGGCGAGAACCTCGAGGAGTGGGAGCGTTCGGTCTCGGCGCGCCGTAAGGAGGTGCAGACGATCCTCGATCGGCTGCAGGACGAGATCGTCAGGCGCTACAAGAGCGGAGAGGCCGACCCCGGGGCCGTTCTCGGCGGTTAGTCGCCGCCCTTTCCGTTTCCGTTCTCACCGTTACCGCCGCCGTTGCCGTTCCCGCCGTTGCCGTTCCCGCCGTTGCCGTTCCCGGCGTTCTCGTTCCCGGCGTTCTCGTTCCCGGCGTTCCCGTTCCCGCTCCCGCCGTTCCCGTTCCCGCTCCCGCCGGCGTTGGCCCCACCGCCGGGCTCTGAGTTCCCGCCGGACTTACCGGAGT